>JBDUAQ010000196.1:0-5942 GCA_040004575.1 bacterium
GCATCCCATGACTCTTGGCTTCCGCCTTCGCCTGTTCGCTCGTCCAACCATCATGCGTAATACGGTAAATTGCGATTACTGTCCCAGTTCGGTCGGCGCCCTGTTTGCAGTGAACAAAGACGGGTTGGTATTCGGGCGTATTAACGATTGATAAGACTAGTTTCATGTCGGCGTCGCGCGGACGCCCCGAGCGCGCAAAGGGTACATGGATAAACCGCAGACCCAGGGCACGAGCCTCCTCCTCTTCTTTGCTAACGCCTTCACCTTCGCCACGCAAATTCACTATCGTCTTCACGCCAAGATTGAGAACTTGCTGAAGACCACCGGCTGCGGGTTGTCCGCCGCGGTAAAGTTTGGGGTTAACCTCGTGGAAGTTTGGTAACTTCTTAAGATCGGGTGACTGTTGTGTCAGGCCCACTGACGCAATCATCCCGAGCGCTGCCAGGACGGCAAGGAAATAGTTGAATCTGTTTCTCCGCAATGAGCGCACCAGCAAAGTCGGAATAAGAAAAACTCGAACTATGCGATCATTCTAAGTCCAGTGTTTGGGGAATGCACGCCCGTGCGTTGAGTTTGGGATTCAGTTTTTTTTGGCTCTGTGAACCTCAGATTGTTTCGAAGCCTTCTTAGTCTTACCTGGGCCCGTGACGTCAACCAACTCTTTTCGTCGTTGGATTGGCCCAACTTCTGAAGCGCCAAAGGCTGCTGCATTTCACGCCGTTGGCGCTTAGGACTTGGCGACAGGAACGCCCGGTTCCCAGAGCTCAATACGGTTGCCTTCGGGATCCATGATCCACCCGAAGCGACCGTATTCGTATTCTTCCGTACGTTCATCCACCTCTACGCCTTCGCTCCTAAGCTGCTTCAGGAGTTCGGCGAGGTTCTCAACGCGATAGTTGATCATGAAAGGCGCGCTGCTCGGATCGAAGTATTTTGTGTCACTCGGAAATAACGACCAAACTGTCTGCGCAGTCTGCTGCTCTGCTTCACTAGCGGGACAATGGAAAACGACGCTGCCGTAAGTGTCAGGCTCCAGGCCCAGATGCTTCTGGTACCAGGCGCGCAGTTTTTCCGGATCCTTCGCCTTAATAAAGATGCCGCCGATTCCAATCACTCGCGTCATGATTCGCTCACCTCGGTTTTTGGAGTGCGGTGACTTGTCACCGCTTTCGTACGTCGCGACTTGTCGCGACGCTGTTGGCGACAGGTCGCCAACAATCAAAGCGCCGACAAGTGGGCGCACTCCAAAACTGATTGCTACCAACCATCGAATGGTGATATTAGCACTTCGCAATCTCCAGCTTCAACAAAAGGAACTAAGGACAATGCCAAACAACGTCAAGCACTTTGCCGTTCATGCCGACAACGTCAACCGCGCGCGCAAATTTTATGAGCAGGCTTTCGGCTGGCAGTTTACCGCGTGGGGACCGCCCGGGTTTTTCCTGATCAAAACGGGAACCGAAGCGGATCCCGGCGTTCAGGGTGCGTTGCAGGGGCGGCGCGAGGTTGTCGCCGGCAAACCGACTTACGGTTTTGAGTGTACGCTCGGTGTTGCCGATGTCGACGAGACCGTCAAAGCCGTTGAAGCGAGCGGTGGCAAGATTGTCATGCCGAAGTTTCACATTCCGACGGTCGGCACTCTTATCTTTTTCGAAGACACCGAAGGCAATGTGGTCGGCGCGATGCAGTATGAAGAAAGTCATCTTGAGTAGGCCCCACCAACGAATCAGACACAGACTTAAGCAGATCACACGGATAGGATTAACCATTCCAGTTCTGTGTTTGATCTGACCCGTGTTTATCCGTGTCTATCTGTGGCCGGCTCATTCGAAGGTTTTACGCGGCCGAGGCTATAATGAGGTATATAAATGACGCATGATTCTGGCAAGGAGTATTAATGAGTTCCGATAAGTCTTCGCAGTTACCCGAGCGCGTGAAATTCACCGGCCGCATTCTCTTTCTAACCGACGACACTTCTCTTATTCGTCAACAATTGGAAGCCGAGGGTGCCGAGCGCGAGCGGCTTGAAGCAGAACTCGCCGAGCGTCTCCGGAATGACGACCTGCCGCTGATGAGCAATATCTCAACTGACGAGATCACGCCGGGCTGGGTTTGCTTTTACTACGATGAGACGCTCGGGCAATACGTCTATGTGGGCATGCGCGATGCGGCGGTGAAAAAAGACGAAGTGAAGAATGGCGGCTTCGCTGTAGTCGTCTCCGGATTGTCGAAAGGCTGCGGTTCATCTCGCGAGACGGCGCCTTACGCAGAAAAGGCGGCGGGTATTCAACTTGTCATCGCCAAGAGTATCGAAAAAATTTACGGGCAAAACTCGCAAAACATCGGCTTGTTGACGTCGACGGATTTTAATTTGATAGCACGCATCCAGCGCGGTGAAGCGATTCCGCTCCGGGAGTTCACCGACGGTCTCGATCAAATTTCAAGAGACATCGTCGAATACGGCGGGCTGTTCAACTACAACAAGGCGCGCGTGGCTGGTGAAGTGACGCCGCCGCCACTGTCAGAACCACCTGCGTCAGCGGGTGGCTTAAAAAACAAACCGCGGCCGATGACGATTGTTGAAAAGATCATCGCGCGTCATGCGTTTGTGCGTGCCGGTGAAGTTGGCGTGGCGGCAGTGAAGCCGGGTGATGCGTTGTTTGCTGTTGCTGATGTGCGCTTCTCGCATGAGTACGTAACGCCGATGGCGGAGTCGCTTTTGAAACAAGCGTTGGGCCAGGATGCTCGCGTGACGGAGCCGGAGTCAGTCTTTGCTTTTCGCGATCACCTGACTTTCCTTAGCAAGGTGATGCCGGCAAAGCATCGCGAGATGGGACTGCTGGAAAGAGCGGATGGCCTGGCGACGACGCAGGAAGAGTTCACCACGAAGCAGGGGATCAGGCTATACGGTGAAAATCCTGAGGGCGGTTCGGAAGCAATCTGCCACAACGCGGTCGTCGAAGATCTCGCGCTGCCCGGACAGATCGTCATCGGCACCGACTCGCACACCTGCATGGCGGGCGTGCTCGGTTGCTTCGCGTTTGGCGTCGGCTCGACCGACATGGCGAATGCATGGTTCGCGAAAGATATTCGGATCAAAGTTCCCGAGACGGTGCGTTACGTTTTGAAGGGACGCAAGCGTGCGGACGTTGCGGCGAAAGATGTGATGCTCGTCATACTCGCGAGCGATTACATGAAGACGAGCAAAGGGATCGGGAAAGTTTTGGAGTTTGCGGGCGACGATCTCAAGAACTGGCCGATGGATGAACGAGCGACCCTAACTAACATGTCAGTCGAAGCAGGCGGCACAACCGGAATCATCGAACCCGACGAACGCACACTTGATTACATTGTGAAGATGCGCGGTCTTGATCCGGAAGAAGTACGCAAGGGATTTACTTACAGCGATCCGGATGCCGAATACGCCGCCGTGTTTGAAATCGATCTCGACGCGATTCGGCCGATGGTGGCGCTGCCCGGCGATCCTCGCAACGGCATTCCCATCGACGAGTTACGCGAAGATATTCGCATCGACGCTGCTTATGGTGGTTCGTGTACCGGCGGCAAAATGGCTGACATGGACATGTATGCCGAGGTCTTGCAGAACGCGCTCGCGCAAGGGAAGCGCGTCGCACCCGGCGTTCATCTCTATCTTCAGTTTGGTTCCCAGAAGATCAAGCAGTACGCGCGCAGTCGAGGATACATAGAAATCTTTGAGCAGGCTGGCGCGGAGTTGATCGATCCCAGTTGCGGCGCTTGTATCAATGCCGGCCCCGGCGCTTCTCCGAATGCCGAGACAGTCACCGTCAGTGCGCAGAACAGAAACTTCCCCGGGCGCAGCGGTCCCGGCAAACTCTATCTCGCATCACCTTACGTCGTCGCTGCCTCCGCAATCGCCGGCAAGATCGTTGAGCCGTTTGAGTTTTTGAAGAAACCTGAGGAAGAATTAATCAGCGTGTAATGCCCACGCTTCCTGCAATTTGATCCCGCGTTCTATGAGTTCACCAGGTTACCGGAACCTCCGGGTGCGAGGAGTCGCGCGACCAGCTGATGCATGCGACGAAAATCGATGGGTTTAGTCAAATAACCCGAAACGCCGACATCGTATGCGGCCCGCTGAAAACCTTCGGTGCCGAAAGCAGTAATCGCAATTACCGGCACGTCTCGCAGCGCATCGCTTTCACGTATCCTCCGCGTCGCTCCCAATCCATCCAGCCTTGGCATGCTGATGTCCATTAAAATGAGGTTAGGCTGAGTAGAGCTAGCTACGCTGATCGCTTCCTCGCCGTTAGTGGCGGTAACGACCCTATAACCCTCTTGCTGGAGATCCAAACTAAGCATAGCTACGTTGTCGGCAGAATCATCAACCACCAGAATCAAAAACGTGGGCGAGTCAGGCTTTCTGCTGTTAAGGTCCTTCCTATCAACCACTTCCTTTTCAGGCTGGCTTGGAAGCGCCGTAGTTTTTAAAGGATATTTGCTTTCCATGATTTTGATTACAGAACTCCTCAAGCACTTCCCATCGTAGACTTGCGTAGCACGGACATGGGGAACAGGGGACTTTCAATTAAGATCAGGAGAGGCGTAGAGTTTAGCAAAGAAAATTCCTTTTCGCATCGAATGTTGGTTGTCGGCAGGGGATGGGATGCATGCTGCGCCTGATGGGTGACGCGCGCGTTTGAAATTCTTCGCAGGAATGGAATCCGTTAATGGCCATACGAGCGATAATTGAATATCCCGCTCCAGTTCTTCTGTTACCGGGCGAGCCGATCGAAAATTTTGACTCTGAGCTGGCAACTCTCGTTCGCGACATGTTCGAGACGATGTACGACGCGCGAGGTGTCGGTTTGGCCGCGCAGCAGATCGGTGTGCCGCTTCGTCTGTTCGTCATGGACTGTGATGGAATCAAACTAGTTGCGGCGAATCCGGAAATCATTTCGGTGGATGGCGAACAAAGTGGCGAGGAAGGCTGTCTATCGGTTGCCAAAGTGCCGGCTGAGCTGAAACGCCCCGAGCGCGCTGTTCTGCGAGCGCAAGACGTTCAGGGAAATACTTTCGAACGTGAGGCAAGTGGACTTGCGGCGCGTTGCTTCCTGCATGAAACCGACCACTGCGACGGAATACTCTTCATTCGCCACTTGAGTCCGCTGCGCCGGGACTTAGTTGTCAGGAAATTTCGGAAGATGCAAAAGGATCGGTGAGCGGCTCAACGTGTTTGCTGGGACCGCGGGCGTCCCGCCCGCAATGAGCGCGCAGCGCGAAAAACCTCTTACGGCCTTCATCTGAAGGATAATCTCGCCTGCGGCGCGTTGCGGGCGGGACGCCCGCGGTCCCAGCAAATCGCCGCACGCAACCCAGGGTTACATACCAGGCAGTTCAAGGAGTTTGTTGATCTGCCTTCGGTTGCGCATAGTTCGGCGGATCGGCGAAACTAATTCTTTCCGATCGCGTATTAGTCGTCTGCCCGGGTTGAGGTAAGCCTGCGTCTGCAAGTCTCAACCATCGTTTTCCAACAAACAGTCACGTCTAACTGAAATAATAGAGCATCATATGAAGAACTTGCGTAAATCCCTGACTGCCACTTTGCTGTTGTTGACCTTCAGCGTCGCTACCATTTGGGGCCAGACCGGTCATGGTTACGATCGCGCGAGCCTGGATCCAAACACCGCCGCCTGTACCGATTTTTATCAATACGCCAACGGCGGCTGGATGGCTGCCAATCCTATTCCCGCGGCCTATCCGGCCTGGGGCGTGGCAAATCTTCTCGACGAGAGAAACCGGGAAACGCTGCACCAGATATTGGAAGCTTCCGCCAAGAACACTAATGCCGTGAAAGGCAGCAGTGAACAGAAGGTCGGCGATTATTTCGCGACCTGTATGGATGAAGCGAAAATTGAGGCGGAAGGGCTCAAGCCTTTGACGCCGGAGTTTGATCGCATCGC
>JBDUAQ010000042.1:0-19993 GCA_040004575.1 bacterium
CCTTTGGCCTGGTGGCCTTCGGATTTCTCGGCATGGGACCGGTCACGATCGCGGTCGACTCGTATGGCCCGGTGACTGACAACGCACAATCCGTTTACGAGCTCTCGCTGATCGAACAAGTGCCGGACGTCGAAGCTGAGGTCAAACGCGACTTCAATATGGACGTTAACTTCACGCGCGCCAAACATCTGCTGGAAGAAAACGACGGTGCCGGCAATACTTTCAAGGCAACTGCCAAGCCGGTGTTGATTGGCACTGCCGTGGTTGGCGCCACCACTATGATCTTCTCCATCATCATGGTGTTGACTCACCAACTCAACGACTCAGCGGCGCTCAACAGTTTGTCATTGCTGCATGCGCCTTTTGTGTTGGGGCTGATCACGGGCGGCGCGGTGATTTATTGGTTCACGGGCGCTTCCATTCAGGCTGTAACGACTGGCGCTTATCGCGCGGTCGAGTTTATTAAGGCAAACATTCGTTTGGAGGGAGTGGAAAAAGCATCGGTTGAAGATAGCAAGAAGGTCGTCCAGATCTGCACGCAGTATGCGCAGAAAGGCATGTTCAATATCTTCCTGACGATATTCTTTTCGACACTGGCCTTCGCGTTTGTCGAGCCGTTTTTCTTCATCGGCTACCTGATCTCGATTGCTATCTTCGGACTCTATCAGGCCATCTTCATGGCTAATGCCGGCGGCGCCTGGGACAACGCGAAGAAAGTCGTCGAAGTAGACTTGAAACAAAAGGGCACCGCACTGCACGATGCAACTGTGGTTGGCGACACGGTGGGTGATCCGTTCAAGGACACCTCGTCAGTCGCGCTGAACCCGGTGATTAAGTTCACGACGTTGTTTGGCTTGCTGGCGGTGGAATTGGCAGTTTCAATCGCCGACAGGCAAGGCCAGTTTGGCGAGAATGGCCCAATGATCAGCCACATCCTGGCCGCGGTTTTCTTTCTCGCCTCGCTCGTGTTTGTCTGGCGGTCGTTTCATAAAATGCGCATCGGCACGTTGGCGTCGGCTGGAGGCAAAGACGCGCCGAACGATTAGACCAGTTTCGAGTTCCCAGTTTCGGGTTTCGAGTTTAGAATTGCAGTGACTCGAAACTAAGATTGAGGTTGCTCAATGAGTACGTCTTTTGAACAGGCCCAACCGGACACGCTGATTGGCGCGGCACTCGCTCCGCTCGACTGGACGCGATCTGTCTCGCTGGCGGTAGTGTTTAGTTTGCTGACTGCGCTTGCCGCTCAGATCGTGATCCCAATTGGCCCGGTGCCAATCACGGCCCAGACTTTTGCGGTCCTGCTGACCGGAGCGCTACTCGGATCGCGACTCGGCGCGATGGCGATGATCGCATATTTGATCGAGGGCACGAGCGGGCTGCCTTTCTTTTATGGCGGCTCTGGCGGTGTAGCTCATCTCCTTGGGCCTACCGGCGGATATCTCGTCGCTTTTCCCGCCGCAGCTTTCATAACCGGCGCCTTCGCCGAAAACGGTTGGGACAAGCGCTTCGTTACCGCAGTCGCGGCGATGGCCGTCGGCTCAATCGTGATCCTGCTCGCGGGCTGGGCCTGGTTTTCGGTGCTGATGCATACGGCGCCGCTTGCCGCCTTCAAGGTCAGCGTGGCTCCGCACATCGCCGGCGACATCATTAAGATTTTGTTGGCCGCGGCAGTACTGCCAACCGGCTGGGCCCTTCTCAAACGCAAAGCTTCCCAAAAAAAATAGATCCGAGTCAGTGATTAAGAGCACCGGCTAACCGAAGACTTCGGTTGGCCGTTTCTTTTCCCCTTTTACCCTTTGCTCTATTACCCGCTCTTTTTGTTGACAACTCAACCACAGTTGTAGTAGATTCAACCTCATTCGTAGTAAAGGAGACCCCGGTGGCCAAAGAAAAGCAGGTGCGCCTGACCCGTTTGGAGTTGGAGGTTATGGGCGCGGTGTGGGCGCTCGGCAGCGCTTCAGTGCGCGAGATTCAGGAGCAGCTCCCGGAACGGAAACGCCCGGCCTACACGACGGTGCAGACGATCATCTACCGTCTGGAGGAAAAGGGAGCAGTGCGGCGCGTCAAGAAAATCGGCAACGCACATATCTTTGAAGCGGTGGTTACTCGGAAGGCGGCACACAACCGTTTGCTTGACGAATTGCTACATGTCTTCGGCGGTTCCCCGCGTTCGCTGATGGCGCAGCTCGTGGAAACCGGACAACTAACGCTTCAGGACATCAGGGATTTGGAAAGCACGCTGGGTGAACTGGAGTCGAACAAGAGCGCGGCCACCGGCGCCAGGGAATCCAGCGGCAGCGAGAAGAAAAGCAAACGACCGGGAAGGAGGGCGAAATGACCGCCATCTATGAATGGTTAGGGGCAGCTTCCGCCTGGTGGTGGCCTCGTTTTGCCGATCATCTGTGGCAGACAACTGTTTTTGCGTTGGTCATCCTGGTCGCATCGTTTGTACTCAGACGCGGGCCTGCCCAATGGCGTCACACCTTCTGTCTGCTTGCTTCTGCAAAGTTCCTCATCCCCGCCGCTCTCTTCGTCTTCCTGGCACAGCAAACCGGTATTCAATCTTTTCCGTTTCTGCGCGCGTTCCAACAGACCAATCAAAACTCTGTGCTCTGGTCTGGATTCGCCGAGCCAGTAGTGACCCTGGCGTCTACTTATGAGGTGACGATAGTTGCCGGCAATGCAGCGCGGCACCACGAGATCTACTTCGTACTAACAGCAATCTGGTTGATTGGCAGTCTAACGATTCTGCTGCTGTGGGGAATTCGCCGGCACAGCTTCTTGCGTTCTTTGCGCTTGAGTCAAATCAGCCGCGACGACCGCGAGTGGCAGGCGCTTGAGCGGGCGCGAAGCTCGCTTCACTGGCAAGGTAAGGTCGGCCTGGTGATTTCACCGCTGAAGATTGAACCGGCCGTTTGGCGGGTGTGGCGGCCGACGATTGTGTTGCCAAAGTCAATCGCGAAGCATCTCGACGAGGATGAGTTGGAAGCCATCATGCTTCACGAGCTGGTCCACATCCAACGTCGCGACAATTTGATCGGCAATGTTCAGTTGGCGCTCTGTGCGCTGCTGTGGTTTCACCCGCTCGTTTGGTTCATCAGTCGCAGATTATTCGACGAGCGTGAGCAAGCCTGCGACGAAAGGGTGATGGAAGTTTGCCGGATGCCCGAAGCCTATGCCTCGAGCATTCTAAAAGTGGTGCGCTTTTGTTTTGGCTGGCGAGTGGCCGGCGTAACTGGCGCTGCGAGTGGCTCTAATTTACGAAGGAGGATTGAGAACATCATGTCTACTGGAAACGCAAAACGCAGCTCAGGTCTGGCATCTCGGCTGTTGGCCGTTGCCCTGGTGGGATTGGCATTACTCATTTTGGTCGCCGCCGGAGTTTATAGTCGCCCGCGGGCGCTCAAAACGGCCACGGGAGAAAGTGGCGAAGTAGGAAGTCTGACTGGCAGCGATCAGATGACGCCGGAATCAGCGGCAGCCGCAGACAAGCGATCTTCGAAGAAGGTCAAGCAGCCGCCACCTCCGCCTCCGTCTCCCGCATCGCCTTCGGTTCCGTCGACTCCGGCGCAGCCGCCTCAACCGCCACAGCCGGCGCAACCAGTACAGGCTGCGCAACCTGCAGAACCGCCGGCACAGGATAAGGACTCCGATAAATCTGATAAGGACAAATCCTCGAAGGAGAAGAGCAAGGAGAAAGTGAAAAAGGGCGAATTGATTGAAGCGCCGCGGCCCGTCTACCCGGAGGAAGCAAAGGAACAAAAAATCGAAGGCATCGTGGCTGTCGTTATCACCATCGGCGACGATGGCCATGTAATTTACGCGAAAGCGGATAGTGGGCCGAAAGAACTCTACGCTGTCTCGGAGGCAGCGGCCTTAAAGGCGCGCTTTAAGCCAAGCCTGCTAAATGGCGAGCCTGTAAAAGTGAAAGGCGTCATGAGCTACAAATTCGTGCTGGACAAACCGTAGTTTCTCGATCATTCCACACGCCCCTGATGAGGATTGTCGGCTGCTCGACTGTCGCTCGTCAGGGGCTTTTTCCTTTGCGCCTCACGTCACGTCTATAATCACCCATTGCTGGCGGAAGCCCGATCGTCTGAGTTAATCGACCGCTCCCTTACAGTCGCGGTTCTGCCAGGCAGGAGTTCGAAAATATGCTCTACACACTAAGAGTGCGTTCACGCGAGCGCGAAGAGCTGGTTGAGTTCACCGATAAAGTGCAACAAGAGTTAACTGCATCCGGTGAACAGGAAGGCGTGGTCGTGTTGTATGTGCAGCACACGACGGCGGGCTTAACAGTAAACGAGAACGCCGACCCCGACGTGCCGCGTGACATGCTGCACCTCCTGCGTACCTTGATTCCGCAACACGGTATGGGTTTTCGACATGGCGAAGAAAATTCCGATGCGCACATCAAGGCAACGCTGGTTGGTTCTTCTGTCACCATTCCCTTCAAGGAAGGGAAACTTTTGCTCGGGCGTTGGCAGGGAATTTTTCTTTGCGAGTTTGACGGCGGACGCGAGCGCCAGGTGATCATGGCTGTGCTTCCCGCCGAACGCTCCTCCTAAACCGCAGGCCACCAAACTCCCGGCACAACTTAATGAAACCTACCCACCGGATTTTTGTTTCTGCCGAAAATAATTCCTATTGCGGCCGCGCTACTTACGATCGCATAGCTCCACGATCGTCTCAGGTGTCGCACCTTCGGCGCTCCACTCGTTGCATACTTTCCGGGCCCCGCGCTAACGCACGGGGCTACTAACTGCCGCCGCTTCGCGGCTGCTTTGAAATGGCATGCTAAATCGGACAACACTGCTACTACTCGTTTCGCTGTTTACCTCACAGTTCACGGCATCTCGCTTAATGTTGACGAGCTTGAGTATTGAGCAGGAAGTGTCCGCAAAGATTGAAACCAGCTACGACACTGGTAAGGACAAGACCACCGTCAGACTTTCACCGGTGAAGATCTCAGGCGAACAATGCAAATATATTAGTCTTCATATGAGTCCCTCGTTTAGTTTTCCCGGGCGCCAGGTTGTGGCGCCTGCCATCGTCGACTTCGAACTGCAAACCGTCGTGAGAGGAAGACTGAGCACGAACTTGTATGTAGTTTTCATTATCGACGGGGAAAAGACTTTTCTCAGTTCCAATCGCTGGGCGGTCAAACGTCCCGTTCCCGGCCGTGTCTGGATAGGCGAGCGGCTTGTTTTCCGTATGCCCTACGAGACGTTCGTGAAGCTTACTAAGGCGAACTCACTCGAGATCAAGTTTGACGCGGTGACGTTTTCGGTGGGTGAAACACAGAAGCAGGCGCTGCGAGACTTTTTGACTTACATGAAGCCAGGCAATTAAGCCGTGCCCTGGTCCTCACTGAGCTCCTTCATGATCTCAGCAAACTTTTCTATGTTGGCACGAGTGCGTTCCATAGCACGGCGGCTATCAAGGTAGGCTGTCCACACCGGAGTTTGGGTGAGCGCTTTGGTGGTGTCTTCATCAAGCGTCTGCGCCATGAGCGCGATTAGATCGCTGACCACACGCGTGTGTTCGAGGAGCGATTCGATAATCGAATAGGCCAGGCGCGCCTGCTCCTGATCGAGATCCCGCGGTTCGTTTTGTCCTGCAATGGAGTCCTTGTCGGCCATCTGTACAACCTTGTAGGAATTCGGCACCGCGCTCAGTCCCGTAGGGACGTAATGTTTATAGACACGGCAGTAACGTCCGCGACTGAGCTCCGAAGGAGCGAAATATGTTTTCAGGACACACCTTTCGCTCCTACGGAGCTTAGTGAGCAAGGGACGCTTCGACTATAAACATTCGGCACCTACGGAGCCGATCTCCGCACAAATGGAAGCGCAGTCAGTTGCCCTTCGAGTTCGACATCGCCACCGACAATTCTCACGCTCGTACCGGGCGCAAGATAATCGTATTTCAAATATGCGAGCGCGATGGTGCGACCCAGGTGCAGTGAATAGGTGACGGAAGTAACCCTTCCAACGTCCTTACCCTCTGCGGAATTGATAACCGCGCCCACTGCAACTTTCGCTGCTTGCTCAAACATCACACCCGACAGCTTCTTCGCGACGTGCCCACGATACTTTATGCGCGCGATGATTTCCTGACCAACATAGCAGCCTTTGGTGTAACTAACCGCGTCGTCAAGCGCCGCCTCTGTGACGACGTTGGTTTCATCCATGTCGACGCCGTATCGTGGCAGACCCGCTTCGATTCTCAACGTCTCCAGTGCCGCATGGCCCACTGGCCGCGCACCGGCACGTTGCAGAGCGTCCCACAAACTAACGGCCTCCGCTGCGTTCACCACAAAATCGAATCCGTCTTCTCCCGTGTGCGATGCGCGCATTACGGTTACGCTATGTGTAACCTCGCCCGCCGCATCGCCGCTCTCATCACTTCGCGGCCAGGTCATCTGGGTGGCTTGATTCGTCGCAATTCCTGCGGCGTCACCAAAAACAGCGCGCACAACCGCAACTGCCTTTCTTCCCTGCACCGACAGCATCGCAGTTTCACTCGTCACATCCGTGACGCGAAAGTCACCGGCAAGCGTGAAGCGTTCAATAGTCTTGAGCACACGCTCGAGCGTCGCTGCTTCCGTATCGATCAAGAAGGTAGGACAGACATTCTTGTCTGTCGTTTTTGTTCCTTCTGTTCCTTCTGTTCCTTCATCTTTCAAGCGAACCACGCGCACGCTCGCAATCAACCGGCCCTGCACATTCGGAAACGCCGCCGGCATCCAACTATTCTCGCGGAGCGTTTTCATGTCGTTCGTTATCAGCCCGTTGAGAAACTGCACGGCCTCGGTTCCGCTCACCAGGATGCGGCCTCTATTGGAAAGATCTATTACCCCGCAACCTCCTTCACGCACGGCGGCATATTCAAGCAGCGGATCGCCGTAGGATTCAGGCACAGACCAACCGTCTCGCTCGCTAATCGTCGCGCCCAGCCGCTGATGAATGGATTCGAGGAAAGACCTGGCCAGAATTTTTGTTTCAACTGCTTCAGTCATGAATAGACTCGCGGCCATACCCGCAAACTTCGTCGTTCGATAAACTTCAGGAACCTCTGATCAAGTCGTTAACTCACTAACGGGCCCGCTCCTCGCCTCGGAGGCGAAATGTTTATAGCACGGCCCCAGACCCCATACCCTCGCTCCGGATAGGAGCGAGATGTTTTTGCGTTGCGCTCCTACGGAGCGCGGAAAATAAACTGCCCGCCGGTGCTATAGACATTTGGCTCCTACGGAGCCAGTACATACCCTACGATCTCAGACTGATTCTGTACGTTTTGATTTTTGAGTTGAGCGTAGTGGCGTTCATTCCCAGCAGGCGCGCGGCGCGCGATTGATGGCCACCGGTTTGCTCGAGGGCGCGTCGAATCAAATCGATCTCGAAGCGGCGCACCTGATCGTAGAAGTTAATGCCGCGTCCCAGATCCTGCACCGCGCCCATGCTGGCGCCTTCTTCGGAAGCACTGGCAACCGACTGCGGATCGCTGATCTCCGGCCGCAGACACTCGCGCGAAACTTCGTCACGTGGCGCAATAACCACGGCCCGCTCAATTGCATTCTCAAGTTCACGAACGTTGCCCGGCCAGAAGTAAGCTTCGAGCAGCGCCAGCACCTCCGGCGCGATCTGCTCCGACACTTTGCGGCCGTTCTCTTCGTTATACTTTTCGATGAAGTGTTGGGCCAGAGGCAGGATGTCCTCGCGCCGGTCGCGCAGCGGCGGCAGTTCAATCGGCACTACTGCCAGCCGGTAATACAAGTCTTCGCGAAACGTTCCCTGCTTGACTGCCTCCTTCAGTTCGATATTGGTGGCGGCGATGATCCGCACATCAACGCGGCGCGGCGTTGTGTCTCCAAGCGGCGTGAATTCGCGCTCCTGAATAACGCGCAGCAAGCGCACCTGCGTCTCCGGTGGAATGTCGCCGATCTCGTCGAGGAAGATCGAGCCGCCATCAGCAACTTCAAACAGTCCCTTCTTCGCCGCCACTGCACCCGTGAAGGCGCCGCGCGTGTGACCGAAGAGTTCCGATTCGAGGAGTTCGGAAGGGATGTTGGAACTGTTAACCGTAACGAAAGGCTTGCCCGCGCGCGGACTGGCTTCGTGAATCGCCTTCGCGATCAACTCTTTTCCGGTGCCGCTTTCACCGGTGATCAGAACCGTAGAACGGGCCGGCGCTACCTGTTCGACCAAGCGAAACACTTCCTGCATGATGTCTGACCGCCCAACGATCGCGCCGCGATCGACGGCGCGACTCATCGCGCGCCGCAGCGTGCGCCGCTCTTCTTCGTTGCGACGGCGCCTGATCCCGGCAGCCACCCGAGCGGTGATTTCTTCGTTTTGAAAAGGTTTTCGGATGCAGCCGAAGGCGCCGTTTTCCCAGGCGGCGATAGCGGTGTCAAAGGTCGCATAGGCCGTAATCATGACAATGACGGCCTCGGAGTCCATCTTCAAAAACTCTTCGAGCGCCCGCAGTCCACCGATGCCCGGCATCGACACATCGAGCAAGACAACGTCATAAGCGCGGCGACCGTAGGATTCGAGTCCCTCCTCGCCGGTCTTGGCCAGGTCAACTCGGTAACCTTCCGTAGAGAGTAGCGTCTCCAACACTTCACGCATTATCTCTTCGTCGTCGACGATGAGTACTGAACCTTTTTTAGCCACGCGTCTTTCGGTCTTTCCTGCCAATTGTGTCAAGCCTCATGTTTTCGGGGGTGAATCAGTGTAGGGGAGATCAGGGCAAAAAAAAAGGCAAGAGCAAAGCGAGACGCGCGGTGCTCCTGCGGTGACCGGATAATTTTAGATTTCAGATTTCAAACTTTGAGATCTGAAATTTACTGGAGTTAGTCAGCGACTGTCTGCAACCTGGCGCGCGCGTGCGCCGTTGGCAGAGTGATGCGAAATATTGTGCCGTGTCCCGGCGTGCTTTCAACGCTGATGTGGCCGGAATGCTCTTGAACAATACCGTAGGAAACGGCGAGGCCTAGTCCCGTCCCCTGACCGACTCCCTTAGTGGTGTAGAACGGGTCGTAAATCTTGGCTACATTCTCAGGCGCGATTCCAGTCCCGCTATCTGACACCTCAATCGTCAGCGAGTGGTCGTCGGACGGAATCGTAGAAATCCTGATCGAGCCTCCGGAAGGAATTGCATCACGCGCGTTCAGCAAGAGGTTGGTAAACACCTGTTGAAGCTTGCCGCTATTACCAATTACTAAAGGCGACTCGTGGTCGTAGCCACGCACGATTTCAATCTGGGCGCCGCGCAACTGGGGCTCGAGCAGTTGCAGCGTGTCGTCAAGTACGCGGCTGATGTCCACTTCGCTAAACTCGGTTGCGTCTCCCGTGCGTGAGAAGTTCAGCAGGTTGTTGACGATGTTTGTGGCGCGCTCAGCCTGGCGCCGAACTTTAAGCAACAGCGCATGCTTGGGATCGTTTTCGGCGAGCATGCCCAACAGCATCTGCGTATACGACGAAACGCCGGTGAGCGGTGTGTTCACTTCGTGAGCGACGCCGGCCGCCAGCAAGCCGATCGAAGAAAGTTTCTCGCGTTGCTGTAACTGTTCTTCAAGGCGCACGCGGGAAGTGACATCCTCAAGCACAACCAGGGCGCCGGTCTGCACCTCGGAATCCTGCAACGGCGCAATGGCGATGTTGAGTACCAGCGGGTGCCCAGTGAAAGTTGCCGTATGAATCTTGTAGATGTTGCGGATTTCCTTGAGGCGCCAACGATCATTGCCCAGTACCTGGCGCAGCGTGTCGGTAAAATCTGCCGAAAAAAGATCCTCGACTCGCTTTCCAACCGCCTGAACGCGACTAAGATCCAGAATCTCCTCAAGCGCTGAATTCAGGCGAGTGACGCGGCCTTCGAGATCCACTGCCAGCAGTCCGACGTTAATCGACTCGATAATGGATTCGTTAAACTCTTTGAGAAGCTTCAACTCCGCCGCCCGGTCACCCTGTTCCTGATACAGCAAACTATTTTCGATGGCGACTGCTACATAGCCGGAAACGGTGAGCAGGATTTCAACGTCCTCGGACGAGAGCAGCGCGCCATCGGCCGACCGGCCAAGTCCAATGACAGCAACCATCCGGCCGCGCACCACGCAGGGAACATAATAATGAAGCGCGCGGCGCACGAAGCCCGTGTTTTCGGGTATCAGCTCAAAATCTTCGGTACTAACTACGCCGCTTTCGGCGGAGCGAATGCGGATCATCTCGCGAAAGTCGGGCGGCACAACGATCTCCGAGGTCAGTCCTGCAGCCCGGGCTACGCGATAACCTCCCGGCGTGTTCTTGTCTTCGATGAAAATTGCGATGCGACCAACGTTCATCACCTGCTGGAGACGGCTGACGAGGGAATCGAGCAGCGGCTCGAGGGCCGTGGTAGCAGAAAGCGTGCGGCCAAAGTCGAGCAGGCTGTGGCGCATGTCATAACGCTCGCCATAAAACAGGCGGTCGATCTGTTCCTGCAAAAAGTTCTTCACCGGCGCGGCAATCATCACGATGACGGCCATAGCCACAATCGCTATCACCACTCGCAAGGTAATCTCGCCCGAAGTGAATCCCTGATCTCCGCCCAGGGCGTAGAGCCCGGCGAGGTAGACGACCGCACCGACCATCAAAGCGATTGCCAGAGTTGTCAGCACGTAAACAAAGACGCGGCGCACGACCAGTTCGACATCCATCAGACGGTAGCGGACGACCGAATAGCCAAACGCGAGCGGGATAAGGATCAGCGGCAGCACGGCTGCATTGGTTAGCCATGGATCTGTTTGCGCGCCTAATAAGAATCCGAAGGCGTAAAGCAGGGTGAACGGAGTAACCCCCAATACCAGTCCCCAAATCACCCACTTCAATTGTTGTCTTACTACAGCGCTCTTGGCTTTTACCCAGGTTCGGATCAGGAAAAAGACACTTGCGATCAAGCCCGCCACACAATGGAAAAAGCTCAACTTGTAGAACAGTCCCACAAACGCTTCGGAAACATTAGGAATGTTTCGGAGTTGGGGCACGAGCGGCGTAATCACGCCGCGCAGGAAAATGAAATTCTCAAGTGCCAGCAACAGCAACGCCGGCACATAGAGCAATAGTGCGCGCCAACGCTTGCGGTCAAAGAGTTGCTGCCGCAGCGGGTAAAGCAGACAGAAGTGCAGGAACAGCGGGGGAAAAATAATTAAGGCAGCGTTTTTTAGAATCGCAATCGCTAAATCGAGATCGCGATAAGTACCGATCGGTGTGTAGAAACAAAAGACAAAGGCGGTCAAACAAACTGAAGCGAAGTGTAAAGCAAACGGCGCTCGCCCACCTTGTTTGAAGAGTACGAAGAAGCCGACGAAAAGAAAGACCAAACCGATAAGATTGATATAAACAACCAGCGGCGTCCATTTGTGCGTGGCATCAAGGTGATCAAGATCGGCGTAATACAAGCGGCTCTCTTCCGGGTAGGAGGGCCGTTCAATGAGATAGTGTATGTCGCCGCCCACGCGGGCGGGGTCCAGGTACATCTGTACGTCCCGGGCGCGTCCCACCTCTTCGTAGTTCCGGTTATCTAAACTAATTCCGATCAGATGATCGCCCGGCAGGATTTGGGCGCGGGCTCCAGAGGAATTGAGTTCAACGATTTCAGCGAGGATGCCTTGCTTCGTGTCGGTCCAGCGAACCCCGTCCCAGGCCGGCGTTTCATGTCTCAGCCGCTGGGCAAAGTTAAGCACACCCGCCGTAATCAGCAAGGCAGTGCTGGCCAACACCAGCCACGTCCCAGTTGTAAAAACCGATCTCTTCACTAGATAGTTCTGCTCGACAAATTGTCAACGTTCCGATCTACTGCGAAAACGCAATGTATGTTCCTAAGCCAATTAATCCGCAAGCGCTTCCAAATGGCGTTGCGGCCAAAGGCCCCACGCGCGAAGAGTTGCAGGATTACCCTGCAACGGCACGATCTTTCTAAATCTTCAGGCTCTTGCAGGTGTGCCTTCTAGAAGACTCTCGCTGATCGCGCTATCCAAGTTTTTGGACTTTTCCGAGTTTTTGGAGAACCGCTAGAAGGGGTAACTAAACGAACAAGCGCGAGACGAGGGACTGGAAAGCTTTTTCCCGTTTACCCTATCTCCTCTTTAGAACCTGAGCGAGATCCCCCCGCGAACAGAACGACGTCCGGTGCTGAGCTGGGTTAGTACTTCTCCATTGTCAGTGCCTGGCTGAATATCAAGCAAATTACGGGCGTCGAGTACCGCCTGGGCCCTGACCGGCAGACCGAACCTGGGCAGTTCCTGAGTTATCTGGATACTCAACGACGGATCATAAACAGCGAGGCGCCCCGCGAAGGGATCGATTGCAAACACAGTAGCGTTTGGCGAGAAGCGCAACACGGTGCGAATGTTTGTGCCACTGTTAAGATCAGCGTCGAGCTGGAACGCCGCGGTCTGGAAGAAGCCGCTTTCAAATATTTCCGACGGTCGAGAAATATCTCCAGGAGCTAGTCGCTGGCCACGACCAAACGAGTAGCCGCCTGAAGCGGTCCACATGCGGCTGAGCCTGCGCGTATAAACCAGGCGCATGCCTCTGGACGCGCCCTGCTGGTTGGCGACGTTGATAAATGCTTCGCCAGTGGCGCCGGAAAATGCAGTCATGGGCGTGCTTAGCAAGCCAACACCACGACTAAGCGTCGTATCGAAGAACGCGGTGCCTTCGAGATTCGACTTGTTATCGAGAACTCTCTCAACGCCAAACTCGAGACGATGACTGCGATCCATTACGGCACGACCATCGACGTACGCCACCGGCCGTCTTGCGGACTCTCGGAAAGCAACCTGAGCGTTTTCAAACGCGGCCACACTCTGAATGTTGCCTTCGTCTCCGCCCGGGGCATAGGCTGCTTTCAAACGAGTCCTCGCGTTAGCGTCATACTGGATCCCAACCCGCGGATTTAGCGAGCGCGCGCCACCGGCGCCAATGAAACGAGAGTAGTCGAGGCCAAGGACTACAACGATCCCATCGCGAACGATCCATTCGTCAATGGCCCTGATGGAAATTTGTCCCGAAGGTGTTTTTAATCCGCCGCGCGGGTTGTTGCTTGTCGCGACCCACGCTGGCACCCCGAGGCGAACTGCACCCAGGCTCATTCCCACGCGATGACGTTGGCCCGCGCGCAGGTGAGTGCTCGCGTCAAAACGCTGGAGACCGTTTTGGCCGGCGGTAGTTTGGCCGGCAAAGATAAGTTCAATGCGATCGTTCGGGGAAGTGGCAATGGCAAAATTCAGACCCGGGTAGCTTGGGCCGTTTGAGTTGCCCGCGAAATATGTGTCGAGTACGCCCTGGACTCTGCGTTGAGTTTGCGGATTGACTTCAGTGCCGGCGGCATCCGGCCCGGCGCCTTCGCCAGTTGTTCCAGTTTCGGGAACGGCTTCCCGTCCGAGGACCGCTTGCATGTCGGCGTCTTCGCCTTCCTGCGCCTGAAAGATGGAACGACGAGTCTGCGCCGAACGCAACACCCATTTCACGTCGTCACGATCCCGGCGACGCTCCGGCAGAGTCTTGCCAGAGCCGATCGGCTCGAGGTTAAAGCGGTAAACAAGTTCCTGCGAAGCGCGAACCTCAACCGAGGCAAAAACGACTTCGTTAAAGCCCGCCGCAATCGCTCGAATGCCATAGCGGCCGGGAGCGATACGCGCACTAAAGCGCCCTGCCGCATCGCTGCGTGTCTGCTTGATGACTTTGCTCGCTCCATCTCGCAACAGGGAAATCAACGCGCCCGCGACCGGGTTTCCCTTGTTATCAATCACGGCTCCAGTAATCGTCGCCAGGTTTCCCCTGCTTGCGTTTACAGCCGGAGCCTGCAAGTACAGGCTCGCCGCAAACACCGCGAGAAACAGGCTAGCTACTCTTCTCCCTATTGTTCTCTTTCTGAATATTTTCATCATCTTCACCTTCTTCACCTTTTTGTCGCCACGAAACATCATTACGCCTCCTTTAGGAAGCGTTTGAAGCCGTGCGACTGTGACTCAGGTTTTGTGCAAAATAGGAAGAAGTCTCCTAAGATTTTTTGCCCTCTCGAAAACTGCTGTAGGCAGTCTCGCCATGACCGCAGAAGGCGAACTGGTTCAGGCTAGGAGACTTACCAGAACCATTGGATAGTTCGCATTTTCCGCCAATAATCGCGGAACGTCAAGCAGTCTGTGACCCGTAAGCGCCCAACTTGGCCCCACTTTGCTGCCAGTTTCCCGCGTGCTAGGATGCGGAGTGACTCAAATTTCTGTCGGTTTTTTGGTTGTATATTCATGATTGACAAAGTTCGCTTAACTCGACTCCCCAACGGCATCACGGTTTTGACTGAGCCTATGCCCAGCCTGCGGTCAGTAACCGCCGGCATCTGGGTACGACGCGGTTCCCGTCACGAAGCTCCCGAACTCAACGGCATTTGCCACTTCATCGAGCACGCGGTCTTCAAAGGAACAGCGCGTCGAACCGCTCGTGATATCGCCGTGGAATCAGATCGACTCGGGGGCAATCTCGATGCGTTTACGACCCATGAGATGACGGGCTTCGCCATAAAGGTTGCGGACAAGAGCCTGCCGGGGGCATTTGATCTAATTGCCGACCTGCTCGCGCATCCGCGGTTCGACCAGAGTGATTTGGAACGCGAGCAAAAGGTAGTTCTCGAAGAGATGAAAATGGTTGAAGACACACCCGACGAACTATTGGGTGAACTCTTCAACGCTGCTTACTTCCCCGGACATCCGCTGGGACGACCGATTGAAGGGACGGAAGAGACTGTCTCTTCCTTTGATCGCCAAACGATCTCGTCGTTTCACGCTCGCGAGTTCTCGCCGGCAAATCTAGTCGTAGCCGCAGCGGGCAACGTCGAACACGATCGGCTGCTGGAGCTGGTTGAGAAGTCTTTTCGTAATTCCGTGACTAACGATGACCCGGTCCGGAGTGAGTTGGTCTCGCCGACCGCAGCGTCGCCAATCCTGATTGAGCAAAAGAAAGAACTCGAGCAAGCGCATCTCATTCTCGCGGCGCCCTGGCCTGACGCGAAGGATGACGATCGCTATGCCGGCAGTCTGCTCGCGTCGGTTGTTGGCGGCGGCACTTCAAGCCGGCTTTGGCAAACAATTCGTGAAGAGCGCGGTCTTGCTTACTCCGTCGGCGCCGGCGCCAGTACCTTTTCCGATGTCGGCGTCTTCACAATCTATGCAGGCACGTCGCCGGAACATTTGGACGAAGTATTTGATCTCTCGCTTGCCGAGATGCGCCGCGTTGTCAACGAAAGCGTTCCCGACGAGGAACTGAAGCTGGTAAAAGATCAGGCGCTGTCATCGATACTTCTTGGGCTTGAGTCGTCGAGTTCGCGCGTCAGCGCTCTCGCGCGCCAGGAGATCATCCATGGCCGCAGGATTACGCCGGAAGAAACCATTGAGAGGATCGAGGCGGTAACTGCGGAAGATTTACAACGCGTAGCGCGAGAATACTTCACGAGTGAAACACTTGCCCTTGGCGCCCTCGGAAATCTTAACGGCTTTCGCGTCGATCGCTCACGGCTAAAGATCTGACTTACCGCGCGAGATGACACCGCCAAATCTGTACTTGCGCTTCGAGCCGACCGCGAGTTGGATGGTTTCGAGGTTGTGTGCGCCGGTCTTTGCCGTAGAGGTCAGAAGCGCTGGTGATTATGGTCGCAAAGCTGAAGAAGAAATCACGCAAAAACTTGACGATTATTTCGCCACCAGCACGCTAGTCGTTTGGGATGTAGGTTTGCTCAGAGATGATGTTGTTAAAGCATATCGCGCAAGTGAGCCAAACAAGCCTATGATTTATCGGCGTGGTGAAGTGGCAGAAGCCGAGCCAGCCGTTCCTGGATGGACAATGGCGGTAGACGATCTCTTCCAATAGTGCCTCCTATGAACATCAAAGTGCTGGTTGAGCCTGGCGACGATGGCTATTTCGTAGCCCACGTACCCTCTCTCAAGAGTTGCTGGTCACAGGGTAAAACTAGAGAGGAGGCTCTTGAAAATATCCGTGAAGCAATCGACTTGTACTTGGAACCCAACCCTATCGAACTATCTCAATCCTCGCAGTCAGGCAATTCACTCTAGAGATCGCAAACTAACAGTTTGCGTTACATCGAGCGGCCTGTAGCTGTTTCGCTTATTAAATGCTAAAGTTCCTTTCCACACTTTTTTGTTAGTCGGTTCGTAGTTCTAATTTCCTAAACATGAAACTCACCGTTCTCGGCAGCGGATCAACGGGCAATGCGGTTTTGATCGTTGCCGGCGAGACTCGTGTTCTTGTTGATGCCGGACTCAGCGCCAAAGAGATCGCGCGCCGGCTCGCGATCGTCGGCGAAGACGTGCAAAAGCTCGACGCTGTCCTGGTCACGCATGAACACGGCGATCACGCAGGCGGACTGCGCGTGCTTCTACGTACGGTCGACTGCCCCGTCTACATTTCCGCGCAAACTTGTGACGCCTACATAAGCGAGCGCACGAACGTGAACGACGAGGAGCCGCGCAAACGCGCCAAGGCGCTAAAGGATCGCATCGAGCAAATAGAATCGAGCCGCGACTTTCGCATCGGCGAGATCGACTTTCATCCGTTCACAATTCCGCACGACGCAGTCGACAATTTCGGCTTCACGGCGACGCATCAGGGCGTAAAGATTGCGACCTTGATGGACTTTGGTCACATTACGACGCTCGTCAGCGAGCGCTTGCGCGGTTGTGCAGCGGTGATTATCGAGTCGAACCACAGCCGCGACATGTTGAAGGCGTGCGAGGTTTATCCCTGGGAACTCAAACAGCGAATTCTGTCGCGGCTCGGCCACCTTTCAAATGAAGATCTGGCGGACTGGATTCGCGACAGCTTCGATGGCGTGGCCCGGCATCTCGTGCTGACCCACCTTTCACAACGCGCGAACAACCCTTACCTGGCAAAAATTTCTGCTGAGGTTGCCTTGCAGGAACGCTTTCCGCTTTTTCACGCCGATACTGTAGTTAGCCTTTCATTTCCGAAGGAGCCGACGCCGTGGATCGAGGTGTAGTGAAAGGATGAGGGATGGATTTGATCAGTTTTATTCCCCCTCTCCGCGAGGGGATAGGGGAGAGGTAGCCGGTGCGACGCACCCCACCCCCAACCCCTCCCCGCGAGCGGGGAGGGGAGTAATCCTTCTCTTGATCGCTGTTAGCATCTTCGCTTGCGGCACGAATCAGGGGAGTCGAAATCTGCCGCCGGAAGTGGAGTCAGCGATTGGCACCATCAACGATGAGATTGCCGCAGAGCGTTACGACAAAATCTACAACGACGCCTCGGAACTGTGGCGGCAAAACGCCACACTCGATGAATCGACGGCAACCTTCAAGACTCTCAGAACCAAGCTCGGTCCAGTGGAGAATCGAACCCTGCAGTCAGCGACGGAACAACAGAATTCCGGCGGGCCGCTGAAAGGCCGCGCATACATCGTCGCGTACCGGTCAAAATTTCAGAATGGCGAAGGCATGGAGACCTACACACTGGTTGAACGCGACGACCGTTGGTTGCTCGCGCGCTACCTTGTGAACTCAACGGCGCTGAAGTAGGACAGACATTCCTGTCTGTCCATTGTCAGTACCGCCTGCGGTAGCAGGGGTATCAAAGAAGACAGGCAAGAATGCTTGTCCTACTAAAATGATCGAACGCTACACATTGCCCGAAATGGGCGCGCTCTGGACCGAGCAGAGCAAGTTCCAGAAATGGCTGGAAGTAGAAATCGCTGTCTGCGAAGTGCACGCGGAGATGGGAACTATACCGCAGGACGCACTCGAGCAGATCAAGTCGCGTGCGAAGTTTTCAGTTGAACGAATCAATGAGATTGAGCAGACGACAAACCACGACGTAATTGCGTTTACCACCAACCTCGCCGAAAACATTGGCGATGCCGCGCGCTTCGTGCACTACGGTTTGACCTCGTCCGATGTCGTTGACACTGCTAACGCGCTCCTCTTGCGCGAGGCGTGCGACATCCTGTTAAAAAAACTCGAAGCGCTACTTGAAGTTCTGAAGAGCCGCGCGTTTGAGTTCAAGCACACGCCGCAGGTTGGCCGCACCCACGGAATCCACGCGGAACCAACTTCTTTCGGTTTGACTTTCGCGCTTTGGTACGACGAGATGCGTCGCAATCGCGAGCGGTTGCGACGCGCGCGGGAAACCGTGGCCGTGGGGAAAATCAGCGGCGCGGTGGGAACGTTTGCGCTGCTCGATCCGGAAGTTGAAGAGAAGGTTTGCGCCCGGCTGGGCCTCCGGCCCGCGCCTGTTTCCACGCAAATCATCCAACGCGATTGCTACGCGGAATATTTGTGCACGCTGGCTATCATCGCTTCATCACTCGACAAATTTGCGCTCAACATTCGTCACTGGCAACGCACCGAAGTCGGCGAAGCTCAGGAACGCTTCACAGCGGGCCAAAAAGGTTCGAGCGCGATGCCGCACAAGCGGAACCCAATTATCTCGGAACGAATCTGCGGCATTGCTCGCGTGATCAGGGCGCACAGTTTGGTCGGGCTCGAAAACGTGGCTCTCTGGCACGAGCGCGACATTTCGCATTCCTCCGCGGAGCGCGTGGTGCTCCCTGATGCGAGCACTGCGTTGGATTACATCCTTCATAAAGCCACGTCGCTGATCGAGGGACTCGTAGTCCATCCCGATCGCATGCTCAGAAATCTTCAGCTCACGCGCGGGTTGGTCTTCAGCGGTCAACTGCTGCTGGCGCTCACGCAAACTGGAGTCTCACGCGAAGACGCCTATGAATGGGTGCAGCGAAATGCGATGAAGGTTTGGGACGAGAATGAAAACTTTCAGAAGCTGTTGAAGCAGGACGCCGATATCAAGTTGCATCTCTCTGCGGAGCAGATCGATGGAGTGTTCACGTTCGACACTTACCTGCGAAATGTCGACGCGATCTTTGACAGAGTATTTGGCGCGCAGTAAACGAAGCGGAGTATTGCTGCCGACTATAGCAAACTAAGAACTGACATTTGGCATTATTTGGCATTTCTCATTTTTCACTTGTCATTGCCGACCAAAGCCTTTCCATCAGCGCCTGGCTGTTAACAGTCGATCCAAATGTCAAATGAGAAATTTCAAATGACAAATGGAAAATCTTCTTGACCTCAGTAGCGTCGACGGCTCTGATCTGAGGCATCGATTACTTATCGACGATCTTCTCGGCCATGTTGCCGATGATTGGTAGTTTGAATTTTTGTCCCTGGTAAGCTTTATAGGCGGCGAAAATCAGACCAGCAAGAAACGCCAAGGCGAGCAGCCAAAATATCAGCCAGACCAGCCATACAAGCATGCTTACCAGAGTGCCGATGCCACCCCCGACTATCGCTCCGCCAATGCCAAAGGCGAATGTCAGAATGATGGCGAGTATGGCAAGCGCGAACATGATCACGAAGTTTGCGATACCAAAAATGATCGATTGCATCGCGTGGAAACGCACGAAGCGATTTTCCTTCTCAATGAAGTAGAAGATCAGTCCGACGATCCAGATGTATGAGAGCGCTGCCGCTACTTTCGGTTCCAGGCCGCCGATGCCTGACGACTTTGCCGGTTGAGCGGGTGGAGGGTTCTGCATTATTCCGATTCTCCTAGATTCTTAGTTATCTGAAGCCTAATACTGAATACCTAAGGTGCGGGTCGAGATAGTATGCTATCCGCTACACATGAAGCAATGTTATGTCCTACTATGAATAACCGAATGAAGAGCAATCCAGGATTGGTACCACTAACATGAAAGCGAAAGTCTTCGTCAGTCTCAAGCCAGGCGTACTTGATCCACAGGGTAAGGCCATCCAGCATTCGGTCGAGCTGCTTGGTTTTACCGGAATTGCGGATGTGCGTCAGGGTAAGTATTTCGAAATCGCGCTGCAGGATTCAGCCGACCGGGAGCAGGCGCGCGAATCCGTGGGGCGCATGGCGCGTGAAGTTCTTTCCAATCCGAT
>JBDUAQ010000043.1:0-19901 GCA_040004575.1 bacterium
TCGCCACCAGCCCACCACAGAGTCAGGCGATAGGCCACTAGTACAGAACCGGGAGTGGTAGCGACCGGATCCCAGCATCCAACCCCGTTTTGATTCGGCGGCCCGCTGTGGCAAGATCACCCCTCGTTTAGTCGTTCACCCCATGGAATCAAACACACAGAAACTGATCCACTCCTTCGGCGCGCTTGCCGATCTGGGCCAGGAGGTCGCGGACAGCGGCGACTTCATGGAGATGGTGCGCACGTCGCTGCACTTGTTACTGGGCACGCTCGCAATCCGCCGCGGTGCAATTGTCGAGTGTCCAGCGCATCTCGAGATGACAAATCCGCTGGCACTTTGGGGCCTAAGCCACGATTACGACGGCCGCTTTGTTGTCGACGAAGCATCCAGAGAAGCACTTCTCAGTTCCAGTAAGGGCGCCTTCGAAGTCGATGAGCCAGGCGCTGTCAACGAGACAGCTTTTGAGAATTTTCTTGCAGCGCACCGGCCGGAATATCGCGTTCAATTGATCGAGCTTATTGTGCCGATGATTGTTCGTGGAGAATTGACCGGACTGGTCTTGTTGGGAGGCAAAGCCAGCGGCGAGCCGTTTACGCCCGATGATCTGGAGGTGGTCCAGGCGATGGTGCGGCACATCGGCGTCGGCATACACACGCATCGCTTGCTGGCGGAAGTGAAACAGCAGTCTGAAGAAAATCGCCGGCTCTATTTCGACCTGCGCGCGATCTATCGCGACACCGTGCGCGCCTTCGCCGCCGCCATCGACATCAAGGACAAATACACGCAGGGCCATTCCGAACGCGTGGGCAAATACAGCGAGATTATTGCGCGGGAGATGGGCTGGGGCGAAGAGGAAGTGGAGGGCATGGCGATCGCCGGCTACCTTCATGACGTCGGCAAGCTCGTGGTCGAGCGCGACATCATCAACGCGCCCTACCGAATCGATGCAAAGCAGTCGAGCGAACTAAACCGCCATCCCGGCGCGGGCTTTGATATTCTTTCGCCCATTCATCATCCTTACGCCGACATTCCTTTGATGGCGAAGTATCACCACGAACGTATGGACGGCCGCGGCTATCCCGACGGACTAACTGATCTACAGATCCCGATTGGCGCGAAGATTGTCACCATGGCCGATTCGTTTGACGCGATGACTACCGATCGACCTTACAAGACGCGCCGCACATTCGCTGAGGTTATAGTCGACCTGCGAAAGAACACCGGCACTCAATTTGATCCGATTGTCGTCGCGGCTTTCTGTCGGGCGCTGCTGAAGGAGTTGGCTGGGGAAACCAAAGAACGCAGATTTTTGAAGATGCTCGGCAAGAACTACCTCGACGCCGAACGGGACAAACCACTCCTCGTCGAACTACTCTCCGAACTGGATCCGAGCGCTCGAGCGGCGACTGCGAGGTGATAAACTTTCTCAACTCAAGAATCGCGTTTTGCGTTTGAACCCGAAGGGTTCAGCGAAAGTAGCCGGTGGTCGAAGCGCAGCGTAGACCACCGGATCGTCAAGATTTAATGAACCGCACCCCGAAGGGGTGCGAGCTCTTTCTCACAACAGGTATTTCTCCTCATACTCGACTCCGGCTTTTGCCAGCAATTCTTTCAGCTCATCAACAAACGATTGCTTCTTGTGGTGCGATTCCTGATTCGCGATGTAACTCCTGACGGAACTAATCGCGGAAGGACTGACCGTAAACGCAGCATATCCTTCCTGCCAGGCAAAGCGGTCGTCGAAGTTTTCCCTTACCCACGTGCTCGAGTCCTTCTTCATGTCGCGCAACACGTCCGCTATGCGGTGAACCGGGCGCAAACTTGCCAGCAGGTGGACATGGTCCGCCACGCCGCCCACTATCTCGGCAACGCCATTCATTCCTCGAATGATGCCACCTAAATATGAATGAACTCGAGGACGCCATTCAGCTTGAATAAAGGGCATCCGCTCCTTTGTTGAGAACACGATGTGGTAGTGAAGGGTGAAAAAGGTTGAGCCCATCGTTGTGTAGTCTCCTGGCACCCCCTATGGGGTGCAAATCTTCTTTCGTCGTTATCCGGTGGTCTACGCTTCGCTCCGACCACCGGCTACTATCTGTCAGCCCTTCGGGCTGAGATAATTCGCTGTACTGGAGACTATTACAGTGAGCTTGTTAGCACTACGTGGGAAGTCAGATCATCGTTTTAACGAGATGCCTATTATTTTGCATGGCGAGTATTCGCGCGTGAAAAGCAGTTGGTGATGAGATCTACCTCGGTTGAATCCGCAGCACGAAATTGCAGATCGCGATCTTTTGATCGGGCTGGACTTCGGTGCGTTCTTCGCGCGGGAGTTCGTGGCCGGCAACGAGTGTGGGGTTGCGGCCTTTGGGAACGAGAAAATAGCGGCCATCGTCCTCGCGCCTAAGCGTCGCGTGCACCCGGCTGATTTCCGGGTCGCCCTTCAATGGCAGATCGACAGTGATCGAACGCGAGCCGCGACCAATCGTGATCTCTGATTTAGTAATCGGTACCACTGCCTCACGCACCCCGTCTTTCCAGACCTCCACTGAATAGAGCACCGTGATTCGTGGGCGCACAACCGTTTGCTCACTCGACTCGCCCGGTTCACTTTCTCCACCTGATTCGGTGCCCCCTTGAGTGCCGTCCGCGCGCTCGCGGATTGTATCGCTGAAGTTCACAGCGGGCTGCTGGGCGGATGCGCCCACGCGCGCGTTCACCATAGTGTGCCCGCTTTCCGTTTCGTCCCAAACAGCCTGCACGCGAAATTGGCCTTTCTCGAGCGTGCCATCGACGCGCAACTCCACAGCAAACGATTTCGCGGCGAGCTGATTTGAGCCACTCAACTCGCGGGCGCGTTCGGAGAGGACGTGAAACAAGCCCTGCTCGAGTCCGCGACGTTTGTCGCCCTGCCATTCCTTATCGTCTTCTGCGCTCAGGTAGACGACGTATTCACGCGGGATATAGGTCAGACCGCCTGGCGGCGTAAACATCTCGCGCTGCATGACGGCTTCAACCTCGCGCGCGATCTTCACCAGGAATTCTTCCCAGATGCGTCGCGGTTTCGAGTGTTCGTCGGCGGATTCAAGCAGGTCTTCGCCTTGCTCACCGTCGATCCATTTTCTTATTGATTCTAACAAGCCCATGATTGGTAAATAGTAAATACTAAAAAGCTAGCGAAAAATAACCGCCAAGGCGCCAAGAACGCCAAGCTCTTAAAGATTCTCAGCTAACTAGAACGATCTTATCTCCTGCGTTGTTGCGTTGTTGCGTTGTTGTGTTGGCGCTCTTGGCGCCTTGGCGGTTGAACCTTCAATCAAACCTAACAAACTTCTTATTTATCCAGCCCTTGTCGGATGTGAACGGGTCAGCCTTGGGGCGCCCGTGCTGCAACACCTGAACTTCGTACCAATTGTCGCCCGTTGACAGAACCTTTATCCGCGACCCGGCCTCAGCCAGCCCAATAGGCGCATTGGCAACGCTCGCGTCCGATCGCAAATTCACATCCGTTGTTGTAACACCTTCGCGCCCGATTACAAAAACGTCCGACAGTAACGGCAAATCGGCAAACGGATTCCAGTGGGAAGTAACATACTTGTGCGTGGCCAGCAACATCCCGGCGAAGGCAAGGATCAAAACTGCTGCAACCAAATAGGGACGGGCCCGGCGTGGGCCAACCTGGCGACGCTTATTCGCTCTCTGGGCCGGAATCTTCCCGTTGCGCGGTTGATCCGGTAGCGCGGCAATCCTTTCTCTTGCGGTCTGGCCCGGCGAAACTGCTTCACGCCTCGCCGCCGCTGCTTTCGTGTGCATCGTGCTTACGGGCACAACAATCTTCGGGCGCCGCAGCGCCGAATCGTCTGCGTAAGGCGTCGCCGTCCCAGTCGGATTAAACGCCGGCTGCGGTGTCGCGTTCACCGGCTGGAAACGAGGTTGTGGTGGGGCCTCGGTAAACTCCTCCGGCTGGAGACTCAAGTCTGAACTCGCCCGCCGGCGCAGTTCACCCTGGGTATCAACGGCTACACCCGCGAGCGATCTGGTCGGGGGTAGAGCGGCATCGGCGAGGTCATCCCAAAACTCCTGCACCGTTTGATAACGATTCTCGGGACGAATCTGCGTGGCCTTCTGCAAAACGCGCAGCACCGGCTCTGACCAGAAGTGACCAGCCACACTGGCCGGCATGTCCTTTATCGAGTGTTGCGCAAACCGTCGCGGAGATTCGCCGGCGAGCAGCGCGTAGGTAGTTTTCGCCAGCGAATAAATATCTGCTGCGGGCGTCAGGTGTTCACGTCCAGCCGCAATTGCTCCGAGGTCCAGGGATCCGGTTTGGACGAGCGGATTGTGTTCCGGCGCCGCATAGATGTTCGTGCCGACACGCGTGATGGCGCCCTCGTTTGCAGCCAAACGCGCTACGCCAAAGTCAGCAATCTTCACGATCTGGCGATCAGCAGTCAGCAGCAGGTTCTGTGGTTTGATGTCGCGGTGAATCACACCACCCTCGTGCGCGTGAGCTAATCCGGAACAAACTTGCTCGAGATAAAAAAGGGCCTTATCAATCGACAAGGGCTTGCTGCGTGAGAGCGCCGCCATATCGCCGCCGGAAAGATATTCCAGCACGATGTAATGAAACGTAGTGCCCGCGAGATCGATAGCGGTGCCGTGACCAAGACGGCTGATGATATTCGGGTGACGAACCCGGTCAAGAGCTACGGCTTCGTTTTGAAAATTCTGTATCAGCGTATGTTCGAGCGCCTCATCGGGGGCGTCCTGCAAAAACATGTTCAGCGCCTTGATGACTACCTTGTCGGGCGCGTCGTCGGAAGCGGCATTATCGTGAGCTACGTAGATCTCCGCGTAGCTGCCGCGTCCGAGACATTCGATGATGTCGTAGCGACCGTCGAGCCTGCTCTGTTGTAGCTTGAGTTCTGGCATCGGTTTGCTATCAAGGTTTCGCTGCTGTTGCCTTGGATGCGTGCCAGTGTTTTCAGGAACGCTCGATTGGGCAACGGCGGGAGTGAAGTTAAGGGGAAAGAGAGGGAGAAGCGAGTGCCGGCGACGCGGAAGGCGAGGAGACTGGCTTCATAATTTCATCGAAGCGCGCCTGGGCGGCGGGTCTGTCTTTATCTGACTTCAAGGCCACGGCAGCCAGCCCGAGCGCTGCTTCTTTCTTAAGCGTAGCATCCGCCTGTGGTGAAACCAGCTTAGTACTGGCGATGACCTTCTCAAACGCCGTCGCTGCCTCTGCGTTGTTACCAATCAGCAGGGAAGCGCGTCCATATAGATAAAGAAACTCTCCTTCGGTCGATTCCAAAGGACTCTGTATTCCTTGTCGCGACAGTTCGCTTTTTAACTGCGTTGCCAGCCAGGCGTTGGGGTCGTTATCAACCTCACGCCGGCTTCTTTCAAACTTCAAGATCGGATCGTCGCCCACCACTGGCGTCGGTGAACCATCCGCGACCGGCACCGCGCCATCGAGATAAGGTATCGCCCCTTTGTACTTCCGGCCGCCGTAAAAAGCCGCACCGACGACGGCGAGCAACAGAACGAACATGAAGAACCGCGTCATGGTTCTTTCAACGCCGCTCTTTTTCGGGGGGAGGTTCTGGATATTAAGGCGATTGTCAATTGCGTCCACGCCACGCGGCTCCGAAGCGGCTAAGACTGATTCTGTTGCCGGCGCGGTTCCGGGAATCAGCACGCGTGAAGGCGGTTGCAGACTCGACGCGGAATCAATACCACTTCCGAGCATTGCTTGCGGCGCCGGGGTGGAAACAGCAGGTGCAACCGGTTTTGTCTCCGGCGACATCGTCTTCTCCAAATCTTCCACTCTTTCGCTAGCGGAAAGTGGTTGGCCAACACACACGACCACGGCCGTCAGGTTATCTTCCGCGCCACGCTCGTAACACAACCGTTTCAATTCCTCGCAGAGGGCGGGCAGATTGTCGTGCGTAATTAACAAATGTCTTAACTCATGGTCGGGAATGTGCCGGGTAATCCCGTCGGTACACAAAAGAAACTCGGTACCTTCGTCGACCTCGGTCACTTTCAGGTCGACTTCGACGTCGTTCTCCGCTCCGAGCGCGCGACTAATCACATTCTTGCTGGGATGGGTGGCGGCCTGTTGGGGCGTCATTCGGCCGGCGCGGACTTCTTCCTCAACGACAGAATGATCGGCCGTCTCCCGAATCAACTGGCCCGCGGGCGTCAGGCGATACAAACGCGAATCGCCGACGTGCCCGATGGTCGCGATGTTTCCCTGGATGTGGAGGGCAACGATAGTAGTCGCCATCATCGCAAACTTTTCGTGGTCCTGAGCCATCTGATGAATGGAAGCGTTGGCGCGCTGAATCGCCAGCTCCATCAGGTCTTCCACGTCGGCCTTCTCGAGCCGATGACGAAATGCTTCGTCGAGCACTTCGATCGCCGTTTGCGACGCAACTTCGCCTGCCTCTGCGCCGCCCACGCCGTCAGCCACGGAAAAAATTCCACGTTCAGCATCCGCCAGAAAAGAGTCTTCATTCAGAGGACGCTTTTCGTTCAGACCACGATCAGTGACCGCAGCGGAGTGCAGCGACGAATTGTCGGCTTGAGTAGTTGCGACTTGGTTATTGGGCTGGCTCATTCAACCGCCTCCAGTTTCAATTCCGAGCGCGTCTCGCTCCGCGGGCTTTTGGCCAGCATGGTATCGCGCGCGTTGCGATGGGAAAAGGCCATCAGCATTCCTAACATGGCAAAGCTGGTGACCAGACTAAACCCGCCATGACTCACGAACGGTAAAGTGATTCCAGTCATCGGTAAAGCTCGCAAAATGCCCCCGATGTTAACCAGTGCCTGGAAACCGATAAAGGCTGTCAGGCCGGCAGCGCACAGTTTAGTAAACATATCACGCGCGTCGAGGGAAGTACGAACACCAGCGATGACAAAAATAACAATTGCCAGAATCACAATGGTGCCGCCCACCAAACCTTCTTCTTCCGCAAGCGCAGCATAGACATAATCGGAATCGGCAATAGGGATGACTTCAGGATAACCAAGTCCCAAACCTCGGCCGGTATTCTTGCCGGAAGAGATTCCAAAGGTGGCCTGGGCCGGTTGAAATGCAAGCTTATCAAACCAGATATCGGTATTGACAATCTTCTGCATCACGGGACTCTGCTCAGCAAGTTGTTTCAGTTGCGGATCCTTATTGAGCGCTTCGTCAAAGTCTTTCTTCCACCAGGACACTTCCGGCGACGGCGGATCAAAACCATCGAGCCACAGATGAAAGCGCTGCTGAATGCGCGCGGGCAGCATCGCCTGAATCGGCCTGGCAACCGTGGGCAGGAGTGGCACCTTCTCCTGCACGTCTCTCGGTAACGCGCCAACGACGAGGATGCTGATAACCAGTAAGACGGATCCTACAAACAACAGCAGCTGTGGCCAACGCCTGACGGCGACAAGGTAGAGCGTGGTGTAAGCGCCGCTGAAAATCAACATTTGTCCAAAGTCCTTCAGCGCGAAGAAGGGAACAAACGGCAACATGGCCATAGCCAACAGCGGTACGATGTCACGCGCGCGCGGTATGCCCCAGTAGGTTTCAGCGAGGTCTTTGTAACGTGCGGTCAGGATTCCGGCGAAACCGAGGAGGAAGGGAATCTTTGACGGTTCCCAGGGTGTCATGTTGCCCAGCGCCTTGCCCGCGCTCGACGTGACAACGGCGACTGCCAGCGGCACGAGCGTTAACAGGACAATGATAAAGCTGTTTCTTTGGATCCAAAGCAGGAAGCCGTCGCGCGCGCAGAATACGAAAGCGATACCAAACGCGATAATTGAGAAGATCGGAATCCAGGTGTAGCTGGATGTCAGTGCGTTCCAAAGCGTGTAATTTGCCGGGCGCCGCGGAAGTTGATCGACGTCGATGGACTGGGCCGGAGTTGGCGGCAAACCCATCAGTTGTTTCTTGACCGGATCGTAGTTCTCAATGATGTAACGCGTGCGCAGGGCTTCCATCTTGGCCTGTCGCGCCTCGGCTTTGTTGCGAGCGTTGTATTCAGGGTCGCTGTAAAGCCGATACTGAATCAGCATGCCGACAGAGAAGAGGAGCACCGCCGTCGTGAACAGGATCCAGTTGCCGCGGTATTTCAGGGACCGGGACAAGACAACCACCAGCAGCAACAGCGGGACAAACATAAAGAGGTCACGGACCGCGCCGACGATGGATGTTTCATAACCGCGAAGCAATGCCGCGCGATGTATGGCCCAATAGCCCGCGACCTCAAGAATGACTAGCAGCAGGATAATGAGCAGATGTGACGATGCGCGATTCTTCATGTTGAACTTAGTCAGTTGTCAGTAGTTCGTAGTTGTCACTATTCATCACTTCAACCTTGCCATCTTTCGGCTATGCCGCCTGATGTGCGGTGGCGGCTATGCCCCACCGTAAAGGTTGGTCACTTCACCCTTTGCGGGCTACGCCCGCAAATTGGGCGCAGCCCAAATCTAAAGAGCCTCGCCCGGAAGGTCACAGACCTTCCGCACATCGGGCGGCATAGCCGAAGACTACGCTCAACGTCTCGGTGTTGCGGTGTTGCGCCGTTGTGGTTGAAGTACTTGTCCAGCCCGCTGATTGGTTTTCCGGTTAGCAGGTTGGTTGCCAGTACTTACCACTTTGAAATAGCCAAGGTCCTTCGCCTTCAGCACTAGCGCGGCCGCAATTGGCGCCGCGGACTTCGAACCATAACCGCCGCCCTCCACTATCACTGCGATCGCCAGTTGCGGCCGTTCAAGCGGAGCGATGCACAAGAACCAGGCGTCGATTCGCGGATGCTGTTCATCCATGATCGTTTCTTCATATTCGCGAATGATGTTGCCCTTGTTGTCCTTCTCTACCCGGTGCCGCGTTTTTGCAATGCCTGTTTTCGGATCATAAAGCGGCTCAGTTTTCTGTGCGGTTCCTGTCTTGCCGCCGGTGTTAATGCCCGCCGCTTTGACTGGAGCAAACACGCCGCGCGCCGTGCCGCTTGGTCCTCCGGTAACCAGTCCCATGATGCCGCGCATGGTAGCGGCCACCTGCGGCGTCATCACCTGCTTGAACATTTCCGGTGGGCGGTCAAATTCGATCTTCGGCTTCATCAGCCGCCCGTCCATATTCGCGATCGCGGCCGCGGCCAGCGCCATCTGGAAAGGCGTCATCTGTCCGGCATAACCCTGGCCATAACCCATCAACGCCAGATCGTACTTCGTAACCTGCTTGCCCGTTACTATCGTTGCTTCTCTTGGAGCGAGCGCACGCTTCACGGCATCCGTGCTGGCGTTCCAGAGCTCGGGTTCTTTGCGGCCCCGCAACGCTTCAGCGGGCGTGTCGTAGGTTCCGATACCCAGCAGTTGCGCCGCGTGCTTGAGGCGCTCGGCGCCAAGCTTCACTCCCATCTGTGCGAAGTATTGATTGCAGGAAACTTCAAACGCCGTATCAATCCCGATGCGCCCGTGCACCTCGCCGGCGCCGCCATCGTCGAAGATCACGTTGGCGCCGGGCGCGGCGTAATAACCACCACCGCTGCAAGTAAACTCGGTGCCTTGTTCGCCGGCTAGAAATGCCGCAGTCATCGTTACCGTCTTGAAGGTCGAACCCGGAATGTAGTAAGCGCCCAGAGCCCGACTCACTAACGGCTTATCGCGCTGGTTAGCTTCGAGCTTGATCCAGGTTGTCTCGCTATCGATTTCTTTGAGACTGTAGGAAGGTTCGCTGTAGAGAGCCAGCACTTCGCCGGTTTGTGGATTGAGCACCACTACTGCTCCGTGCTTTCCCTTCAACTGATCGACGGCAGCCTGTTGCAAATCGCGATCGATCGTCAAGCGTACGTCTTTGTTGCCGGCAGTTTCGACTGTCTTTCCCTTTACCACCTCCAGCGCCTCAGGCAGAGCCCCACTTTGCGCACCAAAGAGCGCGCGCTCGAGTCCAGGGTCGCCAAGGTCGGAGCCAAAGATGTGGGCCATGGCTCTGTCCATCGGATAGTCGCGATAGATGTTGCCACTGGAATCGCGCCGGTAGAGGGCCAGGGCGTTTTCGAGTTTGCCGCTGCGGTCGAGCAGCCAGCCGCGCAGAGTGGATTCTGAGAGCCGCCGGTTACGCAGATCCTTGTAACTTAGCTTCTGAAACTTTTCGTTACTCTCCGGCGCGTAATGAGTCCAGTAGATATGAAAGGCGAAGACGGAAACGGCAAGCAGAACAAAGATTAAGCGCAGGGCGCGGAGGCCGCGATTGGTCGAAGTTGATCCAAGCCGGCGCCTGACCTCAGGCGGCAAATCTTCAGGGACCGCAGCCGCCACGGAGACGCCCCGGCGACGATTTCGGACTAACGAAAACAACAGGAGCAGGACAACGAGCAGCAGTCCACCGAGATAAATGAGAGTAAGCAGGGCCGGCACACGCTCGGGAACATTGACGGCAACGGGTGTCGGTGTTTGAAGCAACAAGAAGAACAACATGACAATAGGTGGTTCGACTACACGCAGTAACCAAGGAGCGGGGGCAAGCCCACCTTCCCTACCTCGAGCTTAACTATCTTGAATGACATGGCTATTTTGAGAGGCCTTCAAGGGAGCTACCTAGTCAACCGAAACGCCTCACAGGTTGGGAAGGTGGGTTGCCCCCGCTCCTTACCTATATATTCCTCTCATTCACTCTTGCGAAAGCGGACCTCAACGTCGCCAAACCCGACGACATCGCCGTCTTCAATCTGGCGCGCTTCGCCGTATGTAATGCGGCGGCCGTTTATATGAGTGCCATTTGTCGATCCAGTGTCGGCGACGAGGAGAGTTCCTTGCGAATTCATCGTCAGCGCCGCATGAATCTTGGAAACGCTGGCATCGTTCAGCGAGAGTTCGTTATCCGAAACTCGGCCAACGCTCAACCGTCGCCCGCCGGGTATCAGCTCCAGAGGAACCTCGTGCACGCGATCCCGAATGGTGATGCGCGCGACTAGCTTAACCGCCGGCACTTTCTCAAATGCACTGCGGTGCGGCACCTCGAGTTCGCTGGCGCGCTTTGCTTCGTCAGCCGCTTTCAACTCTTCTTCAAACTCGCCAAACGTAGGATCGACCGAGATGCCGGTAGTGAAAATGTCGACTTCCGTTTCGATCGTCATCGTCGCCATAGTTCGATAACGATGATCGTTTACGTGATCGATAGCGGCGGCAAGAACTTCGTGCTCGAGCTCGTGGATGATTTCCGGTGGCGCTTCTGAATGCGTACCCCATTCAACTTTGAGCTTCAAATGGTGTGGCGCGATGCGGCCTTTGCGTCCTTCGTCGCGCACTCGCTCATCGATCAGTTTCTTCATCCGCTCGATCAACTGCGAAGTAGTCAGGCCTCCCCTGGGATCGACGGTGCGGCCAAACTTCCGATCCACGACATCGCCAACCCGCTCGAGAGCGCGCCGCAGAAGTCGCTCCGGCAACGCTTCCTCGCGCTTCTTTTTGGGTGGCGATTTCTGGTCTTCAGTCATGTATCCTTAATACGCTGGCCGCTGGTTGCGGGTTGCTTCTTCTTGTAACGCAAACCGTTAGTTTGCGTGGTCCGCTGCTCATTGGAAGCTTGTCGCACAAACAATCGCAAACTAACAGTTTGCGTTACAGTTAAAAACGCAGTCCTTTCTGACTGCGCCACGAGGACAACTTGATCGCTTGGAACGATGTTATTCTAACTGAAAGCGTTTCTCGTTAGTAGCGCCAAAAACAATCATGGCAGATTGTAGGGCACCCCTCGTCGTGGCTGCCCGGTCTGCACAACACCATCATGCGGGCAGGTGCCCCTGCATGAACCCAGCACAAGGCGGAGCTGAGGATTGAAATCAAACCACAAACAACTCAAGAAGAACTATCAGCAGACACCGCGTGCGATCGGTGTCTTCCTAATCCGCAACAACCTCAACGACAAAGTATTCCTCGCCGCCGGTGTTGATCTTAACGGCCTAATAAACCGGCACAAGTTTCAACTGACTAACGGGAATCACGCTAACAAGAAACTGCAGTCTGATTGGAATCAGTTTGGCGGTAATAATTTCGCTTTCGAGATTGTCGACGAGCTGAGCCCGCGAGCAGACGCTGGGGTTGATCTTCGCGCCGAAGTCGAATTTCTTGAAAAGCTGTGGCTTGAAAAACTACAGCCCTTCGGCGAGCGCGGCTACAACGAGCCAAAGCTCAGCCGCGCGCAACGGTTGCAACGCATCGCGAGGAAGGAGACGGAATGACAAGAGTCAAGGTAATACTCTTGATGCTGGCGGCGCTGTTGGTCGGTGTAATTCTTGGTGGCTACCTGTTTTCCGACACTCGACCGCGTTCATTCCTCGCCTTGAATAAGTGTGAGGGAACATGTCTCGAGGCAAATGAGTTGTTGGGTCTCGCAGCATCCGTCGGCCTGCAAAGGTTCAGTCGGCTGGCGCCCTCCGTAGTGAAGGAGACCGACAAGACAATTGTGATCGAATACCCTGGTCCGCATGTGGGAAATCACTATTTGGTAATCCCCAGGAAAGACTTTAAGAATATCGCTGACGTTCCGGACGCCGACCGGGAGTATTTGCTGGACTCTCTAAAGGTGGCTGGGGAAATAATCAGGGAGAGACATCTTGTCAACTACGCGCTCACGACGAATGGCCCTGGTTACCAAACCGCAACCTATCTGCACTTCCACTTAACAGCTAACTGACCTGTCGTTGTCTTGCCGCCTCGTAAAGGAGCACGCCGGTCGCGACTGAGACGTTCAAACTCTCCACCGGTTCGCGCATCGGAATTCTTATGGCGTCATCCGCCGCGGCAATTTCCGCTCGAGAAAGCCCTGAGGTTTCAGGGCCCAGTATCAACGCGCAGGGGACAGTCCAGTCAAACTCCGTGTAGTTCTTTTGCGCGTCCAGATCAGCACACACTGTTTTGATTCCACGCTGCGCACACCACTCAAGCGCTTGCGCATAGGTTGGCCGGTACCAGACAGGCAAGCGAAATGCAGCGCCCATCGCGCCGCGCAAGGCTTTTGGCGAGAAGGGATCGGTGGCATTTTCTGTAGCAATCGCGCCGGTAACCCCGGTGGCTTCGGAAGTGCGCAGGATGGCGCCAACGTTTACCGGGTTGGTGATGCGGTGCATGATCACGATAAGAGAAGTTTCTGTCTGCTTGTCGGCAAGATGTTCTTCAGACGTCTCCGGGCGGGACGCGAGCAATAGAATTCCCTGCGAAGTCTTGCTGTATGAGATATAAGTCAAGAGTTTCTCGCTGATGCAGACCAGGCGATCACTCGCGGTCGAGAGCTTTTCTATTAACAAGCCCGGCTTCTCCTTGCGCGCAATTTCGTCGGAGAAAATCACCGTGTGAATTTTCAATCCCGAGGTCAGAGCTTCTTCGCACAGGCGCATCCCTTCCACAAAAATCTGATCGTCGACGCGGCCGTCGCGTACAGCCCGCACGTGGCGGAGCAGGGAATTGTCGCGGCTGATGATGATTTCCGGCTTCATAGGATCAAACCGCCAAGACGCCAAGCGCGCCAAGGAAACCAAGAGGATAAACCGATTTGGTGTACTTGGCGGCTTGGCGGTTTCCGTTCCTTCCGTTCACGGTGATAAATCCACTTCCGCCCAAATTGGCCAGTGATCGGAAACGCTCAGTGGCCGGGCTACTCCCCATTTCGCAATCTTCACATCGCGATAGAAAATCCAATCTGCGTGCAAACGAATACCCATCCCTCGCCACGTCGCGGTACCGGACGGAAAAGGCGTCGAGTAACCATGCGACTCTAACAAACTTCGTGTTTCCTGCACCTTTTTCTTTGAAAGGGTATTGAAGTCTCCCAGGATCAACGTTGGGCCGCTATTCTTGTTCGCCTCTGCAACCAGAACCTCGAGTTGTTCAAGTTGTCCGCCCACTGCTGCATGCGGATCGACATGCGCGTTGATAATGCGAAGGTTCTGCTGACCAATAGAAACGGTAGCTGCCATCGCCAGACGAGGTCGCCAGGCGCAGTCGTGCCATGGTAAATCGATTCGCTTTACGTCGCTGAGTTTTAGGCGACTCAGTAAGGCGATGCCGGTATCACCGGTGTCATATAGTTCGATGGGCTCTTCAAAGTCGAGCCACCATTGACGCGTCTTTGGCTTAACGCCGCGCGGGATTCCAGCCGGCACATGAATCCAGTTCATGCTTAGCGCCTCGGCCACTTCGCAAGCTATGTGACGTCGACCGGCCCGCTTCGTTTGCTTGTCAGCTTCCTGCAAGGCGAGCACATCGACACGTGGCAATAGCTGACCCTGACCAAACGCACGAGCAGCGGATTGGATGTTCTCTGCAACACGCTCGGCGCGACTTCCGTCTCCGCACAACCCGGCCTTACGAAGCAGTCCGCCGGAAATCAAATACGAACCAACAGCATAGCGTATGTTGTATGATGCGACGACGATCGTTGAGTCACCGCCAACGGGCTTCTGAGAGACTTCGCCGTGAGCGTAGCCCAGTTCAATCTTCTCGGATTCTTTGAGTGGGGGAATCGCGGTCGCCATCGGCGGTAGTGTACCAAGCTTCGAAGTAATGTGCTGCGCAAGGCAAGCAAAGTCAGAACCGGGAGCGGTAGCGACCGGGTGAACTCTTGGAACACAACTTTTCAAAGAACCCGGTCGCTACCGCTCCCGGTTCTGACTTGTTTCTTATGACCCGAAACATTCTTGCAGCCGTTGATGACATGTTCTTTGCGGCGAAGATTCGCGCCACGGCGGAAGCGTTGGGCGTGAGCATCAAATTTCATCGCCGGCTGGAAGGATTGGTGAGTTCGGCCGGTGAACAAGCGCCGGACTTGATAGTCGTCGATCTGCATAACGAAAAGATCAACCCGATGGAGTTGGCGCGCGAGTTCAAATCGAGTGAAAGCGGTAAAGCTATTCCGCTGCTGGGCTTCTTCTCGCACGTGCAGACGGACTTGCAGCGAGCAGCGCTCGAGGCAGGTTATGATCAGGTGATTCCGAGGTCAGTTTTCTCAAGGGACTTGGCGAAGATTCTTGCAGGTGGGAGTTAGTTTCGAGTTTCGAGTTCCAAGTTTCGAGTTAAGAATCTTCGACAACTCGGAACACGGAACGCGAAACTCGAAACTGTCTGGATTAGCTGACCGGCGCCGGTGCGATCACTTCATGAATCGCGCGCACTTCGCTGACTAGTTGCTCATACTGTGCGAGCGTCAGGGCTTGCGCGCCGTCGCATAGCGCGTGGTCGGGTTGATCGTGAACTTCGATAATTAAACCATCAGCGCCAACCGCGACACCCGCACGCGCAAGGGGTGTGACCATATAATTCTTCCCAGTTCCATGAGATGGATCCACAATGACCGGCAGATGCGAAATCCGCCGCACCGCCGGCACCGCAGAAAGGTCGAGCGTGTTTCTGGTGTGCTGTGCGAACGTGCGAATGCCGCGCTCGCAGAGGACGATCTGATAATTGCCCTCCGACATGATGTACTCCGCGGCGAGTAACCACTCATCAAGCGTCGCTGCTAGTCCGCGCTTTAAGAGAACGGGGAGACGCGATTTGCCGACGCGACGCAGGAGCGTGAAGTTTTGCATGCTGCGCGCGCCGATTTGGATGATATCGCCGTAACGTTCGACCAGATCAACGCCCGCTTCGTCCAACGCTTCCGTAACTATTTTCAATCCGTAGGTCTCGCGAATCTCTTCGAGTATTTTCAGACCTTCTTCGCCAAGGCCCTGGAACGCGTAAGGAGAAGTCCTGGGTTTGAAAGCGCCGCCGCGGAAAAACTTCGCGCCACTGCGACGCACGCCTTCGGCTACCACCAGCGCTTGTTCGCGGCTTTCGATCGCGCAAGGGCCGGCGATAATTGCCAGTTCCTCGCCGCCGATGGTCGCGTCGCCGACCTGTACGACGGTTTTCTCAGAACGAAGGTCGAGGGTGACAAGTTTGTAGGGTTTACTGACGCGAACGGCTTCCGAAACGCCGGGCAGGTTCTCAAAGTGCGACGGGTCGACAGCGCCCGGATTACCGGTGATGCCGATGGCCGTGCGCGAGGCGCCGGGCATTGGATGCGCGCGGTAGCCAAGTTCTTCAATAACGCGTACAACGGCCTGGACCTGGCCGTCGGTTGCGTCTGCTTTCATTACGATTAACATGCCACTCTTTTATACTCTCTGTTTTTATGAAAAGTACAGTAGGACAGACATTCCTGTCTGTCCTTTCTCTTTCAGTCCGGCTCGCCCTCTTGCTTGAAGAAGGACAGGCAGGAATGCTTGTCCTACATCCGCTCCGGTACCGCAATCCCGAGCGTGGCCAGCGCGGCAGTCAACTGTTGCTTCGCGATGTTGGCTGCGACAATCAACACTGCTCGTCTGGTTTGGTCCTCTTCAGCGATTATGCGATGACGGTGATAGAAGAGGTTGAATGCACGCGCGAGTGTAAAGGTGTACTTCGCAAGATTCGCGGGCTCGGCTGAGGCCGCACACTGAGCAACCACTTCCTCGATCCTTTCTGCGAGCATCACAAGCGACCATATCTCGGTGCCGGCCTCATCGGCACACACTTCAGAAATCTTCGAATCGGATCCCTCTTCAGCCGTTGCGCCGGTAATTAACTCTTCAGCCTTGGCGCTAGCGTCAGCGTCAAGTTTGCGGAAGATCGAATTGGCACGCACGGCCGCATACTGGCAGTAAGGTCCCGTCTCACCTTCAAACGAAAGCGCCTCTTTGAAGTCGAAAGCGATGACGGAGTTGCGCGTAAACTTCAGCAGGAAATAGCGCAGCGCGCCGACTGCGATCTCATGCGCAGTCGCGCTCTGTTCTTCAGACGAAAGCTCCGGATGGCGGGTTGAGACTTCGCGTAGAGCATCTGCTTCGAGGCGATCGATCAAATCGTCGGCCTTCACGCCCAAACCTTTGCGTCCACTCATCTCGATGAAAGGCCGCGCGCGATCCTGTTCACTTAATTCAATGCCTAACTCTTCGCAGGCCGCCGGCGAAAGAGCGACCATCTCATAACCAAAATGAACGCTGGCATCCGCGCCAACTTCCGGGACCAACGCCGCGACACCGCGCGCGACGATCTCCTGCGGATATGCCTGTCGCGAATCGATCACGTTATAAACCTTGACGCCGCCACCGAAATTGGGTCGTGGCACCTCAGGCAATGTTTCAGCATTTGGCTCGGTCATTGTTATCCAGGCGACATGGCCATCGGCGTAGGAACGGAAGGGTTTGTAATTGAAGTCGAGGCCAAGTCGTCCGAGTTTCCATAATTGATAAGCGATGTCTTTACCCGTGTACGTCACCGTCCCGTTTGAGCGAACAATGATTTTGTCCGACTCGTGCTCGTCCGTTCCGGTGTGCGATTCAAACGGCATTACCCAACAGCCCGCGTGTTTCCCTCCGGTCTCCAGCCGGATGACGCCGGCGCTTTTCATCAGCTCAAACGCCCGATCCCAAAAATGCAGATGCAGGATGTCGGATTCGCGCGCCAGCAAATCGTAGCGGATCCCGAGGCGCTCCATCGTATCGACGATGCACTCCACATTTCTCGTAGCAACATAATCGGCGAGCTCGGCGACCGGATTGTTTCCTTTTTCCAACGCGTGCAAGACGTCGCTGCGCAACTTCAGACGCTCAGGGTTCGGTGTGCCTGTTGGATTTCCATCGCGATAAAAAAGCCCGACCTGTGTGTAGAGGTCCCAGCAGTAGTAATCAAATGTGCGATCGGCGGGCAGGGAACTGTCGAGCTTCTTAATGTCTTCGAGGTTCATGTTCTCGATATGCATGAAGCCGACAACTACGTCGGCGACCTGCACGCCAGTGTTGTCAATATAATTCTGAATTTCGACCCGTTCACCAGCCCCCTGGAGAATTCTCACAAACGTGTCGCCCAACACCGCGTTGCGTACGTGCCCGATGTGCGCGGCTTTGTTGGGATTGATGCTGGTGTGTTCGACCATCTTCTTTGGGCGATCGGAAGAGGCGTCTTCGGTCTGCGGTGGTTTACCGACCGCGAACAACGAGAGCAGCTTCGCGCGATCAAAGAACACGTTGAGATAGCCGGCACCTGCAACGTCAACGCGCGCGACCTCTGCCACCTGCTCGAGTCTTGACTTCAGTTGTTCAGCTATTGCACGCGGGTTCGTTTTCTCGCCAGTGCTCTGCTTGATCCGTTTGGCCAACTCGAATGAAATGGGAAACGCGAGATCGCCAAGCTCCGGACGCGGAGGAATTTCTGCGCTCACCTGCTCAAGCTCGATGCTAAAAAGCTCAGACGCAGCGGCGCGCGCCTCCTGCTTCAAGCGATCTTGTATCTCAATTAGGGTCACTTTTTGGTTCAGTCCTCGCCTGTTCGCGATAGATGTCTCTGCAAAAGCGCAAAGTATAACTTAGCTGCGAAATTACCGCGAACTACGCCACTCTAGCAGTTCAGAGTTCAAGCTTTAGCTTGCCGGGGTCGCCGTCGAACAGCCTGAAGGTTGAACTCTGAACTACTTGAGTCTGCCGCAGAGTCCCTCCTTGACAGTTTCAAGCCGCGCTCTGTTAACATCCAGTTCAACCAAAGATTGCTGACCGTGGCTGAACCTGACAGACAAGAATGTCTGTCCTACTTATGAAAACCCTTTATTTCGACTGCTTCGCCGGCGCTAGTGGCGACATGATCCTCGGGGCGTTGATAGCCGCGGGCGTCCAGCCGGAAGCGTTCAAGCAGCAACTCTCGCTGCTCGGGGTTAATGGTTATTCGCTTGATTTCGAGGCGGTCGATCGTTCGGGCATCAGCGCTACGCACGCTTGCGTTCAGACTGCGCACGAACATGCTCACCGCGACCTTTCCGATATCCTGAAGATCATCTACAACTCGCGCCTGTCTGATGCAGTGAAAGATCGCGCCGCGAAGATATTCTCGCGTCTGGCGGAAGCTGAAGCCCGCGTGCATAACGAGCCGGTTGAACACATTCATTTTCATGAGGTGGGCGCGCTCGATGCGATCATTGACGTGGTAGGCGCGGCGATCTGTTTTGAACTGCTGGGCATTGAGCGCTTCGCGTCTTCGCCACTGCATGTTGGCAGTGGCACGGTCGAGATGGATCATGGCCGCTATCCGGTGCCGCCACCTGCCGTCGCGGAGTTATTGAAGGGAGTACCGTTTTATTCGACTGATATCGTTGGCGAATTAGTAACGCCTACCGGCGCGGCAATCATCACGACTGTGTGCACTGAGTACGGTCCGATACCGCAGATGAAACTCGAGCAGACCGGCTACGGCGCCGGCACGCGACAATACGAGAAGTTTCCCAACGCTTTGCGGGTGCTGATCGGCGAAGTTCAATCAAGTAATGCCGAGTCGACAGCGTTAACGGATGAACACCTCTGGATGATTGAGACAAACATGGACGACATCTCCCCGCAAATACTCGGACATGTGATGGAGCGCGCGTTTGACCTCGGCGCCCTGGATTGTTACTTCACCTCCGTGCAGATGAAGAAAAATCGTCCCGGAGTGTTGCTGTCGATCCTGTGTCGTGCAAACGAGCGATCTGCGCTGAGCGAATTGCTGTTTTCCGAGACTACCACGCTCGGCATTCGCGCCTACGAAGTCGAACGACGCGCGTTGCAACGCAAGATTGTGGCGGTGGAAACGCAGTATGGGCCTATCGATGTTAAAGTAGCTCAACTTAATGGGCACATTGTTAAGGCGATGCCGGAATATGAACAATGCCGCCAGGCGGCGCGAGATGCGAATGTCCCGCTGCGAGTAGTTGAAGAGGCCGCACGGGCGGCGCTGGCGATTGCTGAGAAATAACAGAGCTTATGGCCACAAAGTTTTCTAAAGAGGATCAGAGTGACAAAACAACGGGGCGCGATCTCCCGCCGGTTGATCTCGATCTGATCGCGCAAGGCGTGCGCATGATTCTCGAG
>JBDUAQ010000197.1:0-5862 GCA_040004575.1 bacterium
GGGGCCGCCAGTCAAGCTTGTCATTGGGTAGCCGTGCGAAATGTTTGCGCGTCGTCTGGGCCTCGTGCTCAGACTCTGTAATCAGCGAATCAATCAGCTTCATCAGCAACTCTCCTTTTTGGGCAACTCCGAGGGACTCCTACGGCTTGAGGTCAAGCGATGCTTTGCCATTCTCAGGGTCGAAAGGGACCGAGTTGTGTTCATGGGTGACCATCCACCGGCCGGCGAACTTTTGGAAGCAGATGGTCGCACGCCACCACATGTCTAGTTTCCCTCCGTCTGCACGCGTGGCGCTGACATGGTTGAGGCCATGGCAGAAAGCCACATCATCGCTTGTCGTAATGTTCAGCTGGCTAATCTCGAGCCCGATTGCGCCTTCGAACGAAGCGAACCATTCCTCCGCGCGCTTTCTGGACGCAGCTGACCCGGTCTGCTGCAATGGGCCTACGACATCGAACGACAGAATGTCCGCAGCGACGTTGGCCATCGCCGCGTCGACATCCTTCGCGCGAACTGCATTAACACGCTTGTCGATTAGCGCGCGGATCTGAGCTTCGTCAGTTGTTTGGCTTTTTTCCGTCATACTTTCCTTTGTTAACGTGAATTCTCGCAAGCGCGTCGAAACGCCTACTTCTTTGCGGCCATCTGCGCGCGCTGTCGTTCCTCTTGTTCTCTCAGTTCGGGCGTGAACTCGTCACCAAAGTCGGCCGCCTCGAACACCTGACGGATCTCAACCTCTGTGTCCTCGAAGGGCGCGCGTTTCAGCCACTCGATTGCTCCGTCCAGTGACTTGCACTGCCACATCCAGTAGCCGGCGACGAGCTCTTTGGTTTCGGCAAAGGGCCCGTCGATCACGGTCGTGTTGCCTCGCGAAAAATTGACGCGGGCGCCCTTCGAACTCGCCTGAAGACCCTCCCCCGCGAGCATCACTCCGGCTTTTACCAACTCTTCGTTGAATTTTCCCATCTGCGTCAGTAGTTCCTTGCTGGGTAAGACGCCCGCTTCCGAATCCTTGTTAGCCTTTACAATGACCATGAATCTCATCTTATTTTTCTCCCTTTTTCTGAGCCTAAGATTGCCTTACAAATGTTTGGAACTCGTTAACTCTGGTTCTCAATTGTTAATCGAACGGCCAGCCGCGAGATCGACACTCAAGACGAAATATTTCGCACGCCGGCAAGCGAAAACTAATTCTCCGGCAGCCCACTGATGTCCATTACCGGCCGAATTTCGATCGTGCCAAACCGTGCTGGTGGAACTCGTTCAGCTACGTTCATCGCCTCGTCAAGATCTTTGGCCTCGATCACGTAATAGCCGCCGAGCTGTTCGCGAGTTTCGGCGAATGGCCCATCAGTTACAACGCGCTTGCCGTCGCGCACGCGGACGCTGGTAGCGGTTGAAACGGAATGCAGCGGACTGGCGCTCAAGTACTGACCGCCGGCGTTGAGATCCTGCGTGAGCTGCGCCGACTCGACATAACAATGTTCCCGCTCCTCGGCGGTCATGGCCTGTTCGTCCATATAAACCAGCAACATGTATTTCATATGGGTTCCTCCAACAGTTTATCGAACGGGTACTGCCTGGATCGACACCTTCCCAAGAAAAACTTTATTATCGTTACTAACAAGACATGCTTCCAAACGCCAACGCCGCGGTAGACGCAGTGTATCACTCCGATTGGGGCCGGATCGTTGCCACTCTTATCGGCCACTTCGGCGACTTCGAGGTTGCTGAAGAGGCCGCACAGGAGGCTTTTGTCGCCGCCGTAGATCAATGGCGGACCGACGGCGTCCCTGAATACCCAAGAGCCTGGATCGTCCAAACTGCGAAGCATAAAGCCATCGACCGCCTCCGGCGCCGAACCCGACTCAACGAAAAGCTTGAATCGTACGCCGAGTCTGGGATGATTGCTACTGTCGCGGAGCCCAACTACGATACCGATGAAATTTCAGACGATCGCTTGCGTTTGATCTTCACCTGCTGTCACCCGGCGCTGGCGCCTGAAGCGCAGGTCGCGCTGACGCTGCGCACTCTGGGCGGTCTGGAGACAGACGAAATCGCACGCGCATTTCTGGTGCCCGCGACAACCATGGCCCAGCGACTTGTCCGCGCGAAACGAAAAATTCGCGATGCGGGGATTCCCTACAGAGTGCCCGACACAAGCGAGCTTCCGGCGCGTCTCGACGCGGTGCTCACCGTAATCTACCTGATCTTCAACGAAGGTTATGTTGCCACTCGAGGTGAGCCGCTGGTGCGGGCTGATCTATGCGCTGAGGCGATCCGGCTGGGACGTCTCATCGGAATGTTAATGGCTCCGATGGTCCCGGCAGAAGTTACTGGTCTGATCGCTCTCATGCTTCTGCATGATTCACGGCGCGAGGCGCGTTTGGATGCGGCGGGCGATCTCGTAGTATTGGAAGATCAGGATCGTAGTCTCTGGAATCAAGCGCAGATTACTGAGGCGCTGCCGCTGGTTGCAGCAGCACAGCAAAGTGACGCCGGTCCATTTGCTGTCCAGGCCGCGATAACCGCGGAGCATTGCAAGGCTGCCCGACCCGAAGATACAAACTGGCCGGAGATCCTCCGGCTCTATGATCGTCTCGAACGTCTGCAACCTTCACCGATCGTTTCGTTAAATCGCGCGGTGGCGGTTGCGATGGCGTCTGGACCAGCGGCGGCACTCGAGCTAATCGATGCGCTCGCTCCGGAACTTGACGACTATCACCTATTACATGCTGCACGCGCAGATCTGATGCGGCGTATGGGATCCAGCAGGGAAGCGGCGCAGAGCTATAAGCGAGCGCTTGCGTTGGTAACGAATGAAAGCGAACGTCGGTTTCTCGCGCGGCGCCTGCGCGAAGTTACGGCGACTTAGCATGAAGTTCAGATTCGAGCTATTGTCCGATAAACTTGATGGCCGATCTTGTCAGTACCTGCCTTCGATAGCGGGCCGTACCGACCTTGCGACAAGCTAGAGCTTGGCGGACATCAAAACCAATCTGGTATTTAAGGAGGAAGGCATGGCCGAAGACGAGAAGAAAAGTTTACTTGGCAAAGCGGTACACGCGGGTGAGCGCGTGGTGGAGCTGGGAGCAGAAGCGGCACGGCTAAAAGTGCGAGCCACTCACGCAGTGGAAGACACTTTGGTTGAGGCCAGGCGTTTAGCCAAGCGCGGCCGTTATGCCGCCGAAGATCTGGTTGATGATGCTGCCTATCGCATCAAGCGCGATCCGCTACGCTCCGTCGCCGTCACTTTTGCGGTGGGTCTTGGAGTTGGCGCGCTCGCCGGATGGCTTGCCGGACGCGGCGGGCGAAAGTGATGCCGGGTTAGCCAGGAACATACACGGTGCTAACCAAAGTCAGGCCGCCACTCTTAGTCATGGGCATTTTAGAAGGCCGGCGGGGAACGGCCGGCGCGGTTTGGAAACCGCGATCTTAGAGTTCAGCAATAATGTTATCCGCGACGCGCAGCGACAACGCTGAAATCGTGAGTGCAGGATTTACGCCGAGCGCGGTCGGAATAATCGAGGCGTCGGCAATGTAAAGTCCTTCATAAAATGGACGCGCGCCTGTCTTCGTCTTGTCGAAAACATGCCCGTATTGATCAACCGCGCCCCGGCTTGCATCGCTGGCCATAATACAACCACCGAGGGGATGACTAAGCGCGATGGCATCAGCCTTGAGATCTTTGGTGACGGGGTTGAAAAACGGACTCTGGAACTCTCCCTGTTTTCCCGGCGGCGAAAGTAGTCGCTCCAGCCTTGCCAGAGAGCCTCGGATCACATCGTAAATCGGGTCCTCATGAAACTTCTTGCCATCTGCTCGACTGAGGCGCAATGGTGTTTCTCCAGGGCCACCAAGTCGAAACTGTCCGACGGATGCCTCTCGACCCATTGCTACCACGCACATCATCCTATTCGTGACTTCGTCTTCTGACTGAAAGATATCCTGCCGTTCGCGAAAGTTATTCCAGAAAGCGGTCCAGTAATGACCCAGGCGGCGTAGACCCCACTTGAGCCCTGACCAGAAAACGAAGGGTAGGCCGCGTCGGCCCGCGGCGAGCGAGCGAATGAACGGCTCACCGACTCCCGCCAGCGTAGCCAGCGCCGGCGGAATTCCCTGATCTTCGAGCGTGTGAAAAGTTGCCGGATCTACCTTTGCGGGATCGCCCGAGGTTTTTGGATCCGTGGTGTTGAAATGAGCGAACGAGGTAGTGACCGGTCCGCGCAAGAGGCTTACGCGTTCGGCGGTCCCCTCAAGGAAAGCCACGTAATCGCCATTGGTAGAAAATCCGAAGCCCGTCTTGTCACTAAGATTTGGCAACGTGCCTTTAGCTTTTGATCGCAGCATGATCTCGCTTGTCCCGAGACATCCTGCAGAGACGATTACTTTGTCCGCGGTAACTGATTTCGGTGTTGTCCGCGAAGGGTCATTTTGATCGCGCTGCAGATAGCGAATCTCGTAACCGCCGCCGTCAAGCGCGCGTATGACATCAACCTCGGCGAGCGGCTCGATCATCAGGATATTTTCGAACGTTCCCGGCGTACCATCCGGCTTACCGAACACAGCCCCCATGAGCTGTTTGTTGAGTGTGTGCCGAGCGCCAGGCAAACAACCGACATTACAACGCCCCTGACGTTCACAATAGTTCTTGGCCGGATCCTTCGGATTGTCCGGATTGTAGTTTGGAGGTGGCTCAGTTGGACCAAGAGCAGTTCCTTCCGGAGTCAAATCGTTAATCGCAAGGTCGACTGCTCCAAAATCATTCGTGAGCTGACTGACCGCCGTCTGGAACACACGCCCTCGATCGATCAACAAGGCGTTGCTCGGAGTTTGCTTCAATTGCTGATCCGCAGGCACGCCGGGTACTAGATGAATCTGCTTCAAGCCGCGCCTGTTGAAAGCGCCTTGAGCCTGGATGTCCCAATGTGGATTCAGCCGCGCCGATCTTGTAACGATGTTGCTCAGTCCCGAATTGGCCCAACCCGCGGGCATTGCTTTCGTATTGTTCTTATCTAAGTAAGGAAGATTGCCATCATCACGGGCCTGAAGGGCCGACATCACGCTGTAGCCAATCGCATGTCTTGCGAAATCGTAGTAGTAGTCACGCTTGCCCTGCCAATCAACCGGCCAGCGCGGGTCATCCAGCACTAGATCGGGGGGCCGGATGGTAATGTTTGAATAGACTAGAGAGCCGCCGCCTACGCCGTTGGCCCGAATGACGCTCACGCCGTCATTCTCGCCAAACAAACCGAGAAACCTTCGCTTTCCCAGCAAGGTAAACTCAAAAAGTCCGTCCGCGTTCTTCGGTCGGCGGTAGCACCGGGTCAGGATGTCGATCAGTCCTCTAAAATGGTTCTGCGCCGGCCAGAACTGGACAGGCTGTTTCTTGCTTTTCAGGAAGTCGTAGGCCTTCACTTCTTTGTCTTGCACCGTTCCCACAGGAGTAGTCCACCAAGTTCCGCGTTCAAGCATCAAGATCGTTTCACCCTTGTTGCGGGTCTTGAATTGGCGCGCCAGTGGGATGCCGGTCATGGTGGCGCCGAAACCTGTGCCGATTATGACAACTGTGTGGTCTCGCTTGGTGGATTGCGACATTATTGTTCACCTCCAGAGGTAGAGAAAGGATTGTCTCGTCATGACGGCGACGCAGCGTCTTCGCAATTGCGTGGGTGATGAAAGGTGAGCCATGAGTTGGTTCGTTTCTCAGGTAATGCCTTCAGGACTACGGGCGGTCCAGAAGTGAGCCGAGCTACCAGTAACGTTTCAATGCGGTGCGAGAAACCAGCCAGTGCGGGTGGATCGAGCGCCGTTGCTGGAAAGCGCCTTATATGTCATAAGCGATTACGTGTCAATAAAAAC
>JBDUAQ010000044.1:0-19664 GCA_040004575.1 bacterium
TTCGCTCGATGTAAACCGAGTTAGGTTCGAGGTAAAGGGAGTTAAGTCAGAGGTAAACCTGGTTGGGCGAGCGGTCAATTGAGTTTGATTCGTAGCCCTCCATAACGATCCTCTGTCGCCGGTCGGCATTCACAAGTCTTCCGTCGTCGGCAGCGGCATCTGCTTGAACGACTTCATAAACTCCAATAACTGCATCTTCTCTTCTTCGCTCAGCCTCGTTCCGTAATCGTGGCCGGAGTTGCTGTTGCCGGGCTTGGTGGTGTCAAACTCAAACGTACGCTGCTCGGCCGGCTCGTTCACATAACCCAAATGCACCGGGTCGTACTTGCGAGTGCCGAGGAAAAACTTCGCCGGTCGCTGGGCTGGCGGCAACAGCAAATCATAAAGCGTCAACACTGAACCGTTATGCAGGTAAGGAGGTGTGGCCCAAACGCCGGCCAGTGGTCTCGCTGAATACGAGAGCGGACTGCGCCACTCCGACGGCAGCCGCCCGTGGTTCCACGCCGCTTTCTCCGCCGGCGTAACATGATTCTCGGCGACGTAGGCGTCTTCGATCTTCGGAACGACTAACGCCAGCGCCTGTGCCAGCGGCACTTGATTCCCATTGAAATTTACCGGCACGAGGAAGTTCTTCGCTTCGTTCGGATCCGTGCCGATCTGATCAAGCGGATAGGTGTTCAGGACCCAGCTTCCTTTGAGCACGTTGTCCGGCGGCGGTGCGGAGGCAAACTGTTCATGACAAGCTGCGCAGTTTTGTTGGTAAAGAACTTTGCCCTTGGCCGCTTTGTCCGCGTCGATTGCGCCGAAGGCCGCGGGCCAGTCGGGAACCTGAAGCTTGTAGGCGAGTTCTTCGAGAACGTTCGTATTTTTGATATGAACGCTGGTAGCAAAAGTCTTTAAATCATAGGTCGCGCCCAGACCGAGCGCCTGGCCGATGTTTCGTTCGAGTATTGAATTCGTGTTAGCCGCATAATGGAAATACGCGATGTCCGAGAAGCCCCAGAGATGCGGATAACACACGGGCGCAGTTGCCGGCTGGGCGCTCGCGGGAAAGAGCAGATTTCGCGCGCCGCCAAAAGCATCCACCCGACCATATCCGGCGGCAAACGTGCCGGTGTCTCCTAACATTCCCAACGACTTGAGCAGGTCCATGTAGGAATAGAGCAGTGCGATGTACTCGTCAATATCTTGTAGAGAATGCTGAATTGAGAAAACTCGATCACCGGCTGATTTCACGCCTTCAAAGAGACGAGTCGTTTCGGGATGTTTCGCCGTAATTTTTTTTGCCATCGTGGCGTAGGCATCGTCGACAGCTGTCTGCAATCGTGCCGCTTCGGTGGGAGCAGTCTTGTGCTTCTCAACTAAAGAAGTGATCTGATCCGCCAATTCCTTTTCGAGCGGTCCGCCGTTTCTTAAGTCGTCGAGGCTCTTGTAGTGACTGAGGAGATCGCGAGTGGGGTCACTGGGAAGCGGTTTGTCGAGTTCGCCGTGAAGCAGTTTCTTAAGAGACATCTTTCCCGGCGTTGGTTGGCCGGGAGCGATGTCATGACTCTGCTGCCACCAGCGCACCAGGAAAGCGAAGAGTTTGTCCGGGTTGGTGACCGTGGCCTGCGTGTCCGAAAACAACTCGCTATAAAAACCACCAAGGTCAAACAAACTCTGTCCACCATCAACGCGGAAACTAGTGTTCTGATACTTGAGTTCAGCTACGTGGCAGGCAGCGCAATTAACGCCAACCATTTCTCCCAGCGGTACACCGCGGCGATTGGCGACGGTCAAACCGATGGGCAAGCTTTCGCTGTTACCCGGGTCGGGAATAAGCCCGAAGCGTTCGGGGTTCTGGAGAAAGGGTTGGTCGTTTTCGGTGTGCAGCGCTTTCATCCAGGCATACGGGAAGATTTCGCTGCCTTCAGCCAGGTGATAAAAATTCTGACGGTCAGTTCCGGCCAAGCCATTTTCCGCGACAATACCGTTGGGTGGAGCAGGAGGAGCAGTTACCTTGTTTCGATGACACGAGGCGCACGAAACTATGAGCAAGAGAATCACACATAGTGAGATCTTGGAAATCTTCATCGCTTGTCTCCTTTTTGCGAGGCGCGGCGCGTTGTCTGGCAATGAGATTGCTGACAGTATTCTGGCAAGGAAGCAAAGTCAATGTTTTGACGGACGAAAACAGACGTTGATGAAAGCGCCGAAGCGCGATATGTAATAGCCTGGGCCAACGGCCCAGGTGATGAAGCAAGAGATATGATTGAAGCGCTGAAGGCGCGGGATATTAGAATCCATTTCGCACCTTCGGCGCGAAGAATATTTGGGTTGCGTGATCCAGGGGCGACGCTTCGCTTGCCCCTGGCTATTACATTTCGCACCGTTGGCGCTCCGGACTACACCTCATCCTGCGCGGCGCGGTCGCGGCGGGCAACGTGGGTTTGGTAGGTGGCTTCTTCGACGTCTCTCGCAACGGCTTCGCCGACGCGTTTGTCAAAGACTGAAGGGATGATGTATTCGGGATGGAGTTCGTTCTCACTAATGATGCCGGCGATGGCGCGGGCGGCAGCGAGTTTCATTTCTTCATTGATGGTGCGTTTTATCGAAATCTGCGTAATCTGTTTAATCTGCGGATTAGCTTTTGAGCGGAGAATGAGCTCGAAGCGATTCTTCAATTTTTGCAACTAGCTTGGGATCGAGTCCGTTCTTTGCGGCTAGTTGCAGCGAATGCAGGCCGAGTAGTCTGTAGACTTCCAGCGCTTCCGCGAGCTCTGGCCTGGACAAGGCCTGAAGATGACGGCGAACAGTCGCAACGTCGCCACGTGCGAAGGTTCCGGTCAGTGCCTGCTGAGGATTTGAAGTTTGCAGATTGTTCACTGTGCTCTCGAGCAACGGCAGCAACACTTGCTGCGCCTTCCTCTTGCTGATCCCACAGGCCGAGAGCATTTCCGTGGCGATATCGACGAGCGCGGTGAGATGAGGAGATGCCATCACTGCCGCAGCATGGTAAAGGGCTTTGCTATCCGGCTTAATTGTGAAGCTGCTGCCACCGAGATCGCGGACGATCGTTTGCGCCAACGACTTCGCTTTTCTGGTTCCTTCAATACAAAAAAAGGCGCCGCGTAAGGCTGCGGCTCCGGAGACAGGCTCACTGATGGAAACGAGCGGATGTAGCGAGCCGGTGTGAAATCCTTTTTCTGCCAAAGGCGCCAGAACTTCGGAAGAGAGCGCGCCGCTGGTATGTAAGACTGTGCAGCGGCCGTCGCCGCGCCGCAAGTTGCTCAGTTGCTGAGCGGTCGCGGCGATGACGTCGTCAGGCGTAGCGATCAGAACGAGATCTGTCTCTGGCAGTTCAGCTAACTGATTCGCGGCCAGGGCGCGAGGCTTCGGTTTGGCTTTAAGGAGGGCCGCTGCTTTTTCGGCTTTCTGCCGGTGTCGCGCGACTAAGGCAAGGATGCGATAGCCCGAGGACTTTAGTGCGAGGGCAAACGCCTGCCCGAGCCGCCCCGCGCCGATGACGGCGACGGTAGGCTTTCGTCGTCGGGAAGATTGGGAAGATGTTTTCATTCGTTCCGCCTTGGCGAGTAACTCAAACTAACGGGTTTGACCTACATTAGGAGGCTACTTTCTTAGGGTTTCTTAGGGTGGTGCATTATAATGGCGGCCATCCCGCAATCGCCAAGCATCAGGTTCTTTGCCGAAGCGGACGCGGGTTTTTGCTTTTAGTAATCACTGCCGGCGCGCAACCAAGCTGCTAATTGCTGGCATCATAGACTGCGCCTTTGAAAAAGCGAAAACAGCTCATGTCGGGACCTGCGCGTCCGGCTGGCAATTACTTGAGATTACTTTCCGCGCAGAAGCCCTCAAACCGAATTCCTGGAAAGATTTTCCCCAGAAACCTTTTCCGCCGAGCTCGTGCACGAAAGTCTGGAGGTTTTCAAGATGAATAGCTTCTCCCGCCTCGTCACTGCCCTGTTGCTGACTTCTTCTTTGCTTGCAGGTTCGGTGGCCAGCTTTGCCCAAACGTCAAACACGGCAAAGACGCAGCAACAGCAATCGACCGCTACCGTTGCCAAAACGGATACTACCCAAAAGGCCCCGACCACTACCGCGAGTTCCGGCAAGCCGCTTTCCGTGAACGAAGACCCGGCCATGATCGGCAAGCGGAACATCAATAAGGGCATCATTGCCAAGATGAGCGGCTCGACTGAAAAGGAAGTGAGACTTGGCAGGGAGTTGGCGGCGGAAGTGGATCGGCAGGCGAAATTCGTCGACGATCCTGTGATTACGGAATACGTGAACCGCGTCGGCCAGAACATCGTCTTGCACTCTGACAACAAGATTCCCTTCACGATCAAAGTAATTGACTCCGACGAGGTCAACGCGTTTGCGCTGCCCGGGGGATTTTTCTATGTCAATAAAGGCCTGCTGCTGGTAGCAGACAATGAAGCGGAAGTAGCAGGCGTGATGGCTCATGAGATTGCACACGTGGCTGCTCGTCATGCCGTAGAAAACCAAACCAAGGGCACCCTGCTCGAATATCTCGCGATGGGCACATCAATCTTTCTCGGTGGCATTCCGGGGATGATCTTTCAGAACACTGCGGGACTTGGCATGTTGGGAATCTTCATGAAGTTTAGCCGCAGCGCCGAAGAAGAAGCCGACAAACTGGGCGTCCAGTATATGTATGCCGCGGGCTACGATCCCAGCGCGATGGCAACGATGTTTGAAAAGCTTGAGGCAAAGAACAAGAAGAAACCCGGCTTCATCTCCAAAGCGTTTGCGTCGCACCCAGCGCCGCCGGAAAGGCGCGCGGCCGCATTGGCTTTGGCAGCAAGATTTCCGGAGCACGATGAATATGTAATCAGCACCTCGGAGTTTCAGAAAGTGAAGGCCCGGCTATTGCGGCTCTCGAACGCCAGAGCTACAACTGCGGGTGCGCTACCTGGAGCCGAAGACGGACCGCCCGGACGGCCGACGCTCAAGAAACGACAACAAACGCCGGACGACTCGACTACTAACCCAGACGGGATTGAGTCGAAACCTGCTGACAAGGCAGAACCGCCGAAACTGAAAAAGAACGACGGCACTAAGCAACCGTAGTTTGTATGGGATCAGGAGAACAAAGGCTCCAGGCAGCGATGCCGGGGCCTTTTTGCTGGGCAGGGGAGCAAACGCCAAGGCGCCAAGTACGCCAACTTATTTGGTCAGATATTTAGATACGCTTAGTAGTTGGTTTTCGCTTTCTGGCGATCTTGGCGGCTTGGCAGTTTGTTCCGCTCGATAATGAGCGACCGCGACGCTAAGTCTCCGACTTGACAATCTTTAAGGGCGTTGGTTATTCTAGCCGTTCGCTTATTACTAGCTAAAAACAGAGATAGTTAACCATGTCAACATACTTTCCCAGCGGCAAAGACCTGGCTGGAAAACGCAAATGGCTTTTAGTGGATGCGGCCGGTCAAACGGTCGGCCATCTGGCGTCTGAAGTTGCCTCGATCCTGACCGGTAAACGTAATCCGGCGTGGACTCCGTTCATGGATATGGGCGATCACGTGATCGTGATCAATGCCCGGCAGGCAGTCCTGAAAGGTGCGAAGGCCGAGCAGAAGGTGTATCGCCATCACACGCGCTACCCGGGTGGCTTGCGCGAGATTTCGGCCGCAGACATGTTTGCCAAGCGTCCGGATCGAGTGATTTCGCTGGCAGTCCAGGGGATGCTGCCCAAGAACAAGCTGGGCAAGGCGATGGCCAAGAAGCTTAAGGTTTATGCCGATGCCGAACATCCGCACTCAGCCCAACGCCCTCAGGCCCACACCATCACTCCACGATCAAAACGAACCAATCAAGCTTAATGATGCAGAGTTAATAATAAGGACGATATAACTGTGGCTGAAATTCAATATTACGGGACGGGACGAAGAAAGTCGGCAACTGCGAGAGTTTACCTGCGCGCGGGCGGCGGCGACTTTTTGATCAATCGGAAATCATTCGATACTTACTTCCCCAACGAAACTCTGCGCATGATTATTCGGCAACCGCTACAGTTGACCGAGACTGTTTCCAAGTTTGACGTTCTGATCAATGTTCGTGGTGGCGGACCGGCAGGACAGGCAGGCGCTATTCGCCACGGCATTACCCGTGCGCTGCTCGAGTACAACGCGGATCTTCGTCCGGCACTGAAGCAGGCCGGTCTAATTACGCGAGACCCGCGCATTAAAGAACGCAAGAAGTATGGGCAAAAGGGCGCCCGCAAGCGCTTCCAGTTCTCGAAGCGGTAAAGGAAATTTCGGAATTCGAATTTCGGATTTCGAATTTGCGAGCCTCGGTGGTTGATCTTGTTGGTAAGCAGATGTTGTTGTTAGTTGAGCCTGTGTTGTGAGAAGTAGAAATTCGAATTTCGGATTTCGAATTTGCGAGCCTCGGTGGTTGATCTTGTTGGTACGAAGGTGTTGGAAGTTAGTTTAGCCGGTTGACAAGTAGAAATTCGAAATCCGCAATCCGAATTCCGAAATTCTAAGAATCCATTGCCATAGCTCGGATTGGTTGCCCTTCGCGAGAAGGGCCCGGCAGTTATGGTGAGTACATTAAACCAGTTCACAAAGGAGATTAAAGTTTGGTTTCGGTTACGATGAAAGAACTTCTGGAGGCCGGCGTACACTTCGGTCACCAGGTTAGGCGCTGGAATCCGAAGATGAAGGAATACATCTTTGGCGAGCGCAACGGCATTTACATTATTGACCTGCAAAAGACCCAGCGCATGTTTCGTGACGCGCTCGGGTTTGTCTCGGGTGCAATCGCTGAAGACCGCGGCAAGACCGTGCTCTTTGTCGGCACAAAGAGACAAGCTCAGGATGCGGTTCGCGAAGAAGCTGAACGTGCCGGTCAATATTACGTCAATCAGCGCTGGCTCGGCGGCCTGCTGACAAACTTCCAAACCGTACAAAAGTCCATCAAGCGTCTCAAAGAGCTGGAGACGATGCAGACCGATGGCCGTTACGAAAAACTGACGAAGAAGGAACGCATCAAGCTTGATCGCGAGCGCGAAGGCTTGAACAAGAACCTTTCAGGTATCAAGTCGATGAACCGACTGCCCGATATTGTGTTCATTATTGACGTCAGAAAGGAAGAGATCGCAGTCGCTGAAGCCAACCGGCTGGGGATCCCCATCGTCGCCGTGGTTGATACCAATTGTTCGCCGGATGGAATTGATTACGTCATTCCGGGTAACGACGATGCGCTGCGCGCCGTCAGACTTTTTGCTTCGCGAATCGCCGATTCAATTCTGGAAGGACAGCAAATCGCCACCGAAGGCGGCGTGGTTGCTCAGTCGGAAGCAGATGAATCAGAAGGCGATACCGCAACAACGGCCGGCACCGCTGAGACCGGGGCGCCGGAAGCGAATGGCGACAACCAACCGAGTGCCACTGCTCCGGTCACCGAAACTGCGACAACAGAAACGGCTGTGGACGAGAGTGCTGAGTCGGTGGTGGCGGCCAGCTAACCCCAGGCATTAGATTCTTATTACCGGCGAGCGCAGCCTTCAAAGCGGGACTCCCGCCGGGCTGCGCTTTTCGTTAGCAAGAGAGACGTCGGTACCCTGCGGCAGGAGCGAACTGCCAAGACGCCAAGCGCGCCAAGTTATTTGATCGGATAGGATGAGTAGTTATTTTTAGGTTCCTGGCGATCTTGGCGACTTGGCGGTTTGCCCGCTAACGCACATGGTACTGACAAAAATAAATCGGAGAGTTTCATAATCATGGCAGATGTAACAGCAGCAGCAGTAAAACAGCTTCGGGAAAAAACTGGCGCGGGCATGATGGAATGCAAGAACGCGCTGGTTGAAGCGGCAGGCAATGAAGAGCAGGCCGTAGACATTCTACGCAAACGCGGGTTGGCTTCGGCCAAGAAGCGCGAGGGCCGCATTGCGGCTGAAGGAATCGTCGGTTCTTACATCCACATGGGCGGCAAGGTGGGAGTCCTGGTCGAAGTAAACTGCGAAACCGATTTCGTGGCTCGCGGTGAGGAATTTCAGCAACTGGTGAAAGACATCGCTATGCATGTCGCCGCGGCGGAGCCGAGGTTCGTTTCGCGTGACCAGGTGGCGACCGCTGATTTGGACAAGGAAAGAGAGATTGCCCGCGCCCAGGCGAAGAACGATCCAAAAAACGCAAACAAGCCGGATCAGGTGATCGACAAGATTGTCGAAGGACGCCTTAACAAGTTTTACGAAGAGAACGTTTTGCTCGACCAGCCTTTTGTGAAGGACCCGGCCAAGACGGTGGCTGAACTGGTTATCGACAAAGTGGCGAAAACCGGGGAGAAAATTACCATCCGGCGCTTCACTCGCTATAAGATGGGCGAGGGCCTGGAGAAGCGCGACGAAGATTTCGGCAGCGAAGTCGCTTCGCTCGTCAGTTAGTACTGAGGGCTGAGTACTGAGTAACTGAGTTGTAGTTCAGAGTTCAAACTTTAGTTTGCAATCGAAGAACAAAATGGCTTCGAAATCGGATTCCGAGCTCGGATTAGTTTACAAGCGCGTCTTGCTGAAGATTTCCGGCGAGGCCCTGATGGGCGAGCAAAACTACGGCATCGACGTAGATATCGCTCGCATGGTCGGCGAAGAACTGAAAGCCGTTCATGAGTTGGGTGTGCAGGTTGCGGTGGTAGTAGGCGGGGGCAACATTTTTCGTGGTGTCTCCAAGAGCGCCGGCAACATGGATCGCTCTGCCGCCGACTACATCGGCATGCTGGCCACGGTGATGAATGCGGTTGTGTTGCAGGACGCGCTGGAAAAGCTCGACGTACAGACCCGGGTGATGTCGGCAATCGACATCCCGCAACTGGCCGAGCCTTTCATCCGCCGCCGGGCCGTTCGCCACCTCGAAAAGAACCGCATCGTTATCTTTGCCGCCGGCACCGGTAATCCTTATTTCACCACCGACTCCGCAGCCTCGCTTCGCGCCCTTGAGATCAAGGCCGACATAATTCTTAAAGCGACTAAAGTCGATGGTGTCTACACGTCAGATCCGATGAAGGATGCGGAGGCCGTGCGGTACGATTCCATTACCTACCAACAAGTGCTGGAACGCCGGCTGCAAGTGATGGACGCTTCCGCGATATCGCTGTGCATGGACAATAATCTGCCGATAGTCGTGTTCAATATGCGAGAGCGTGGCAATATCACGCGCGTGGTAACGGGTGAGGCGGGAGTTGGCACGAAGGTTTGGCTGGGGAAATAAGTCTAGTTTCGAGTTCTAAGTTTTGAGTTTTCAGTTGGGTCTGAACTCAAAACTTAAAACTCACAACTTCAAACTGTTCTGGAGAAGCTATGAGCGAGCAGGACGTAATCAAAGCGACGCGACCGCGCATGGCCACGGTCATCGACGACTTCCAACGAAAACTGGCAACCGTGCGCACTGGCCGTGCAGCTGTGAGTCTGCTTGATTCGGTGACCGTGGATTACTACGGCACGCCCACACCGCTCAATCAAATAGCTTCGGTCCACGCGCCTGAGCCCGCGATGTTGACGGTGCAGCCCTGGGATCAGACGCAGGTCGCTCCGATCGAAAAGGCAATCCGCGCCTCAGACCTCGGTCTCAATCCTTCCAACGACGGCAAGCTCGTCAGAATCCCGATACCACCGCTCACCGAAGAGCGTCGCAAGCAACTTGCGAAACAGGTGCACGAGATTGCCGAGGACCATCGCACTGCGGTCCGCAACATTCGCCGCGACTCAAACGAGCGCTTGAAGAAGATGTTGAAGGACAAAGAGATTTCCGAAGACAATGAGCGCGACGGTCTTGAGGAAGTGCAGAAGCTCACCAACACCTACATCGGCAAGATCGACGAGCTGACAAAATCGAAAGAGACCGAACTCACCAACGTTTAGGAACAAAACCCGATAACAAAGAAACCGGGCCGTCCTTCCTGGAAGGGCGGCCCATTTGTCTGAGCAGCGTTGAAGATGGCGGACGGAAAGCTGGGTCCCTCAGGTTCTTAGTTCGGCATGGCGAACACGTCGTCGCCCATAGGTTGATTGAGCTTTATGTCTTTCGCACTGAATTCGGCGAAGGCGGCCCCCTGCGGCATCTCGATTCGCTGAGTAAAACTACTCGGAATAAGAACACCATCTACTTCCTTAAACTTCTTATTCTCAGTACCAAAATTATAGCCGTTAAAAGAAAAGGTATAACTCACAACTCGACCGGTCGCTGGATCAAGATAGAAGTCCGTGGCATTTCCCTCACCGTCGGCGATGCGGAATCCGCGTTGTTTCTTCTTGTCGGGAAGTGCCGTCACCGTATAGCCCGCCTGATCAAATTTATTCAGCACCGCAATACCGAATTTACTCGCTGGAGCCATCTGTGCACCTGGCAGCGAACTGTAAGACTGCTGGCCATCAAAGATCTGCTTGAAACTGAAGAGAGGGCGAGCATCAACCTCCATCCGGAATTTGTCGCCGGCGCTGACAATCACAAAACCGCCAGGGACCGACTGCGTAGAGGCAGGTCCATAGAGATCGACCGAACCGCGAAGGATCACGTTCTTCATAGTCCGAAACTTGTCGCCGCCAAAAGCATCGACAGCCGCTTTCGCTAAATCGACGGGAGATGTCGTCGCCGTTATAGCTGTCGCCGGCGTGGTGGCGCTGGCGCCTGCCGTAACAGCTTTAGCGGTGCTGCCCGTAGCTTTCGTGCCAGTCTCAGTCTGCGCGTAACTAGACGCTGAAACAGAGAGTGCCAGAGCCAAAAGTGAAAGCGACCGGAGAAGAGTTTTCTTCATGGATTATTCCTTCTTGTTAACGACGATTACGAGTAACACAAACTAACAGTTTGCGTTACTCAGAAAAGTTCAAGTTGCTAAAAGTTGAAGCGCACTTGCGCTGTAATTTTGCGGTTGCCGGCGCCGCTGCCACCGCCTGGTCCGCCGCCGCCGCCGCCGGGCCCAAAGCCTCCGAAGCCGCCGTTGAGCGAGAGGCTTTGTCCAAAGAACGGAGACGACAAGTTACCAACCGGAGGCGCCAGATTGACGTGGTTCAGAATGTTTTGAAAGTTCAACGAAAACTGCATGCTGTAGCGCTTGGCTTCGGCTCCTCCGCCGGATGGCGGACCGCCAATGCCAGCCAAACCACCACTGCCGCCGCCTCGACCGCCGCCGCCGCCACCTTCGGGGCCGCCGCCACCTCCGCCAGGAATTCGCGGGACGCCCGCACCTGGGCCAACGCCGCCACCTCGCTGGCCGGCCTGGCCCTGATCTCGCTGGCCTCTCTGATTAGCTGCGTTTGACGAATGGATGGCGCCAAAGTTCCAGGTCTTGCTGACGCGCATGTTAATGGAAGCGAAACCGGGTCCGTGGCCGAAATTGCGCGGGATCAATTGTTCTCCGACAGCCGGCTGTAAATTAAAGTTGCCATACTTTGTGCAGACAATGTTTGCAACGGGCGTACTGCAATTCACGCCTGCGGGAGCAAAAGACGGACGCTCGGTAAACACTCGATCACCATTAGTATCCTGCCCGGTTGTGATGTTGAAAGGTGCGCCAGAGCTAACCACAATGAAGGGATTCAAGCTCACTTGCCACCAGGGCAAATTGATCGTGCCGGCAAAAGTGAAGCGATGCCGCACGTCGAACGATGCCCGGCCAAACTCTCCGGTCAGGTCGTAGGAGTTGGCGGGAAACAGCGAGCTGCCTTGTCCATCCGTGTCGTTGGTAGTCTTGCTCAGCGAGTAGCTCGAGAAAAATGTTAATGCCCTGCTGAACCTGTTATTGAAACCAATGAACAACTGATTTTGGTTAAACCTGCCGCTCGACTCGTACTGGTAAATCTCGCCGATGTTCCCGAAAGGCCGCACCCCGGCAGGATTCACTAAGGTGATCGAACCCGGCAATGGCGCGTTTACATCGCGTGCGCGAATAACATGCTGAATGCGAATCAAAAATAGTCCGGCAAACAGCGTGAACCGTTTCGGTAACTGGCGTTCGACCTGCGTGCCGGCGAGATAAACAACCGGAGCCTGAAGATCGTTGGCCACGCGCCAGGTGATTTGCTGCGTCGCATTCAAGCTGCTTATTGGCGGCAGCGCGGGAAAAGAATCCAGAGGCGTTGGCGAAGGAGCGTTATATTCCAAATGCCCAATTACCGTTTCTCCGGTCGCCCGCCTGAACTGACAAGCCGAATCTGTATTCGCAGGCGGTCCTTCTACGCATAGATAAAGGGAAGCCTCACGAAGGGAGAACTGCTGTTGATTTATGCCATTGAAGCGATTGGCCTGAAGCGTGTTGCCCTCGCTAAAACGATTGTAGAAGACACCGCCACCGCCGCGAATTACCATTTTGGGAGGCTTGGCGCTGTTTGCTGCGCCGGGCGACCAGGCAAAGGCGATGCGAGGCGCGAAGTTTAGTATGCTCTTGATATTCGTCTGGCCCTCATAACGCAAGCCATAGCTAAACGTGAAGTTTGGCCGCACACGCCAATCGTCCTGGACGTAGACGCCAAAGTCGGTTTGTGAAACGCTGGCCTTCGGATCACCCGATGCAATACTCAATTGCGAGGCGCCGCCACCCATGGCGCGAATCTGGGTCTGCGTCAGACTCAGTCGCTGACCCAGCAGTGTTCTGCGATAACGCTCCAAACTGTCAACAAAAACTGGTTGGTCGGTAAGGGGTTGATTGTTAGCGTCCAGAGTCGGAACAAAGGCGCCGGCAAACGTATAGGTGCCGCCAAAATTATTGGAGTTGATGTCGCTGATTTTCACGCCGCGGATGCGGCCGCCAAACTTGAAAGCGTGCGTTCCCTTCGACCACGCCAGAAAGTTTTGCAGTTCCCAATTCTGCCTGGTATTTATCACGTGACCAATCTGCGAGCCGCCGCTGATAAACGAACTGCTCACGTTTAGAGCCGGACGAGAATTGTCTGCAAGGCTCTCGGCACGCTGGCGCGTAAACTGGAATTTCGTTTCGTTAATCATCGATGCATTCAACACCGCCGTTTCGGTCAGTTGAATATTCTGCTGCGTCGAGGATGAATTGTAGGCGCGTTCCGGCAGCGAAAATCCGCTGACGCCACCATTAGCGGTGCTGGAATGCGAATAGCTGTAGCGGGCGATCAGCGTGTTGTTCGTATTGATCTGGTAGTCGAGTCGCGGGCTGAAGGTGACGTTTCTTCTCGGCACTACCACGCCAAAACCCAAATCAAACGGGTTGAGATTTGCATCCAGCACGGTAGCTTTAACGAGTTCGTTGTCATCAATCTCGCGTCGCTCAAAATCGAGAAAGTAAGACGCCTTCTTCTTCACGAGGGGGCCGCCGAGATTTCCGCCATACTGCCTAAGTTGAAACGGTGAGCGCTTGCGTGAACTCGTAGCGAAAGGATTGCGCGAGTTGAAACTCTCGTCCTGGAAATTGAAGAACGAGCTGCCGCGAATCTTGTCCGTACCCGGTCGCGTCAAGATATCTATTCGCCCCGACGGTTGATCATTTTCTGCGGCAAACGGATTTTGATTAATGCGAATCTCGCGGATCGACTCTTTCGGCGGCAGGCGGCCACCGGAAAAACCGTCGACGAAAATTTGCCCGCCGTTTGGTCCCATCGAAGGACCAGCCAACGCCTGCAACGCCGCCGCCAATTCATCCGGGTCATCCGGTAAGGCATCAAGGTCTTTGCCGGTGATGAGCGTCTGATTAGCGTTGGCAGTTGATTCGGTGCTAAGCGGAGTTTCGGCGGCGATGGTTACCTTTTGCTCTTCAATCGTGACCTTTAAGGTCAGGTCCACTGACTGCGCGCCTCGCGTCACATCAACCTCAGACTGATCGGAGTTTGCGAAGCCCCGGGCCATCGCGCTAAGCAAATATTTGCCTGGGACGAGGCCGTTGAAAACGTAGGCGCCCTCACCGTTGGTAGTGACGGTTTTAGCGACACCATTCGCGTCGGTGACCGTAACCGTGGCGCCCACGATTGTCGCGCCAAGCTCGTCTTTGATCACACCGCGCAGCGTACCGCGCGTTTGCTGGGCAAAGCCCGCAGTGACAAATAGCACCAGGACCATGGCGACGAGCAGAGTCTGTCGCGGAATATTTCTGGAGACGTTCATAATCAAAATCCTAAGATGACTCTAAAGACCCGTCGCTAGCGCTCCGGGTTCTGAAAAGAATTTGTTTATGGCAAACCGATTCCGAATTGTATGCCGCTACCCAGACCCGCTGCCGGATTTGGTGTCGCCGGACCGCCTGCCTGTTGTTGTCTCGCAGCCAACAGATTGAGCAGCGTGTCAGCGCCGGAAATAAAACTGATAGCAGTCAGCCGCGTTGGGTCAGCACCCTTGGTGCTGGAAACAATAATGGTGTCGCCAACTTTTACGTCGGCGATCGCGATGATGGGCAATCGTTCGAGCATGTCCTGCATGTTCAGGCCGCCACCGCCACGACCTGCCCCCTGTCCCGCTCCCTGTCCCGCTCCTGGTCCACCGCCCGGCCCGGCTGCTGGAGTTGGTCCACCCGCGCCGCCACCGCCGCCCGGCCGACCCATCATCATCATGCCGCCCATCTCACTTGCCGCAGGAAACTTCCGCAATACAGAGTCGTGCTTAATCACGATGGTTAACGGCTGCTTGGTCTGGAGGTCATTGATCCTAACTTCTCCAGACGCCACGTCGATCGCGGTAATCACGCCGGCGACGGTTTTGAAGGAACCGGTTACTACCTTTTCGGCATTGAACGCGGTGCCCGCAGTGTTGCGCTCACCCAAGGCCCGAAGCTGATCGCCAACCTTGAGCTCATCAAACTTTGCTGTCCTGGCGTCTGAAAACTTGATCGAGTCTGGCGCGTAGCGACGTAACTCGACTTTGTCAGAAATGGGAATGATCAGCGGCTGCGGGCCCGCCATCGTTCGAGTGCTGATAGTGACCTCTTTAGTTTCCGGCTTCAGTGCGGTAACGATGCCGAGCACGCCGCGTTTCTTCCATTCGGCTCGCTCTGTTTCCTGCTTCTTCGCAATGTCCACCTTGTTCATCACGATCAAAGCGGTGGCCGGCACCGACTTCTGATCGTCAGCAACCTTTCCGCGTGCCCAAACACGGTCACCTTCGCCGACATCGGAAAACGCAATCTTAGTCGCGTTCGTCAGGGTCTTCTCTCCCGGGGCCAGACGCATGTAAATGGTCTTGTCACTCAAAGCGACTGTGACCAAAGAACCAGCATCGGTCTTGACGATTAGTAGCTTCCCCACGTTGTCGATCACTTTAACTTCGCCGATGGCGCCGTTTGCCGTGATTCCCAGATCAGTTCCTTTTTGCGCAACAGTGGACGACGTGGTTGAGGTCGTTTGTGCGTTGGCAGTGCCTCCGGCAAGTACGCCAACAAGAACCAGCGCGACTACTAGAAACGACGCTTTCATTAGTCCTCTCCTCTTCGCTTACAAAAAATGCGGCAATTATGAAATTCTGGACCCTGGGAGCGGGCGTCCTGGATGATCCCCTGAATGATCCCTGGATGATCTTAGTCTGTTACGCAGGACCGACAGTGAATGTTCTTGCTAAGTTGCTCCCAATAAAGTCGTAGCAAGCATACGGGTACCGCGGTATCACGTCCTGCGTTCGAAAAAGTTGCACAAAGATCCGCCAGCCTGACGGATGATCAGGTGGCAAGAGCTTTTGATGCACAAAGATTAAGATTCGTCTGAATTTCTTGAGGTTTTAGAGTGAAAATTTCGTTTCAAACTTCCTGAGGGCGTTTCCAGCCGACACGATATCGTGCCGTCAGGGCAAGGCCGAGGCTCATCACCCAGACGACGGTAACAACGAACGGCCAAACGTAGGGCAGGGATGACAGCGTAATCCAAAATGTCGTGCCCAGGAGAAGGGCCACCGCTTCCGAGTTTTTGTTACGCTTTACCACGATTTGTTGTAGCCAGCGACCCGTCGCGCCGTAGATCATCACGCGACCAAACAACCCGGCGATGAGGATTAACAACAACGCCAGCAGACCGACCAGGACGCTAACGGGAGTCGGCAGGTAACGCAGGGCAAGGAGGGCTCCGGGCCCGACGACCACTGCCCCAAGGAAGCCGATGATCGCCACACGCAAACTCGTCAATTGGAGACGGGCAATTCCGCGGCTTATCGTCCCCGGCATCGCCGCGGTCAACGCTAGTGACACGATGAACCAGAAGAGAATTGCGAGGATGCGAAACCCTATGTATCTGGCGGACCAGTGTGGCGCGAGCAGGTCTCTTGGATTCCGCATAAGGTTGCGCAACTCCTGCTCGTAACCCGAGTAAACAATCGTTTGGCCGCCCGTGCGGCGCAACGGCTCTTTATCAACGTGCCTGTAAGTGCCCCCCACTACCATCACGTCGCCATTAATGCGCGCCCCTTCAAGCTGAATCACTGAACCACCAATCGCCGCCACGTCGCCTTCCACAATTCCCTGGACGATCACATCGCCCCCGAGGGCTATTGCGCCGTTGGGAGCGCTGATGCTGCCATTAATTCTTAACGACCGGCCGACACAGTAGGCCGTGGTGTTGGAAGTTCCTTCAACGACGCAAGGGCTATCACCTGGAATAGGTTCATAGGGAGTTTGGGCGTGCACCACCGCAATCATAGAGGCGGCGAAGATCAACAACGCGCCGGTTCTGAGCAGGCGCTGCAACCAAAGCAGATCGCAGCGTCGCGAAACAGATTCAGACACAATTGAAGCAGTGGACATGTACATGCGCGCCCGCGCTCTTATTCGATAAGGCGCGTTCGGTGATAGCGTGCTATCAGGCGGGAAAGAACAGCAATGGCGAGAACCACGAGCAGCAATCCAGCGAAACCCGCGAGACGCGAATCCGCGATGAGTCCACGACTGAAGACTCGCGATATGACGGTAAACCCGGTCGCGGCATTGAAGATCGCTTCGGCAAAGAAACCCAGCACTCCAAATACCTTACCGGCAAATGATCTAACGCTAAGAATCACAGCCTTGCTGGAGGCGAACCCGAGCAAGGCAAAGGCTGCCAAACCCAAAATGATGCAGAAGCGTAAAGCCCTCGCATGTTCCGCCGTATCGCGCATACCACGCATGTCGCTCTTCGCGTTGACCGCTACGACCTGGGCGAAGTTTGCCGGGACCGCAAGATCGAAAGGGCTGGCCAGGACCGAGTCCAGCTCGCACATGAAGAGACGTTGTGCATGCAATTCTGCAGCACAAGGCGCACACTCTTTGAGATGGTCCTCGAGGGCTGAATGGAAGGCAGGCTCAAGCTCGCCCTCTATGTAAGCGGCGATATTTTCCTTCTCGCAGATGTAGGCGTTCGTAGACACGATTGAGTGAAACCTAAATTCCGGTGATACCTCTAGTCAGAAACTGCTGTCGCATCATCTCACGAGCACGAAACAGGCGATTCTTAACCGTCCCCAGCGGCAGGCCAGTGACATCGACAATTTCCTCGTAGGTCAGATCCTGTGAATGACGCAGAACGACCAGCTCGCGATAGCCGGTCGGCAATGAGCGCACCACCCATTCAATTTCCATCCGCCGCTCTTCACGCTCGCTTTGCTGTTCCGGGCTGAGACCCGCGCTTTCGAGCGGCAGATCATAGTTGTCAGTTTCCGTGCCGATCGTGAGCGATCGCTCACGCCAGGAATTTCGGCGCAGGTGATCGATGGCTGAGTTATGCGCAATCTTATAAATCCAGGTTGAGAACTTAAACTCGGGCCGGTAGCGCGAAAGCGACCCGTAAATCTTTATGAAAATCTCCTGCGTGAGATCGAGCGCTGCCTCGTAATCTCCCACCATCCGGTAAACGTACCCACTGATGGGCCGTTGATAACGTCGGACAAGTTCCTCAAACCCGCCTTCCACGCCTTGCGCGGCGCTGAGAACGAGATCACGATCAGCTGCTGAACTAAAACTCAAAGTATGGGGAACAACAGAAGTGCTCATAATGCCAGGATATTACGTCTCAGAAATCGCAGAAGTTTCAAAACAGGTCTCAGGTGCCGGGTACCAGGTGCCAAGTGTCAGGTCTCAAATCCTGGAACCTGAGACCTGGTACCTGGCACCTGTCTTATTGCCACGATAGCGTCGCCAAGCCTGCCGGAGCTGCAATGGCGTCAAAGCTTAACTCGCGTGAAACCAACTGTAAACCCACGTCCGCAGCGTCGAGCGATCGTAGATCAGTTCCCAACGTTTCACTAACAATCTCGCACGCGCGATCTTTGCTCAGTAATTTGCCAACGATCAGCATTCGCGCCAGTTGGGCTACCTGCTCCGGCTCGCCACCGCGACGGTCGCGATAAAACAACAGCAAACGAAACAGCTCGTCTTCACACTCGGAAGGATCGCAGGCGACTGTCCGGACTATCAGCGGCTGCTTGCCGCGAAAGACTACCGCCGTGAATCCTTTCTCGGAACTGCTGAGCAATAGCGAATCACCGCGCGATCCATTCTGCGTCAGCCATTGTCCCTCACCCAGGTGCCGGGGAACGATCAAGCCGGCGCGCCAGCCAAGCGACTGCAGGACGCGTTCATATTCAGCCAGAGTAGCCGTGTGAGTGGCAATAGCCAGATAGCGATTCTTGCCCTGCGCGTCGGCCGGCAATCGTTCGCGTGAAATCGCAAGCTCAGCGAGTGGAGTGCCGAAGCCGCGTTCCATTTTCCACGTCAGCACCTCTTCAAGTTCGCCGCGCGATGCCGGCGCCGACTCCAACGTCAAAATCAAAGTACGGCTGGCGGCGTCCGGCAACGACACAGACCACTTCTTCTGTTGTAACAACCCGGCGCTGGTCGCCAAATCTTTCAAAGCCGCGGTCAATTCTCGAGAGTCAGAAATATTGGGCTCGTCGAAGCTGGGGTGAATTAGCGTTTCCGGCAAGGCAACGGTTGCGGCGCGTCGCAAACTGAATGAACCGCCGCGACCACGTTCGAGTTGAACCATGGTGGCGATTCCCTTTTCAAAACCAAGCGCAGTTGAGGGGTAACGAGGATTTACGATTTTGGCTAGAGGGTTAGGCATCGGGAAATTTCGGATTGCGGATTTCGGATTGCGAATTTCGCTTCGCGTAAGTGCTCCCATATGAATTTCGGATTGCGAATTTCGCTTGGCGTAAGTGCTACTATGTAGCTCACTGGATTCCAGGGGAAAACCAATTCGAATTCCGAAATCCGAAATTCGCAATCCGAAATCCGAAATTTTCCTACCATTCGCTGTAGGGTGTCCCTTCAGACGAAGTATCGCCGGAAGAGCTATGAACATCCGTCACCCCTGATTCGCCGCTGGAAGAATTCGGATCTTCGCCTGTAGTCACCGCCCAGTCCGCCTGTCCCGTAATCGGATCCTTAGGAAGCTCGCGCACGTAGCGGCCGGAAACCAGATCGTCAAGCGACTGCGGCAACTTTTGCTTGTCGGCGGCATACTGATCCAGCAGCGTGCGCATCTTGGATAGGTCTTCACGCAAGACCGCTTCGCGAGTGGACAGAATAGTTTTTTGATACTGCGGCAGGACCACGGCCGCCAGAATGATGATGATCGTGATCACGATCATCAACTCGAGCAGCGTAAAACCAGTAGGCAGTCGGCAATAGGCAGTAGGCAGGAAACCACGATTCCCCGCAAACAGGCCTCTGCTTCCTGCTTCCTGCCTACTGCCTACTGCCTCCTGCTCTTTACCAGTCACTATATTTCTCACCATTCA
>JBDUAQ010000045.1:0-19383 GCA_040004575.1 bacterium
AGGGTGACTCGGTGAAGACTCTCGCAAAGATTTTTGGCCAGACCTCAGCCACGCGACTACGCGTGTTGCTGTTTCTGCTGCTCTGGCTCGCTTATGGTGCCGCGATCAATTCCAGTAACCTGCTGGCGTTTGACCTGCAGCAAATCGGCGTGGAGGCCATGGTCGAGCGTGGCCACTTCTATCTCGAGGGCTCAGCATCGCCTCAGATGCAAACCAAGGGCGACGTCTTCGAGTACCGCGGTCACAAGTACGCGGCGAAGCAGCCCGGACAATTTATGGCGGGCGCCATCGTTTACTTCTTGCTCAACAAACTCGGGCTGACTTATGTAAACCATTACTTACTAACTTCGGCCCTCGTCACATTCTTTACAACCTCGCTTATCCTCGCATTCTCCAGCTTGGCTCTCTTTGGCATGGCGTGCGAAATGACGGCAGAGGGAGGCAGCCTCTTCTGGCCGCTTGCTGCGACGCTGAGCTACGCACTAGGGACGACTGCCTTTTCCTATTCCGGCATCGCGCATCACGACGCACTCGCCACCGGCTATCTGGTGATTGCTTTCTACTTTATTTTTCAACTCGCGAGGCGAAGCGTGGACCAGCGCGCCTCGTGTCTAATGTCCGGCGGTGCGGGTTTGCTCCTGGGGCTGACAGTAACGACTTCGATGTTGCCGTTCTTTATGGTGATTCTTTGCGCGCTTTATTTTTTGTCACTGCGCCGCTGGAAACTTCAGCCAGTATTCCTTTTGGGCTTGCTCGCAGGACTGCTGCCGCTCTTCATCTACGACGCAATCAGCTTTGGCAATCCCTTGCGGCTTGCAAACATGGCGGGAGCCCGCGTTTTTGACGACACCTTCTGGTATTTTGACCCGAAGAACTTTGGCGACAAAGTAGTTCTTTATGCACGTGCGTTGATGTCTTATGTGCCCGTGTTTGCCGTGGGCCTGTTTGGATTCTCGTACTATCCGCGTCAAATTAAACGCAGCTTCGAGTTTCTAACGGCAATTGGCATGATGATTGTGTTGGCCGCATTTGTCTTCAACATTAGCTCAGACGGCGATTGCCAATTTGGCCCGCGTTACCTAATGCCGGCGATGCCATTCGCGTGTCTCGGCATCGTTGGTTTCAGTTATCTTTCCAGCTTCTCAGAGCGACAGCTCGCTGCAGTCGCGGTCGTGTTGGCAGGATTTATTTCCTTCGTCGTCAATTTGGTGGGAGCCGTGCGCGGTGCGATGAATTGTCCTCACGGGCGAAATGCTTTTTGGAACCAACTCGCGGGGATTGGTCAAGGTGAAGCGCAATCATACCCGCTGGCGCCGTGGCTAATCTTGCCTTTTGTAGTTTGCACGATTCTTTTTGTACTGAACCTCGCCGCGCAGCGAAGGACCAGGACTCATCCTATCTAGGTAGCGAACTCGAGTTGATCTTTGACGTGAACTAAAATTTGCATCTTACTCCTGGCTGTTCAAACTCATCGCCTTAGTCTTTCATGCGATAGAGATAGATCGAGTTACCAAACGTCGCTTCCGGCGCTCGCCGGCGATATTCGTCGAGGTAGTTGATGCGCTGCTCCTCGGAAACGAGTTTTCCCTGCTCGTCTTCAGGCACGGCGATGGTCGAACCGTTGAGAAAGCTCGCGCCGATCGCCACGTAACGCGTTTCCGGAATCACGCGGCCCGGCTTCGGAAAAATTTCATGATAGCCAATGCCATAAAACTGCAGCGTGCCCCAACCACCAGAGAGGGCTCCGCGCACGTCAGTCTCGCCGCGCGCGTGCAGATATTCCGCCAGGGCGCGCGCGTCGTCACCCCACTCCACGTTTGAGTCAGACAGATACCACCAGTGCGGATGTGCCGACGCGAGCTGATTCATGTAAGGAATGTAATTAGGGTAGGCTCGGAGCATCTCGACAGTCATCCAACCAAACGTCAGCATCACTACAGCGGCCATCAGGTGATGCGCGTAATTCACCCTAAGCAGGCGATCGAGGAGCACCCCGCCGCCGATGAAGAGGAAGAGATATGCAGGCAGGAAATGTCGAACACCGATATTGATGTTGCTCGACATCGACAGCGCAACATAGATTGCAAAAGGCACAATCAACCACAGAAAACGCCAATCTCTTTTCCACAGCGACCACAGCGCCCACCCGAGTGCTGCGACAGAGAGAATTAGAAACGGCAAGGACGTTTTGAGCGCAAAAGCGACCGGAAAGTAGTACCACCAGCCTTTGCTGCTGTACTGGCCCAGCAGCGAAGTTGGATGCCCGTCGCGATTGTGGAGCATGACGTTGTACTGGCCGAACAGCCAATAGGTTGGCACGACCTTCGATCCCACGTTGAAAAATGTCAGCCAGTGGTTGAAGTCCGGTGCCGACATCGTTTGCACCCACTTTACATCAGCAGCTTCGATCGGCGGACTGCGAAAGTAGTAAGCCGCGTTAATAACGAAGAGAATGACACAAACAACTATCGCCAGATGAATTCCTATCCTCTTGCGACTCTCCCGCAAACGCGGCGCAAAGACTAAGCCGGCGATCGCCAGGCCCGCGAGCACCGGCAGCAGCACGATCATGGAAAACTTAACCACCAGCGCCAGCCCGCTTGTGAGCCCCAGCAGCAATGCGCGTCGCGGCGTGCGCACGGCCAGGTAATAACGAAGCACAAAGAAGAAGAGCAGATAGGCAAACGCCGCCGGCAGATCCGTGTGGACCACGCGTCCGTGCCCAAGCACCGTCGGCTCGAGTGTGTAAAGCGCGACGGCCAGCACACCAGCTCGCGCTCCGAAGAGATCGCGCGCGTAGACGAAAATAAGAACGCCCAGGCCGAGCGTGAGCAGAATCATCATTGAGCGCGTCCAAAATGAAATGGCTTCGAGGTGGTCTTTATTGCTCGGCCAAAACTGTGCCAGATACTTCCAGGTTTCTTGCGAGTAGTTGCCAACTGCCTCGTCCGATGTCGGCAACGTTTCGTTTGGCTGTATTAACAGGAGCGGCAGCGCGGCCCACATCTTCACAAGCGGCGGGTGTTCGTTGTTGAGTTGGAACTTTCCCGCGACAAGATGGTAGTATCCGGCCGGAATGTGAACGATTTCATCGTTAGTGATGCTCTTGCGCGAAATTGCCGCAAAGAGGTTAACAGCCATCAAAAGTAACAGCGCTCCACACGCCGCCTCGGTCTTGTGCAGAACAAGCAGTCGTTTGACAGCAGCCAGGGGGCCGACGATTGTTTCGCCCATCGGAACCGTCACTTCCCGTTTCTTCAATGCGTCTTCCATTTAGTCTTCAATCTAAAATAACCCCGAGCTGTGCGACCGCGATAGTGGTCTCGCTGCTGCCGCTCATTTATTTTTTTCCGGCCACGCGCGGCAATCTGATTATCTCTCCAGACGACGGCGTGATTTTTAACATTCCCATGCGCGTCGTCGTCGCTAATCTGATTCACGCCGGGTATGTGCCGCTTTGGAACCCGTACATGTTCAGCGGCATGCCGCTTTTTGGCGCAGCGCAGGCGGGGGTGCTGTTTCCGCTCAACTGGTTTTACCTCATCTTCAGCTCACCTGTCGCGACGAATCTGATGATGCTCTCGACCTACATGCTGGCCGCGCTCGGCGCTTACCTCTATGCGCGACGAAGCGGAGGCAGCGTTGCCGGCGCGGCGGCAACCAGCATCATTTGGCAGTGGAGCGCGTTCATGGTGGCGAAGGTGGGCCAGACCAACGTCGTCCAAACGGCGGCGCTGCTTCCCTGGGTGCTCTGGGCCGTGGATCGATACGGGATGACTGGCAGACGACGGCACGGTGTTGTGCTCGCGCTACTCGTCGCCGTGCAAATCTTTGCCGGACATCAACAGACTTTCGCCTATTCATTTCTGCTTGCAGCAGCCTACGCATTGGTCATGGCGCGCGCCTCGTCCGGCCGCGAGCGCAAGTCTTATCTGCGGTCTTTGGTTTTGTTGTCGGCGGGAGTGGTCCTGGCCGCAGTACAGATTCTGCCGACAATTGAATTGCTGCGCAACAGCTTGCGTGCTACCGCGTCTTACGATTTCTTCAGCTCGTTCTCGATGCCACCACGATTCGTACTGACATTCTTCGCGCCTTTCATCATGGGCGGCGGGGATGGACAACTGTTTCGCGCGCCTTATGTAGGACCTGCATTTGTCGGCGAGTACATCGCGTACGTGGGCGCGGCAACTATCATGATGGCGTTGGTGGCGCTACTGCTCAAGCCGGACACGCGCACAAAATTCTGGGCGTTGGTGGTTGTAGTTTGTCTGGCTTTGGCAGTCGGGCGTTTCCTGCCGCTGAATCTCTACAAGCTGGTTTACTACATTCCCGTTCTCAATCTCTTCCGCGTTCCCGCGCGTCACCTGATGGAGGTGGAGTTCGCGCTGGCTGTGCTCGCGGGCAGAGGGTTGACCGCACTTGCGTTTACCACCGCGCGCGCCAAGGTTCTGCGCGCCGTGGCTGCTGCCGGAGGATTGGTCTTCTTGCTGACCTGTTTGACCGTGACTTGGTTGAGGCCGGCCAACTTTCAACTCGGCAGACAGGCGCCGGTAACGATCCTGCGCGCCCCTGAACTCTTCTTTCCGATCCTGATCACCCTGCTGAGCGCAGTCGCCCTATGGATTTTGGCGCGCAATTGCGAAGCCCGTTCTCGATCCCGACTGGCAAGCTTGGCGTTCCTGTTCGGAATCCTGGTTTTCGATCTTTGTCTCTGGGGGCAGGCGAGTGGTTGGCGGCTTTCGCCTACACGCGTCCATCCCCTCTGGAGCGAGCCCGAATCCGTCAGGCTACTTCGCAATCTGCAACGCGATCGGGGAAACACGCCTTACAGAATTCTCACCGACGTTCAACCCTTCTTTATCAACACGGGCCGGGACGAAGCCGAGAAATTCAAGCTCGGCGAATTCATGTTGTCGTTGCAGCCGGACACTTACATGATGCATGGAATTGAGAACGCCGCGGGCTACGACGGCTTTGGTCTCACGCGTTACAGCAGGCTCGCCGGCGACATGAAGCTTTGGGGCGAACTGACTGACCCCGAACGCAGCGTGCGCGGTCCAGGCCGGGAGTTTGACATCCTCAATGTGCGCTACCTTCTCAAGCAGAGTCTGCAGGGCGAAGCGCGCCGCCGTGCGGCCGAGCGCTCGCCATTGGCAGCGGCGCCGCCCCCAAATACCCCGCCGGCGTTGATAGATCTCGGCGGCGTCCCTTTTGGCCAAGAGGAGTTGGGTGCACCGTCGCTGATAAATCAGGAACGCCTGGTGTTTGCCATGCCGCCGACTGAAGCGAACAGCATTGCGTTGGTTACCAGTCTCGCCTGGGCGGCGGATGTGAAGGATGGGGAAGTGGTCGGGTACGTGCGCTTGCGGACGGAAGACGGAAAGAAGCTTGAGTTTCAATTGCGCGCTGGTGAGCACACTGCAGAATGGTCGCATGATCGCCCGGACTTTCAGAAAACAATCCGACACCGGCGTGCGCCCGTGACCACGAGTTTTCCCGTTGTCGATTCTTCGGGAAACTATGAAGGCCACACCTATGTAGCGCAGTTTAAGTTTCCGAAAACAGTTCGAGTAGCGGGCGGAGAGATCGAAGTGACTGCAATCAACAGCGCGCCGAAACTAACCCTCGACGTCAAGCGCGTGTCGCTGCTTAAAGATGGCGCAGCCGAACCGTTGCGCAGCGACTGGATCGAGAAACTTCCGGCGCGCGAAAGTGATGCCAACCAGGCAGACGCGGCCGATGCGACGTCTGTTGGTAGCGGGCGCTGGCATCTGGCAGCGGAAACTGATTATTTGCAGATTTACGAAAACACACGCTCGCTGCCGCGCGCGTGGCTCGTTAATGCCGAACTCGTTGCGACCGAACAAGACGAACTCGGGATCATTCGCACCGGCAAACTTCCCGACGGCCAATCCTGGGAGCCGCTCCGAACTGCGCTCGTCGAAGTGCCCACGGGAAATGCCTTCAGCGGGAGCACGACGCCCGGTAGCGCGGAGGTAACGCGACACGAGCCGAATCGCGTGGAAGTGAAAACCGTATCGGGGTCGCCCGCGATCCTGGTGTTGAGCGAAAACCACTACCCGGGCTGGCGCGCGTCTGTCGATGGAAAATCTGTTGAGGTCATTCGCGTGGACTACAACCTGCGCGGCGTCGCCGTTCCGGCGGGCAGTCATCTCGTGGAGTTTGTTTATCGGCCTAAGTCGGTCCTGGTGGGCTTGGTAATTTCTTTGTTAACGCTTGCGTTGCTAATGTTGTGGTGGTCCAGGGCGTCCTGAAGTAGGGGGCGTCCGTCTGTGTTGGAGTTTGAAGTCAACCTCTTCTCCGGGACCGCGGGCGTCCCGCCCGCAACGAGCCCGTCAGCGCGAGCAGATCTTAGGCATCGAATCAATCCGTGATGGATCGTTTGCGGGCGGGACGCCCGCGGTCCCTGTGAAGAGGTTGACCTTGTGGAATCATGAGTGAAATAAGAAATTCATTACTCGCGCCGCCGCGTTTTATAGACCGGCTGGAAGATTGCTTCTTCTATCACGCGATTGAGTTGCCTGGTTTTGGCTTAGTGACGGCACACTGGGATCTGCGCGGGCGGTTTGATGATTATGTCGGCGGCGTGGACGTAGCCGGCAAGTCGGTGCTGGACGTGGGCGCTGCGACCGGCTTCCTGAGTTTCGAAGCTGAGAAGCGTGGAGCGTCGCGCGTGTTGTCGTTTGACATGAGCGATGCGCGGCAACAGACGTTTCTGCCTTTCAAAGACAAACTTTACTATCGCGATCCCGCCCGTTGGGCCGAGCAGTATGGCGCGGAAGTCGAACAATGGAAGAACGCGTACTGGCTCTGTCACCGGCTCCTCAATTCCAAAGCTGAGGTCTATTACGGCAACGTCTACGATCTTCCAAAGGAGCTTGGTCAGTTTGACATCGCGATTGTCGGCTCGGTGCTCGAGCACTTGAGCGATCAAATTACGGCCCTGGCCTCGATCGCGCGCCTCACAAGAGAGACTATTATCGTCGTCTCACCGCTATTGGAGACTGATGAGCGAATTGCGCGGTTTGAATCGTTGGCCAGCAATCCTGAGGCCGACTTCACCTGGTGGACTTACTCGCTTGGCGTTTACCGCGAAGTGTTTGGCATGCTCGGGTTCAGCATTGCCAGGGTAAGTCATGCGAAGTATTACTACATGTTCGGCGATAGGCTTGAAGAACGATCGACGATCGTCGCCGTGCGCGGCTGATGTGGACTATTCCACCACCAGATCGTGACGCAGCGTGCCCGATCCGTGATCTTCAAACCAGGCGACGTGTTCGGCAACCATGTCAAACTCCACAATATATCTCCCCGATATCTTCGGCGCGCGCACTTTCAATTCCAGGCTGGCAGTTTCACCCGGTTCAAGATCTCGCGGCAGACGTGCCCGGCCGTAGTCCCAGTCAACTTCGTCTTCACTATCACGCAGCAGGTGTGAGCCCAGAAAAACAGCGCCCTTGTCGTTCGGAGTTTCACCAGCCGACGGCCAGCGCGCCAGCCCAATATTTTCAACGCTAAGTTGGAACGTCAACTCTGACGACGCCTGGCACGCCTTTGGGCCGTCTACTAGTCTAAGGCCGGCGACGAAGTGTTTGAGCGCATCTGTCGGCGATCTTTCACCCTGCGGTTTGCGACACACAACCACTGCCCGATCATCTTTTTGTTCCGCCAGTTCAACCTCAACAAAACCTGTATTCCTCAGCAGTGCCGTCAGCGCCTCGACGCCCGGCAGAAACCAATTGAAGACCTGCTCTTTCGCTTCGGGAGGATTTTCGACGTAAGCAAGTGGATGTAGCAGAGCTTTTGCCGAACCAAATGAATGTGCAAACGACTTGGGCGTTTGCCGGACTGGCATGATCGCGGTCTCGATTATTAGCATGTCCTTCGTAACCTGATAGAGATTTTCCAGCGCCAGGACCGGGTGCTTCAGGTGATAAAGCAGACCAAGCGCAAGCGTGATATCAAACTGACCTACACTGCGCTGGTTCAACTCATAGACATTCACACGGCGAAACTCGACCTCAAGACCCAGAACCTTTCTAACGAAAAGTCCCTGTCTAACGTGCTGGCGCTGCCCATCAACTCCAAGTACCCGCATCGCGCCCCGGCGCTTGGCCGCGAAAGCATAGAAGCCTGCGTTACAGCCGACATCAAGTAGGGACTTGTTGCCCAGGTCGCCGGGCAAGAGTTTTTGAATCGTTTGCCAGGGGCCAAGCGGATGATCAACCGGCTCACCCATCACACTTTCAGTTTTGGTGAAGAGGCCATCCCCAAGGTCTATGCGATGGAACCATGGTTGAAGCCGCTTCAGCTCCGCTTGGATTTGTTCACGCGTCATTATCGTTTCCAACTTCGAAGCTAAAGACGAGCGGCTGCGATCCTCTTTCTTCAAACCAGCAAACATGCTGATCCACCAGGTCGATCTTGACGGTGTAGGTGCCCGGGATTAATGGGACTGGGCAAGGGATATCGATCGCGATTGACTGGCCGGGCGCCACCGCTCGCGGCAGCATGGGGTGGCCGTGCGCCTCGTTCACGACTTCGCCGCGCTTGTCAGTGATTCGAAGGCCCGGCATTACAACGCCGGCGCGCACTGTTTGCCCGTTGAGCCAAAGCGTATCGCCGGTATTCTTGATCCTAACCGCCAGGTTGAGGCCTGCTCCCGCGGCGATTTGTCGCGGCAGTGGCTCAATCAGAGTGAACTCGGCTCGCAATACGCCGGGTTTTCGGCTATCAGGCACGCTGCTTCCCGGCGCCCCATCAGCGACCTTGATGCAAGTTAAGTAGTGGTAATCCGTGGCGAGCGAGCGCAAGGGCAATTGATTGTCTTCCAACATCTCGCGCTCGAAGAGGCCGTTGACGCTCACGTAATCGCCCACGACGGCAAAGCCATTATCCAAAATTAGCTCGCGCAGGTAATCGGAACTGAAAGGCGATTCGAGCGTTCCATACCGGCGCATCACATCCTGCAATTCATCTTCCGTTGCCGAACCCTCTGAAGGCTTGTGGCCTTCAAGAATGAACAGCAACCCGCCAACGTCCAGCATCGCCGCCAGGTGAGGAAAAACTTGGCGTTCATCTTCGAAGTGATGGAGCGAGTCGTAACAGATTACTGCGTCGAACCTTTCGGCAAGCGGCGCCGTCTCGATGTCCTGAGTTAGAAAGCGACAGTGCAGCGGAGTCTCATGATCTACGTCATAGGGAACGCGCGCAACACGTTCGCGGGCCATCGCGATGAGTTCGTCACTGATATCTATTCCTGTCATGTCGTAGCCGAGACGCGCGAAGTATTCGCTGAGCCAGCCTGAGCCGCAACCGACATCAAGAATTCTGGCGCCGGGCGGCAGCGCGAGCGCAACGGCCATGTTGGCGAAGTCGGTGAAGTGGCGCTGAGTTTCGGCGTCCATGCCGTCGCCAAGATGCTTGTCAGGCTTGTTGGCGAGGTTATAAAACGGCTTCGTCCGGAGGTAATGACTGCGCTCCGCATCGAGCATGTGTGGATAGTCGAGCGCAGCGCGCTTGTAGTCGATGCCTTTGAGTTTGGGTAGACGGCCCGGCGAGTCCGGCGTTCTTGAGCTTGGCGGTTGTCCGTTGCCGTTGTCGGTCCCCTGCGCTAGTGATACTGGTCCGGTCGCGATTGTGGATTGACTCTCGGTCTCTTTGAAGGTTGACTTCAGCATCCGCTCGCTACCGCTCGCGGTTCTGCAATCCTCGGTCGGAGCAAGGACGGCGACGTCCTCGGCAATGCGGGTCAGAAGCGGATCATTGTTTGCGCGCAGGCCGAGCGAAGAAATTTCATCGGCAACGCTATTGAGCAACTGTTTGCGCGGACGGCGCGCTATCACCTGGCGGATGAACGCAAGGTAGTTTATGGCGCCAATATTGATGTCATGGTTTTCAGCGATGTAACGCCGCGCGTTCGCGCCTATACGCTGACGCAAGCCGGCGTCTTCAATGAGCCGGCGCAGATAAGCTTCGAGCAACGCATCAGCATTCTCGTCCTGATCGATTTTGACAACTGCGTCATCAGGTAGTTCGGCGAAGGCGCCGACGTTAAAGACGATTGCCGGAACGCCGGCCGACATGATGCGGCAGAGACTGGCTGAAGTTTCGCCTACCGTACGTTCGCGCAGATTAAGCGCAATGTCAGTTGCTGCGATGCTTCGCTCAAACTCCTGAAGATGCAAGTGCCCGGTGATCGTAACGCGGTCTTCCATATCGTATTTGCGCACCAGGGCCCGCACGTCGAAAAACGAATTCGGCTCGCCCACCAACGTGTAGTGAAAATTGTGATCGGCTTTGAGCGCTGCGAGAGCGCGTAAGGCCCTTTCAATTCCTTTGCCCGGTGTGATGAGTCCGAAGTTGGCAATTTGTACGGCGCCGGTTGCCGCTCGCGTTGTGTCGCTGATCGGCAGCGGCTTAATCGGCATGTTGATGTGCGCAACCGGGACCGAGGATGCGAACGTCGCGAACCGCGCTCGGGCCCACTCAGAATGAACAATGATGCCTTCCGCTTCGCGAGCGAGACGACAGTTAAGTGGAAACTCCAAAGGCAGCGCCAGGTGCGGTGGCGTGCTGCCGCGTTCCAACGCCTCCGCTGCTTCGCGCGTGGCGCGCGAGCCCTGACAGGCCAATACCTCTTCCAGATAGATCTCAACATGACCGCGCGCCTGGGCTAGCCCGAGGAAAAAATCCTGCAAAGCGAAATCGTGGAAGACGACAATGCCAGGATGCGCGCGCATCACCTCGAGCATGCCTGCGTGATAACGATGATCATTTCCCAGGTGATAGACGATCGCCTGGTAGTCGCCGAGCGTTTTCAGCACCGATGGGTCGCGGCGGTAATCATGCCAGGTAAAGTGTGCGCGTATCTCCGCACTTGAAGGTTGAAAGCCGTCGACGAATAGAGTGATCTCATTTTCTGCTGCGAGATAAGGCAGCAGCTCTTCGCTGTAGTCTGAAATCCCGGAGGGCTGTGGGTTCAGTGGGCTGAAGTAAGCGAGGTTCATGAAAAGTGGTCAGTGGTCAGTGGCCAGTCGGTCGGTGGTCAGTTGGTCGGTAGTGCTTGGTTCAGCTTCTGACCACTGATCACTGATCACTGGTCACTGACCACTGGCTTCCCTCACGATAACGCCGACGTAAAGTGCGCCGCAAACAATGCGCACATCAAGGCGAACAGCACCAGAAAGACGGCACGAATCAGCTGGTCAAGCTTGGCGCGGCGGCCCACGGTTCCGAGCACCAGGTAAACAGGGAAGACAACCATCGCGTAGCGCGCCTGCGATTGTAGCAGCGCGGACGAAAGCGCGACCAGCACCGCCAAAAGCGCGTAGGTTGCTAGTGCAAACTGGCGTCGCTTAAGCAAGACGATGCCGCAAGCGAGCGCGAGCACGATGGCCGAAAAATTCAAAAGTCGAAAATCCCAATGCGCCGCGAGTTCCGCGGGGTGGCGCAGGTAATCGAGAAGCGGCGTGAAAAAGAAGCTGAGCTTCACTTAACAGGCGGCGAATGGTTGCGGAAGCTCGAAGGCGTTTCATAGGGAAGACGGACTATATACCAGTGATCCAGCGCAATCCACGAAAGGACACGAACTGACACGAATGTAGTTGGTGTAGTTTTGTGTACTTTCCCGGGATCGTACCTCGTGACCAGCGGCAAAACCCCTTCGCGTTGTGATAAAGTCGCGCCCGTTTCGGAATTAGGCGCGTAAGGTTGTTTTGGAAGGTGCCTTGGAAGATGCTGATTTCTGTAATCGTCCCCTGCTACAACGAAGAACAGGTCATCGTCGCGACCAACCGCCAACTCGTCGCCACGCTTGCAGCGGCGGTTTCGACTTTGAGATCGTATACGTTGACGACGGCAGCAACGACGAGACGATTGATTTGTTGCGTGCAATTCAGAATGAAGACAAGCGCGCGCGCGTCCTTGTCGCGCAACTTCGGTCATCAGCTCGGAGCGCGATCGCTTTCTGCGAGGCATGGTGAGTTGGATCGGATTCCGCCAGATAGCCGTGATGTACGCCCGGGCGGAACGACGCGCCGGCGCGAGCAAGTATCCGCTGCTTAAGATGCTCCAGTTTGCGGCGGACGGCGTTCTCTCCTTTTCGCTGACGCCGCTCCGACTGGCTTTGTGGGTTGGCTTTCTCTCGATTGGCTTGGCGTTCGCCGGAATACTCTATGCTCTGATTATTCGTCTTTATACGAACGACTGGGTGCGAGGCTGGACCTCTATTTTCACGGCCGTGCTCTTTATTGGCGGCGCGCAGCTGTCACATTGGGAATCATCGGCGAGTACATCGGCCGCATCTACGCCGAAGTTAAGCGCCGACCGTTATACGTGGTTGAGGAACGGTTAGGCTTTGGTGACGACAAATCTCAACGAACCAAAACTGAACACTTGAACGTTGTCGCAGATCGGATTTGATCTTCGTCCACAACCGCTGATCTACACTGTTCGGGCGTCAGTACTCGTAACACAATGCCAACTGTATCTGCTGTCGAGCCTGAAGGCGAAGATAAACAAGTCGAAACGGGGAAGCGTGGCCGAGTCTCGCTGATCCGCGTGAAGTTTAGCCGTGTCGCGCGTGAACTTTTTGTCTTCCTGACCTTCTGCCTCTTCACATCGATGGTGACCTGGCCTTACGTGACGCGCCTGCGCGACGCCGTCGTCGATCCCGGCGATCCTTATTTCATGTCGTGGGTCCTCTGGTGGGACTATCATCAAACGTTTACCGATCCAGTCCACCTCTTTGACGCGAACCTGTATTACCCGCTGCGCTACACACTCGCCTTCAGCGAACACTCGTACGGGATCGCCGCGCTTTTCTTTCCGCTCTTTGCGCTGGGCGCGCGACCGCTGACGGTTCACGCCATAGCGATGTTTTTCGGATTCGTGACCTGCGGCTACGGCGCCTTCCGTTTAGTGAGAACGCTGACCGGATCAAACGGTGCCGCCTGGACGGCTGGAATCATCTTCGCGTTTGTGCCGTTTCGCTTCGGCTTGATGTCGCAGGTGGTCTACCTCTGGGGGATGTGGATGCCGCTGGTCCTCGAAGCGCTGGTCCTGTTTGCGCATGAACGCAGCCGGAAGCGCGCGGTGTGGCTGGGTGTCGCCTTTTTCATGTCGGGGATATCGACGATTTCGTGGTTCACTTTTTCGCTCATTCCACTTGCAGTTTCGGCAGCGATTCTTTTGACGCGCCATAACACCTGGCGTGATCGCAAGTTTTGGCGCCGTGGCGCGGTGGCGCTTGGTCTGGCTTCGCTCGGACTGGTCCCGTTCATGCTGCCTTATTTAATTGCGGCAAGACTCTACAACCTTAAGCGCAGCATTTATGAAATTAAAGCCTGGTCCGCCTGGCCGAGCCATTGGCTATCGGCGGAGCCGCGGAATAAGTTGTGGCATGGGATGGGCGACAACCTGCCCGACGCGGCAATGTTCAGACTGTTTCCGGGGTTGCTGCCGATTTTGCTTTCGCTGGCGGCGTTGCTGTTGCAGCCCGTGAGATCTCAGATTTCAAATTTGCGATCCTGGACGAGTGCAGGCGAATCAGGTGCGACGCGAACGAAGTGGATCAAACGGCTGGATGCGATCGCAGTTTTCGCATTTGTTGTTTCAATCCCGGCAATCGGCTACGACCGCACCGGCGGTCTGTCCAATCACCTCACGTCGGAAGTCCCACTCGCGTTGCTTGCCGTTGCCATCATCACGCGCTTGTGTCTCGCGTACCCAGCGTTTCTGCGACGCGGCGAGAATGCCAACTTCATCGAGACCTTGCGCTCCGAACGAAGGAGCGACGAGTTCTGGATCGGCATCGCGTGGACCGTCATCGGCTTCTGCTACTCGCTCGGTTGGAATTTTTTCTTTTACCGCATCCTGTACGACGTGGTACCGCTTTTCAGGGGCATGCGTGTGGCCATGCGTGGTTCCATGATCGCCTATCTTGGTCTGGCGATCCTCGCAGGACTCGGCGCAAAGCGGGTGTCGGAAATCGTGGCATACAAGAAACCCCGCTTGCGCGAAAGGACAGTTTTCGTTCTTATTGCAGTGATGCTCTTGATGGAACTCAACGCCGCGCCGCTGAGCTTAATGCGTGGCGACGTATTTCCCGATGGCGTGACCCTCCGGCTGAAAGAGACAACCATGCACGGCGGGGTCGTCGTGTTGCCGGCGAACGAACACGTCAACCATCACCACATGCTCCGTTCCGCCGACCACATGAAGCCTCTTATTGTCGGCATCTCAGGCTTCAGCACCTGGTTTGAAATTAAGATCGAGGAGGCGACTGCTTCCGGCGCTATTCCGGCAAACTTCCTGGATTTACTTGAAAGCGTGCCTACGTCCTACGTTGTCATCGAGAACAACTTGATTGAGCCGCAGCGCCGGATCGACTATGAAACTTTTCTCGGGCGCGCGGTTCTGGCGGGGAGGCTGCGTTTCATCAACCGTTTCGACGGGCGCGACGATCTCTATGCAGTGGTGAAGAATGAGCCGCAGGCGAAAACTGAAGCGCCGCTGCCATTCGCACTTGAGACCAGGGACTGGCGAGATTTAGTCAAAGAGGATTCCGTTAACGTGCTGGGCCAGTATCGATCCTGGAGCCAAACTGTCTATCGCTTTTATGTTGCTTCCTACAGTCAGATGCCGCGCTACGCGGAGTTCCTGACCGATGTCGAGGCGATTGGCCGCGGGGTGGTCGCCAGTTCTCTCGACGAGCAGTCAAAGCTTGAAACTAACCTGGCCGAGTTTGCGCGCGACTGGGTTAGACGACCAAAGTTTGCGGGGCAGTACAAGCAACTGACGAACGAAGCATTTGTTGACGCGTTGGCCGCACATTCAGGAATCGCGCTGGGAGCCACTGAGCGCGCGGACTTCATTGAAAAATTGCGGAGCGGCGCGATGACGCCGGACCAGGTGTTGTTGACGCTTGTCAACAATCAACAGTTTGTGACAAAGGAAGAGAACCGATCGCTTGTCTTGCTTCACTACTTCGGGTATCTACATCGCAACCCGGGCGATCCGCCGGACAAGAATCTGGACGGCTTTAACTTTTGGCTAAAGGAAGTGGAAGTATCTGGCGACCCAGGTAGACTTGCGCGTGGCTTCATGGCGTCAGGCGAGAATAAAACGGCGGCCACAAAGTGATGAGTGATGAGTAATGAGATGGGTAACACTGAGTCAAATAATCAGGAGTTGATCGACGAATACCCGGCGTGTCTTTCCGTGGTTGTACCGGTTTACAACGAAGCGGCGACGCTCGACGAGGTCGTGCGCAAGTTGCTGACGGTCCCGTGTCTGCTTGAGATCATTATCGTCGACGATTGCTCGACTGATGGCACCGGCCAACAGGCGCGCGAGTTGGCGGAGATGCACACCCGGGTGCGCGTCGTTCGTCACGAACGCAATGCGGGCAAGACTGCGGCCCTGAGAACCGGTTTCGCTCTCACCACGGGACAGGTAGTTATCGTGCAGGACGCCGATCTCGAATACGATCCGGCGGAAATTTACGGAGTTATTCGCCCAATCCTGCAAGGCCACGCCGACGTTGTTTTCGGTTCCCGTTTTCTGGTTCGCAGAGCGGCGCGCGTGCTCTATTTTTATCACTACCTCGCCAACAAATTCCTGACCTGCCTTTCGAACGCGCTGACCAACCTGAACATGACCGACATCGAAACCGGTTACAAGGCTTTTCGCGGCGAGATTATTCGCAACCTGACGATCGTTTCGAGCGGCTTCGGTTTTGAAGTGGAAGTGGTAGCAAAGATTGCGAAGCTGAAGGTTGCCATTTACGAAGTGCCCATCAGCTACTACGGCCGCACCTACGCCGAAGGTAAGAAGATCCTTTTCCGGGACGGCCTGATTGCGCTGTGGTTTGTCATACGCTTCAACCTGTTTTGCAGCCTGCGCGCTTCGTTTCGACAAGTGCCCGACCTCGGCCACAAACCCAATCGCCTGCCAATCGAACCGATCGAGACAGCCGCCGGAATGGAGCGGCGGCAATGACCCGTCAGGAATCACCCGAGGGCGAATTGAGCGCCGATGATTCAGCGCCGGCTGAGGAGTTCGCCTACCCGGGCAGGGAATTGGAGGCGATGGATGGGGCTGCGAATTATCACCGCTGGATACTGGGAATATTCAAACCGTTTCTGGGCCGGCATCTGGTAGAAGTGGGCGCGGGACTTGGTTCTTTCTCGAAATTGATTTTGGAACAGCATCAATGCAAAACGCTGGCGCTCGTCGAGCCGTCGAACGACATGTATGAACGACTGGTCACCAATGCGAATCGTCTCGGAGCCACCACGCAGATTGATACTTACCACGGAACGTTTCCGGAGGCTGCGCCACTCATCAAGGCAAAAGAGGCGCCCGACTCAATCATCTACGTCAACGTCCTGGAACACATCGCCGAAGACGAAGTGGAACTCGAGACAATCCGCAGCACCCTGGTTGATGGCGGGCGCGCTTTCTTGTTTGTCCCTGCGTTGCCCTGGCTTTATGGCGCTTTCGACGAACGTGTAGGCCACCTGCGTCGCTACCGGAAGCAAGAGTTGGAAGAAAAACTGCGGCGCACCGGGTTCAAGACGGTCTTGTCGACCTACTTCGATCTGCCGGGCATCGCACCGTGGTGGCTTAAGTACCGTCTGCTGAAGTCAGCCTCAATGGAACCGGGCAGCGTCAAACTCTATGATCGCTTTATCGTTCCCGCTGCCCGCCGGCTCGAGTCGGTCATCTCTCCGCCGATAGGCAAGAATGTCATCGTTGTCGCTGAGAAACGGTGAAGGCCAACGTTGAGCTTCGCAATCAGTATCCCCATAACAATCGATCGCCCGGTCACTTCTGTTTGTAAACCTGAAACTGTCCGCGACTGATGATCACTTCGCAATCTGTGCACGGTAGCTCGTGACCAATGACAACGGCGCCGGGAGGCGGTGCGTCTTTGGTTGCGCGTTGAAAGTTATTTAAGTCGAGGCCGCGAAGCGTCGCGTACCAGTATGCGTACATGTAGGCTGACGGCGTTTTGTCGAATAGATAAATGGGTCGTTCGGGTTGCGCGAGCGCCGCATCGAGCACTTGCGGATAATAACTATCAAACGCGTCGACGCGGGGCGGCGCAGTGTGAAATTGCCGCTGAAAGACTGCGCCCTGGGCGATGATCAATAGAACCAAAGCCGCTAGCAGGGCGCGCCTTACGCTTCCTCGCCCAACATTAGACTCCGCAGGCAGGATGCCTGCGCTCCAAAGAAACTCAATGGCGGTCACAGTCAGCACCAGCAGAAAAATCGGCAGAGCTATCAGGCGCAAGGTGTGAAAATGATCGAGCGTGAGCGACGCGGGGACGGCTGAGACGGCAAGGCCGTAAAGAATGAAGCGCCACCACGCCTCACGCCGGTGATACAGCAGAACCAGAACCGCGCCGAGTAATCCGAGAATGACGACGCCTGCCAGCAAGCTGCCCATGCCCGGCAGATGATGGCGCGGCTCGGGGTCTCCCGCGATTAGCCAACTCCTGGGACTGAAATCGCGCGCGTAGTTCTTAATGAACCGCACAACGATCTCGGTGCGCGAGTCTCCCGGCTTAACGTAAGTAACATACTTGAAGCGCTCGCCGAGCGTGCCGGGATTGCGCACGCTGAAAACCGCAAGCGGCGCCAGCGTCAGCGCGAATACGATCCAGGTGAGAACCACCCCGCGCCAGCGCCGTCGAGTTACAAAAAAGACGAGGCCGAGCGCGAAGAGCGGAGCAAGCAGACGACCCGCTGAATAAGAGTAAACCATCAAGCCCAGCAGCAGACCGAGACCGGCTGAGTTTTGCCACGGCCATTCGTCGCGTTTCGAAGCGGAGTGCAACAACAAGAGGAAGAGCGCCAGCAGCGTTGGAAGCAAGGTCACCTCAAAGACCAGACGACACACTTCAAAGAGCCAGGGTGTGAGACCGGCGGCGATGAAGACGATCATACCGGTAGCACGCCGGCTCGTTATACGGAAGGCAAGCAAGCCGAGAAGTACCGCGGCTGACAAACCGAGGATGGCGCTGAGCAGTCGCGCGACAAAAACGCTCGGCCCGGTGAAGCGAAAGACCACAGCCAGCGCATAGATGTAAACGGGACTTTTGTATTCACCAAACGCGCGAAAGTAGAGCGGGAAATGTTCACCGTGCTCATCGACGCCGTGTTGTGCGATTGTGTGGGCGTTGTAAGCGATGGAAGCTTCATCAATAAAAAAGCCCGGCGGATTTTTTCCGACTTGCGCAAAGTAAGCGACGACCACCAGCAGACTGATGGCGAGTAGAAGTGCCTCGAGGCGACTAAATTGCGCCGGGTTCATTCTTAGTTTATAGAGTAATTCTTGTCTTAGGGACAGCCGCATAGCGGCGAAACATTTATAGCCAGCACCGAGAAAATCATCTTAGCTCCGACAGGAGCGAAACGTTCTTTCGCCCATAAATGGGCTCAGCATTTTTTCCATTGGGAATCTATAAACATTTCGTGCCTACGGCACTGCAAGAAAGCAGAAGGCAGTAAGCTCGTAGCGTCAGAGATCCGGGTTCTGATCTCTGCTAACCGGCGCCGTTGATGAGACTCTCGACGACGTGCTGCCAGGAGAGGTTCATTGCTTTCAACTTTTCCTGCCCGCGCGCGCCCATTGCCTGCGCGCGTGCCCAGTCGGCATAAAGCGAGTCGAGGCCTTCGGCGATCGCTTTTGGGTCAGGCGAGACGATCAGCCCTTCGCGTTCGTGTTCGATGAATTCCGTGGCGCCACCGCCGTCGCTGGCTACGACTACCGGTTTACCCGAGAGCATACCCTCCAGCGTGACGTAGCCGTAGTCTTCGTCAAAAGGCAAATAACAAACGCCGAGCGCGTTCCGATAAAGCTCGATCACTTCCGACTCCGCCACGAAGCCGCGCAGGCAAACCCGATCGCCGACGCCAAGTTTCTTTACCAGGGATTCGTACCGCTTTGGATCGCCTGAACCTCCGGCGAGAATTATCTTGACGGGCGTGCGCAGATACTGCGCCGCTTCAATCAACAGCTCCTGGCGTTTCTGCGGCTCCATCCGGCTGGGATAAAAGATGTAGTCGCCCTGTTCGCCGCCTCGCAAACTCTCCGCGCGCGGCGGTGGATGATAAAGCGGCTGACTTTCAATTCCGTTGTAACGACGTAGCCGGTCGGCGACGGTTTTTGAGTTTGCAAAAACTCTCTTTGCTTCCGGAATCAAACGATTGTCAGCCTGGCGGATCCATTCGCGCACTTGCGCTCCATCCGGATACGTCGACAGGTCATCGAATGGCGTGTCCCAAAGGTTATAGGCCGCGCGGTATTGGTGCATGATCCACAGCACCTTGCGCGGATGCGCGACGAGGT
>JBDUAQ010000198.1:0-5742 GCA_040004575.1 bacterium
CAGGTCTCGCGCGTCTGTTGCCACGAGATGTGTGGAAGCTTGATCGAACAACAGTCCGGCGTCGCCGAGCCCGACGCCTTCCACGTCAATGTAGATCAAAGTTCCCGGACCGGTCATGCCACTAAGATTGGAAATGGAAATCACGCAAACGCCCGATGCGTCGGTCGACTGAGTGACAGCGGCACCGCTACCATCGATCCCAACCGCTCGCACCTTCACAACCTTCGGATCGAATCGCAGCGCGACAATTGCCAGCGCCAGCGTCACGTCTGACTTCACGTCAAGCGCAAAGCGGCGCGACTCGCCAACCTTCATGGACTGGTCCGCTGGGCCCAGGCTCAGTTGTGCGCCGCGACCCTTTGGATTGATCGGACTGATTGCCGCATCGATCGGCTTCGCTGACATGCTCGTCAACGTAGCGCGAGCATCGGAATTTAGATTCGTGTTCACGGCAGCAACTTCCGTCGCCGCACTACTGCTCACCAGCGATTTCGGCGCAGGCACGAATGCCGGCAATTCCTCGCCTGAGTTCTGCGCCTTCGCAGTTTGTTGATTACCAGTGGTTGATTGCTGATTGCCTGGATTCATTGCCACGGTGTCATCGCCTGCGGGGACGCTAACTCTCGCAGCTGGCGCCGGCGCAGGATTGTAGGCAGGAGCCTTCGCAGAACTTTGCCCCGCTGGGTTGTTCTGGCCGTTCCCAAAAACACCTGGAGACGTGGAAGCCGGCGTCACTTTGGCAGTTGAATTCTTCTGCTGGAGACGAAACTCGGCCAACTGATCCTCGCGGTCAGCCTCGCGCAGCATCGCTTCGAGTGAACCCGTAGTGGGCGACTGCAAAGTTCCACTCGGGCGCATCTCTTCGTCGCGCGGCGTAACTGCCGGCGCGCGCAAGACGCGCGGCGTGACGGCAATTACGATGTCTATGCGGCGCTTGTCGTTAGTGGGCGACGAAAACAAACGGCCGACAATCGGGAGCCCACTGAGTATCGGAAGTCCCCTGCGGCCGGTTGCTTGAATGTCCTGCGCCACACTTGCCAGCATCATCGTGCGATTATTTTGCACTCGCGCAGTTCCGGTGATCGTTCGCTCAGTGAAGGTCGGCGTCAAGGTACTCGCGCCCAGCACATCCTTGGATTCGATCGACATCTTCACCTGTACGTCCTGATTGGGAAAAACCTGCGGGGTAAACTTCAGAGTCAGTCCGGTCGGCTCGTAATTGATTACGGGGAATCCGCCAGTGGGGAATGCACCCGTCCCGGTGCCGGTGCCAGTGCCGGTTTGAACTCCAAATGGATAGGCCTGCGCGGTTTGCACAGGCACGCGCTGTCCAATGCGGGCGGTTGATTCCTCCCCGTTGAAAGCATGGACCTGGGTGGAAGCGATAAGTTTAGTAGTGCCCTTGCTTTGAAAAGCGGTGATCACGGATTGCGGGAATACCAGCGCTGCAGCCCACGCGGTGGGAACGCCGGCCGTGATAGCGCTCAAATTCACGCCGTGCGCCGTATTGCTGGTGGTTGCGGCGTCGGAAAGGACACTAAGGCCAGGACTGCCGCCTAAAGAAAACCTGTCTGCCGTGCCTAGTTGATTACCTAATTGCAGAAAGTCGCTTTTCGTCACCTCGTAAATGTTCACGTCCATCACAACTTCGGCGCGATCCTTATCGATGCTTTGGATCAACTCACCGATCAAGCGCACGTTCTCAGCGGTGTCGCGAATGGTCAAGCTGTTTGTGTCTTTGTCGGCAACGACAATGGTCTGTGGTCGGCCAACTGATGGAGGTATTGCCTGCCCTACCAGTTGCTTGGCTTTTTCCGGATCACTATTGGCGAGAAAGAAGGTGCGCAAAACGAGCTGTTGATATTGCGGGCGGCGCGTTTGATCGGCGACCAGAATTGTGCGCCGGCTGAGCTTTTGAAAAAACAGCCCTTCCTGGAGAAAAATGTAGTCGAGAGCCTGGGCCGTGCTGACCTCGCGCAAATTGATATCGATAGTGCGCGGTTGGACAAACGACTGGCGGTCGAAAATAACATTCAAATTGAGCTGCTCTGCCAGGCTGCGAATGAAAGCCTTGAGATCGCCGCTATAACTTATGACGCGCATCTCAGTTGGTCGCGCTTCCAGGGCAGCTTCCTGCGCGCTCGATGGGCCGGCCGTTCCTGAATCAGAATTGCTTGTTCCATTATTACTACCCGGCGTGGTTCCTTCCTTCACGCCCTGGAGCCGTAACATGTGCTCCATTTCAGAAACTGCCAACTCGTTAACCGGATCGTATCCATATGCCTGACGAAACGCATTGTAGGCGCCGACGAAATCCCGCTGCTCCGCCAACGCACGCCCCTGCTGCATATACGACTGCGAAGCGTTGAAGCTCGCCCGGCGAAAATGAAGCTGATACTCGAGATTCGAAGGATCGGCCGCGACGGCCAGCGTAAACTCCTGAGCGGCTTTCTCCCATTGCAGGGCCGCCTCAAGGCGCATTCCCTCTTTGAAATGCTTGTCGCCTTTGGCGAAGGCAGTCGCCGGTAAAACAAGCAGGCAAAAGATCAGCAACAGGGAAACAGAGATGCGGGTATTTATCTTTATTCTCATAACAGTCTCTCGTTGGAGGTCGGTGGGCCGAAGTGCCCGGTAAACGTGGTCTAATAATGCCGTCCGCGAAGCTAAGATGCAACTCTTCCAGCTTCATTTGCTTACACGCAATTCAAAAAGAACAGTTCCTCAAAACGGTGGCAATCCTGGTAAATTCCCTTAATGAGCGGCGCTGACTTCTTCGACAAACGTAACCCGGTTTATCTCGTGCAGCGTTGAGACCCCGGCAAACACTTTCTTTAGGGCTGATTCACGCAAACTAGTCAGCCCTTCGGCCTCGGCCGCCCTGCGAACCTCCGAGCCCGGCCGCCGCTCAACGATCATCTCACGAATATTGTCGGACAGATCGAGCAACTCGTGAATGGCCGTGCGGCCACGATAACCGGTGTGGTTGCAGGCGTCGCAGCCGACGTTCATATAAAACGGACGGTCGCTGTGCTCCTCCGGTCTCAGTCCTGACTCAATCAGCTCCTGCTCTTTCGCGCGATACTGGCGCTTACAATAAGGACAAAGCATGCGAATCAAGCGCTGGGCTAACACACAGTTCAGGCACGAAACAAAGTTGTAAGGCTCAACGCCCATGTTGAGAAAACGCCCGATAACGTCGATGACGTTGTTTGCGTGGACGGTGGTGAAAACAAGGTGGCCGGTCAACGCCGACTGGATGGCAATCTGCGCCGTTTCGGTGTCGCGGATTTCACCGATCATTATCTTGTCGGGGTCGTGGCGCAGGATCGAACGCAGGCCGCGGTCGAACGTCAGCCCTTTCTTCTCGTTAACCGGAATCTGCGTGATGCCGTGCAACTGATACTCCACCGGATCCTCGATCGTTACAATCTTGTCTTCCTCGTTCCTGATTTCGTTGAGCGCGGCGTAGAGCGTAGTCGTCTTACCGGAACCGGTGGGCCCAGTCACCAGCACCATGCCGTAAGGCTCAGCGATATAGTGGCGAAACTTTCGCAGGTCATCTTCGGCAAAGCCCACCACGTCAAGATTCAAGTTCTTGAACTCTTCGTTGATCTGCTCCTTGTCGAGAATACGAATGACCGCGTCTTCACCGTGAATCGTAGGCATGATCGAAACACGGAAATCGACATTGCGGCCTTTGTAACGAACCCGGAAGCGACCGTCCTGCGGCACGCGCCGCTCGGCAATGTCCAACTCGGACATGACCTTGATGCGCGAGATCAACGTTTGATGGAAAGCAAGGTCGATCGGATCAACTTTGGCGTAGAGTGCGCCGTCAATTCGATACTTGACCTGCACCTCCGTGTCGCGCGTTTCAATGTGAATGTCAGACGCGCGCGACTCCATCGCGTTGTAAATGATGGAATCGACGAGCTTGATAATTGGCGACATCTCGGAATCGGTTGCCAGCCGATCGAGATCCAATACTTCTTCACCCGTCTCCGTTTCCCGCACCAGCGAAATGCGGAAGCCGGAAGCCGCTTCCTGCAAAACTCGCTGCGTGGCATCGCCGCGCCGTAAGATCACTTCGATGGCGCCGGCGGTAGCAACGTAAGGAACAATCCGCGCCTTCAGTGCGTTGGCGAGCTCGTCGAGCCGTTCCAGATCGGTTGGATCGGCCATCGCGAGGTGTAATCCTTTTTCATCGCGCTTTAAGGGAAGAAATTGGTGACGCACCATCAAGTCGACCGGGATTTCATTGAACAGGACGTAATCAACCGGCGACTCTTGATCGGTAGGCAGCAGTTCGACGAAAGTCAGGCGATAGCGACGGGCGAGGTCCTTCGCTGTGCGCACCTCCGGTGGCTCGTGATTGTCACCATTGGTTGTGTCACCTAACGTCTTGTGCGTCAGCGTCGTCTTGGTTGGTTCTTGAGTTATTTCTTTCATTGAAGTGCGAATTTTCTGTTTCTCATTCAAAAATCATCGATCTTGCCTAGTGACGGCCGGTAACTCCCGCACCGCCGGAAATTGATTGAATGATGGGAAGATAGATGGCCAGGAGAATGGTAACAACAATTCCACCCATGACTACCAGAATCGCAGGCTCCAGCGTGGTCGTCAACTGCTCGAGCCGCACCTCTGATTCGGCGTCGTAAAAGACGGCCACCTCGTCAAGCATCTCGCGCAAACTGCCGGAACGTTCGCCAATTCCTATCATGTCAATCGCAAGCATCGGCACCCAGCCGGCAACTTCCAGACTCTCGGTAAATGTACGCCCTTCACGAATCATCGGCAGGATCGCCGAACTGCGCCGGCGCAATTCGCGGTTCGTAATCGATTCCGCCGCAATCTCCCACGACTCGACCAGCGTGATGCCGCCGGCCAACAACGTCGCCAGCGAGCGGGTGGCTTGCGCGATCGAAAGCTGAATAACCAGATTACCGGCTAGTGGAATCTTCAAAAGGAGTGCATCTACTCTCAATCGGCCCGACTCAGTCCGAGACCAGAGAAACAGGACGGCGGCGCCACCAATGAACAGCGGCCCAAACCAGAGCACGTTAGACGACAGCCACTTGGACAGACCCAGCACGATTTGTGTGACGACGGGTAGTTCCGTGCCAAATCCGGCAAACAGATCCGCCATTCGGGGCACCACGTAGACGGTCAGGAAAGTCACCATGCAGCCCGACGCGAAGAGCAGGAAGAGCGGGTACGCGAGGGCGCCGCGAATCTTGCGGCGCAAGGCCACGTTGCGTCGCATGTAAGTGACGTAACGGAGCAGCACTTCATCCAACGCGCCCGATCGTTCGCCCGCCAGAATTGAAGCCGTGTAAATTCTGGGGAAGATACCTCCCTGCGATGCAAAGGCCTGGGAAAGCGCCGCGCCTCCGCGAATCTGATCTTCAACGTCTCCAAGCACCGCGCGCAGACGTGCTGACGCGGCGCGCTTACGTAACATCGAGATGGCTTGCAGGATGGGAATGCCGGCGCGCACCAGCGCCGCCAGTTGCTGGTTGAAGAGCAGGAAATCAGAAGCTTTTACTTTTGGTTGGCCGCCTCGTCCGCCGAATCGCGTGAGCGCCGTCACTCCACCCGTTTTTGGAGGCGTAACATTGAAGACGCGGAAGCCTTCACGCTCCAGGCGCGCGCGCGCTTCGTTGACGCCCGGCGCTTCCACCGTCCGCGTTACGACCTCACCCGCAGGCGTCCCTAGTCGGCAAATAAACTCAGCCATTAGTT
>JBDUAQ010000046.1:0-19187 GCA_040004575.1 bacterium
CCACCTTCCCGACCTTGAGCTTAATAAACTTGAACTGCTAATTCGTGATTGAAAGACTTTCAAGGTTGGGGTTGCAGAATCAATGAGAGAGTCTCGCAGGTCGGGAAGGCGGGCTTGCCCCCGCTCCTGAGCTAATAACAATCTAAGCTTATTGAACATCAATGAAATCAGCAAAAATAATTCCTGCATTATTAACTGCGTCGGCTCTCTTCTCCCTTCTCGGCTTAACTGGCGCGCGTTCGCTCCCGTCTGCTTCCTCTCCCGAACAACTCCGCCTGCCCGAAGAGAAACATCTCAAGAACATCAAGCAGCTATCTTTCGGTGGCGAAAATGCGGAAGCTTACTTCGCGGCTGATGGCAAACAGTTAATCTTTCAATCAACCCGCGACGGGCGCGAGTGTGATCAGATCTACACGATGAACATTGACGGCAGCAATGTGCGTTTGATCTCGACTGGAGACGGACGCACCACCTGCTCTTACTTTTTCCCGAACGGCCGCCGCATTCTTTACTCTTCAACGCACCTTGGCGCGAAAGAATGTCCACCGCGTCCGGACTTTTCCAAAGGTTATGTCTGGGCCGTCTATCCGACGTTCGACATTTTTACTGCGCGCCCCGATGGTTCCGATCTTAAGCAGCTAACCAATACGCCCGGCTATGATGCGGAGACAACGATCAATCGCAATGGCAAACTCGTCTTCACTTCCATGCGCGATGGCGACCTCGACATCTACACGATGGACGCAAACGGCAAGCACGTTCGCCGGCTGACTAATGAACTTGGATATGACGGTGGCCCCTTCTGGTCTTATGACGGCAAGCAGATCGTCTATCGCGCCTACCATCCGCAAACGGAAAAAGAGAAGTCAAACTATATCGGCCTGCTCAAGCAAAATTTGATTCGACCGACAACTTTGGAAATCTGGGTGATGAACGCTGATGGATCTAATAAGCGTCAGGTGACGCACAACGGGAAAGCCAACTTCGCGCCTTACTTCTTTCCCGATGGCAAGCGAATTCTGTTCGCCTCAAACATGGACGACCCCAAAGGCCGCAACTTTGACATCTACAAGGTCAATATTGACGGCAGCGGTCTCGAGCGCATCACGTTCAACGACACGTTTGATGGTTTCCCGATGTTTTCACCGGATGGCAAGAAACTCGTCTTCGCGTCAAACCGCAACGCGAAGAAGCAAGGCGACACGAACGTGTTCATCGCCGATTGGGTTGAATAAGGAGCGCAGGCATCCTGCCTGCCGTGGTCATCAGCGCCGGAGGCGCAGCAGACAATAGCCCCGGGCGTAAGCCCGGGGATCAGCCGACAGAAGATGGAATGAGCCCTCGAAGAGGGCGACAGAACGTTAATGATGATTGATTTGATGAAGACGAATCTTCTGTCGCCCCTGCGGGGCTCACTTTAAATAATCTGGTTCTTTCCCCGGGCTCACGCCCGGGGATACTAGCTTCCGCTCGCTTCGCGAGCTCGTTGAAGGGTGCTGCAACCGTTCGCCTATTCCAAACATGATCATGAAATACAAATCACTAACGCGATTCTCGTCTGTGCTGCTAATCGCCGCGATTTCACTCGCTGCTGTTGGCCAACAAACTTTCACGCAACACGCGCCCAGCGTCGAGCGCCTGCGCGCGCACATCGAGTATCTGGCTTCGGACAAGCTGGAGGGACGTCGCACCGGAAACCCCGGCGCCAACCTCGCCGCTGAATACATCGCCCGCGAGTTTTCGCGTTACGGTTTGCGTCGCAGCATCGGCTGGGACACGCCCGGGATGTCGATTCTTGAAGCCGATTCTCCCAACCGCTACCTGCAAAAGTTTCCTTATGTCGCCGGCGTTGAACTGGGCCGCGGCAATCTTTTGTCGATTCGTTTTGGCGGCAGCACTGGCTCCACCAACCTTCGAGCCGGTGAAGACTGGATGCCGCTCGGAATTTCGTCAAATGCTGATCTGGGCACCACTGAGGCTGTTTTTGTTGGTTACGGAATAACTGCGGCAGAATTGAAGTACGATGACTATTCGAGCGACCGGGTGAAAAACAAAGTGGCGTTAGCATTGTCGGGAACGAGCGATGGCGACAACCCGCACGGCCAATTTGCACGGTATGAAGACCCTCGTTGGAAGGCAATTGCAGCGAGGAATGCTGGAGCGAAAGCATTAATAATTGTCGCTCGCGAGCCGAACTTTAAGGACGATCGATTGGCCCAACTGCGGTACGATAATGCGGGCGAGGTTGGTGTCCCTGTGCTCGCGATCTCTCAACAAATAGCGCTTCGTCTCTTCGGCGCGGATAACATGACGTTTCTGAGCTCGCTCGGAAACGACTTTGCGAAGTCTCATTCTCAAGGCGCCACAAACTCGACTGGTAATCCTGGCCTCGCGGGCTTAGGTTTCTCCAACTCTCTGCAACAGCTGTCCGTCGACATCATTCGCCGCGAAGTGATGGCCTCCAACGTCGTCGGCATTCTCGACGGTTCTGATCCAACGCTCAAAAACGAAGTCATCGTCATCGGCGCGCATTACGATCACCTTGGTCGCGGTGGTGAAGGGAGTCTCGCGCAGCGCGAAGGCGACATACATCACGGCGCCGACGATAACGCTTCAGGCGTCGCCGGCATGCTCGTACTCGCTCGTCTATTTACCTCGCAAAAGCTCAAGCCGCGACGCACGATTGTGTTCATGGCCTTCAGTGGTGAAGAAGAAGGTCTGTTGGGGTCGAACTACTACGTCAATCATCCAATCGTGCCGCTCGCGAATATCGCGGCCATGATCAATATGGACATGATTGGGCGGATGAAAGACAACAAGCTGATCGTCGGCGGCGTGGGAACCGCGCCCGAGTGGCGCCAGCTGATCGCTGACGCCAACGCCCCGGAAAGAATCAACGTCGGCAACAAGCCGCAGTCTCCCAGAGATATGCCGAGGCCTTCAAGCTCTACGCTCGGCGGAGAAAATCCGCTGCTGGCGAAAGTCGATCATAGTCCGGTCGTCAACCTCGCGTTTGAGAAACCATTTGACCTGACGCTCAACGAAGACGGTTTCGGCCCGAGCGATCATTCGTCTTTCTACGCCAAACAAGTTCCGGTGCTCTTCTTCTGGACCGGCACACACGAGGACTATCACAAGCCTTCCGATACTGCCGACAAGATCAACTACGCAGACGAAGCGCGCATACTGAAGCTAGTCGCGCGTGTGATTTATGATATCGATGCCAACGACAAGCGCCCTGTATACACAGTCGCAAAGAGCGAATCGACCGGACGCGCCACCGGTTTTCGCGTCTACCTGGGCACGATTCCCAACTACGCAGATTCAAGTGACGGATTATCTCTTGACGGTGTGCGTGACGATTCGCCGGCATCCAAGGCCGGAATCAAAGCGGGCGACAAGATTGTGAAGCTTGCCGGCCACGACGTGCGTAACGTTTACGATTACACCTACGCCCTCGGCGAAATGAAGGCCGGGCAGGAATATGAAGTTGAATTGATGCGCGGCGGCCAGCGAATCACGCTTAAGATCACGCCGGCAGCACGGAAATAGTGATGAGTGATGAGTGATGAGTAAATTTGATTTTATGAACGCACGCTTTCAAAGCGCTTGCTCATCACTCATTACTCATCACTCATCACTGTTCTTTTACCAGCGCGGCTCGCGTTCGTAACCACCACCGCCGCCACGATCTTCGCCGCTATAACCGCCGCGATCTCGGCCACCGCCGTAACCGCCGCCGCGACCCCCGCGATCAGCTCTTGGCTTCGCTTCGTTCACGGTCAGATTTCGACCACCAAAGTCTTTGCCGTTAAATTGCTCAATGGCCGCTGCGGCTTCTTCCGCAGTTCCCATCTCGACAAAAGCAAAACCGCGCGAGCGGCCTGTGTCACGATCTTCAATTACTGAAGCTGACTCTACTGTACCTACTGCGGCGAAGGCATCGCGCAGTTCCTCGCTCGTTGTGCGGAACGAGAGGTTTCCCACATAAAGTTTCGTACCCATCTTTTTCTATCCTTTGAATCGTGTGAAGCGCGGGCGGGTTTGAATCGCTAGACTCAAGCGGGGATCTACTTGACCTCTTCAGGCGAAACGCGACGAGCCCGTTTGCTCTAAAATGCGAGAGCGGCTTCCAACCAGTTAACAATTGCCTAACTCTCTCCTCCAGCCGAACGCGGGTCGCTCACGATCTCCGACAGGACAGGCGCAGTCACCACTGATGCGCGAGAGCAGGAACCCCTGACCGCGCTAAGTATGCCCCAGCCCCCGTTTGCAGTTCAAGCCTACTGGCAGGTAATTGCCCCTTCATTCGGGTCAATTGTGCCCGGAAGCGGGTATCTAACTGATTTACCTGCTCAGTCACTAACTCATTGAAATCACTGGGGTCAAAATAGGCGCCGCCCTTCTGCTCGGCGATGATCGGGAGCACCTCTCTTGAATATTCCGTTGCCTCCATTAAAACAAGTGCTTTGGCCGCGCCCATCCTTACCCACCACTCGTTGTCCTTCAGCAGTTTGGCAAGCGCCGGTGCATGGTCTCTAGCGCCAAGAATTCCCAGAGCGAGAGCCGCTTTCTCCCGGGTAAAAGAATCCTCGTTGCTTAGCAACGATGCGATTTCATTTGCATATTCCTTGGCCCCAAGAAGAGCGAGGGCCTTGGCCGCGTCCCCTTGTCCAATTTGAAACTCAAGGCGCCTGGCAATGTCTTTAGCGTACTCTTTGGCTCCTAGACGCACGAGCGCGTAAGCTGCGGTCTTCGATGTTTCCCAACGCCTTTCGACGCCCAAGACCTGCGCGATTTCTTTCTTGTAGTTCGCCGCTACACCCATCTCGAACAGAGCGTGGATTGCACTATCATCGTCATGAAGATTGAGATCCTCACTTAGCAGAAGTTCGACCACTTCTTTAGCGTGTTCGGTTGCCTTTAGATAACCGAGCGCCATAGCTGCGCCAGAACGATCGTAGTCATTCTGGCTCTTGAGCAGCGGCACAATTTGTTCGGTGTATTGTTTGGCCCCCAACAAACTCAATGCCACGGCCGCTCGGCCTCGCACCGTAATTGGCGGATACTTGTCCGGTGGCAGGTTAATGTTCCGGGTTAGTAATGCGGCAATCTGTGGCGCATACTTCATATCGCCAATGATAGCTAGAAGAAAAGCCGCGAAACCGCTGACGGTGTCATCCTTTGAATTCATGAACTGCACGAGCTGCGACTTATAACCCTTCGGCCCGTCAAATCTTTTCAGCGTTGCCGGATCGTCGCTGGCCAGCGACACCATAATGGATTCGAACAACTTGAGGCTCTGCTCCATTTCAGCCTGGGATTCGTAGGTATGGATCAACGACCAAATGTTCCCCGACATGTAATTCGAATATTTTGTGAAGCGCTCTTTTAGGGCGTCCCAAGTCTTCCGTTCGGTCGCAGACGCCTCGCTTACACCCGCAGGTTTGGACGTCTGTTGCCCGGCATCGACAACACCGCTGGCGGCAAGCATGATCAAGAGAATTACAAACGCACGTTTCATATCGTAGGTGGGAAACGAATCAAAAAGTTGGCCAGATTGCTTAGGCCCAAGCTCATAGCTTATATTGCTTCCCTCTTAATTTATCAATGAACGAAAGGTTTGTTGGACATTATGTCTACACCTATCCCTATCACCGTCGCGCATGGCGACGGCATTGGCCCGGAGATAATGGCCGCCACGCTGCACATTCTCAAAGAGGCCGGCGCCAACCTTGAGATTGAAACAATAGACATCGGTGAGAAGGTTTACCTGTCCGGAAACAGTTCCGGTATCGAGCCCAGCTCCTGGGATTCTTTGCGCCGCACCAAAGTTTTTCTCAAGGCCCCAATCACAACGCCACAGGGCGGCGGCTTCAAGAGTCTCAACGTTACGGTGCGTAAGACACTTGGCCTCTTCGCCAACGTTCGTCCCTGCGTTTCCTATCACCCTTTCGTTGACACCAAACACCCGATCATGGACATAGTGATCGTGCGTGAAAACGAAGAAGACCTCTACGCGGGCATCGAGCACCGGCAAACCGAACAAGTGATGCAGTGTCTGAAACTAATCTCGCGACCGGGTTCTGAGAAAATCGTCCGTCACGCTTTTGAATACGCCGTCCGGAACAACCGCAAAAAGGTCACCTGCTTCACTAAAGACAACATCATGAAACTGACCGACGGCCTGTTTCACAAAGTGTTTGACGAGATCGCGGTCGAGTACCGGGACATTGAAAACGAGCATTGGATCGTGGACATCGGGGCTGCGAAAATGGCGGACACGCCGGAAGTTTTTGATGTGATCGTCATGCCGAATTTGTACGGCGACGTGCTGTCTGACGTGGCGGCGCAGATTGCCGGTTCGGTGGGACTCGCGGGTTCGGCTAACATCGGCGAGCACGTGTCGATGTTTGAAGCGATTCATGGATCGGCGCCGCGCCGCGCCGGGCAAAATTTGGCAAACCCGTCAGGTTTACTTTTAGGCGCTGTCATGATGCTGGTGCATATCGGCGAGACTGAAGTCGCGGAGCGCGTGCACAACGCCTGGCTGCGAACCATTGAGGATGGCGTTCACACTTACGACATTTACGAAGACGGCAAGAGCAAGCAGAAAGTCGGCACGAAAGAGTTCGCCGAGGCGGTGGCCGAGCGGGTGGGCCAGACGCCGCAGACTTTGAAAACTGCCAGGTACAAACGTATTGAAGATTGGGATGCCGCTACCGAAGTGCCTGCGAGGCAGCGACCACGAGCCAAAAAAGATCTCGTCGGCGTTGATGTTTTCCTTGACTGGACCAAGGGCACAGCTAATGAACTCGGCGACGCGCTGAGCAAACTCAGCGGCGACGGTACGAAACTTGAGATGATGAGCAATCGCGGTGTGAAAGTCTGGCCCGGTGGTCATGCTGAAACGTTTTGTTCTGATCACTGGCGCTGTCGCTTTCTATCAGACACAGGGAGCGGAGTATCTCATCCGCAAATCATCTCGCTCCTCCAGTGCTTCGCCGACGCTGGGTTCGATTTCATCAAGACCGAAAATCTTTACAACTTTGACGGCGAGCGCGGCTACTCACTCGACCAGGGGGCTTAGAATTTCGGAATGCGGATTTCGGATTGCGGATTTGCCGGACAACTGACAATGGAATGAAGGGGAATGCAATGAAGGTAACAGCAGACGCGAACGACAAAGAGCAAACTAGCGACTCGGCAAATAACGAGGTAGGGCCGACCGAGAAACTGCGCGAGCCCGATAAGTCAGAAGCGGAGCTCTCAGTGCCTGGTGCACAGAATCCTGAGAGCGAAGAGATCAAAGATGAAAAGGGGCCGAACACGGAATAGTAGAATTTCGGATTTCGGAATGCGGATTTCGAATTTGCCAACTGACTCACGCTGAACAATTGTCGTGGGTCTTAATAGGGGAAGACCAAAGAGATGCCTAAGAAGCTTAGTGGTTCAAAAATTCAACAGGATTCAAAAATTCGAAATCCGAAATTCGAAATCCGAAATTCTCCACTGGTCGCCGTCATCATGGGCAGCAAGTCTGACTGGGACGCGATGCGTCATGCGGACGAAACGCTGACAGAGTTTGGTGTAGCGCACGAATGTCACGTCATGTCAGCTCATCGCACGCCGCAATTGGCCACCGAGTTTTCCTCAACCGCAGCTTCGCGTGGTTTGGAAGTGATCATCGCCGCTGCCGGAGGAGCGGCCCACCTCGCCGGCGTCATGGCGGCGCACACTATTCTGCCGGTGCTTGGTGTACCGATGAAAAGCGACGCGTTAAACGGCATGGATTCGCTACTGGCCACCGTGCAAATGCCGGCCGGCATTCCAGTCGGCACTTTGGCGATCGGTAAACCCGGCGCCATCAATGCGGCGCTCTTCGCGATTGCCATACTCGCGAACAGCCGGCCCGAGCTGCGCTCAAAGCTCGAGGAGTATCGCAAACGGCAGGAACAAAAAGTTCGCGCGGTGACGCTTCCCTAGCTTCGCGCGCAGTTCCTTCTTGAAATATGCCAGATCACTGCGTCCATCGATGGCCTTTCCGGTTGCCTGCTCGGGAGAGAGGTAGAGAGGCGTGCCGACGATGACGTCGCTGCGGGTGTGTCGGCCGAGCGGTCATGGCCGTCGCCTGGTGAGCAATGTGATAACGGCAACAAACAGAGCCGAACCAATGATCGACCAGACAATGGGAAAATGCGTAGTGCCGATCTGAATTGAAAACAGTTCGGGCAATCGCAACTTCGCGGCTAGCCACATTCCCAAAACCGCGCCAATAAATCCCAGGGCAATCGACACCAGACATCCGCCTCGTGAATAACCACTGATCGCCTGCCCGAGAGAACCACAAAGCCCGGCGATGATAAGAAGCACAATTAGATCTAGTATTGTCATTGCATGTCCTCCTGGGAGCGCAGGCATCCTGCCTGCTTCTTTCTTTTGCTGTCCGTATCTTCCGCTTCGTGAGCGGGCAGGATGCCCGCGCTCCCAGCGAAACTCATTTATCGCTACGGTAAACCTCGCCGCCCTTCATTACAAACCGTACACGACGCAACGCCGAAATGTCGCGCGTGGGCTCACCTTCCACGGCGATCAAGTCTGCAAGCAGTCCTGTCTTGACCTGACCAATTTTATCTTCCATATGCAATACGCGCGCATCAATGGAAGTGGCCGAACGCAACGCATCGATCATCGGCATTCCCCAGCTCACCATCGTCTCGATCTCGCGGGCGTTGTCGCCGTGAGCGAATACGCCCACGTCGCTGCCGCTCGCAATGGTCACGCCGGCTTCCAGCGCCTGCTTGAAAACAACTTTCTTCTTGTCGATATTCGGACCGCTGGCGACGGACAGGGTGGGACAAAGCGCAGTGTTGTGCTGCTTCATCAATTGAAACAATTCCGGCGTGCCGCCGTCGCCATGTTCGATCGTCTCGACGCCGGCAAGAATTGCGCGCCGCGCTCCTTCCGTGCTCGTTGCGTGCGCCGACACCGGAATGCCGGCGCTCTTTGCGACTTCAACCGCCAGCTTCAGTTCATCCAGCGTAAATGTCGCGTGCGCCGTACCGCCAGTTCCCCAGCGATAGTCGGCGTAGACCTTGATCCAGTCTGCACCCTTGCCGATTTGTTCACGCACGACGCGCGTCAGACCATCAACGCCATCTGCTTCCTCTGCGCCTTGAGGAACGGTCCATTCGGAGGCGTAACCTTTGGGGCCATAACTTCCCGTCGCGACAATCGCGCGCGTGGCCACCAACATCCGAGGGCCCGGAATGATTCCTTGTTGTACTGCCTGTTTCAACCCGACATCCGCGTACCCGGCGCCCTCTGTGCCCAGATCACGAATGGTCGTGAATCCGGCAAGCAGCGTGCTGCGCAGGTGATTGGTGGCCCGCGCTACGCGCAGGCTCAGCGCTTCGCGGGCCACCTGATCGTTCCAAATGGTTTCGCTGTAGGGATGAAGCAGGACGTGCGAATGCGCGTCGATTAGTCCGGGCATCAAGGTCAGCCCGGGCAAGTCGATCACCTTCGCATCGGCTGGAGCCTTGATCTCGCTCGCGCTGCCTACCGCTTCGATCCTTTCGCCACGCACGAGCACAACCCAACCGTCATGCAACTGCGCCGACTCGCCATCAAAGATGTGCGCGGGCCTCAGCAAGTAAACAGTCTCAGGCGGTTTTGTGGGTGCTTGGGTTTGAGCGCAGGGGATCGTTTGAAAGAACAGAGATACAACAATGAAGCAAACAACAACAGTCATGAAATATCGCATAACAGCTTCCTTCCCAACGAAACAATAATTACGGATTGTCGATGGCTCTCAATCTTTCTTAGACCCGCAGAGCGGCGAAATGTTTATAGAAACGACCGCCTCAATTGATTTGAAGCTCTGCCAGGAGTCGAAATGTTCTGCCGCCCATAAATGGGCCGAAGACATTCGGCGGTTAACTTGTTGCTATAAATATTACGTCCCTCCGGGACTCAAGCATTTTCCTACTGTTTCAGAAGCCTTTCTTCTTAATCCATTCGCGCACCACGTCGGCTTGCCCGCGCTTGTTGGCATCGACTTCGTAGTTTAACTGTCGCATCTCTTCAGTCGAAATCGAATGCGCCAGCTTAGCCAGCACCTCATTTAAGGCCACCACGCGCGCGCGTGAATCCTGGTGTATCAGGTAAACGCCTTCGTAAGGTGGAAAATAATGACGGTCGTCCTCGAGTTGCACCAAATCCAGCTTCGCGATTCTTCCTTCGGTTGAATTGCCCGCTATCAAATCAACTTTACCCGAAGACAAGGCAATGTAAGTGAGCGAAAGATCCATTTCGCGTGGCTGATCGGCAAACTTCAACCCGTAGGCTTTCACGAATCCCGGATAACCATCCTCCCGCGACATGAAATCCTGCCCAAACCCGGCGCGCCAACCGCGCGCGTAAGGGATCGCATCGGAAATCGTTTTCAGCTTGAGCCGCCTGGCTTCCGCGCCGCGCACGAGGATAGCGAAAGTGTTGTCGAAACCCAGCGGCTCGCTGACCGCGACCTTGAATTTCTCGGCATACTCCTGCTTCACCTGTTCGTAAACCGCGCGGGGGTCAGTTATGGGCGCGTGTTTCAGTATTGCCGTGTATGACGTGCCGGTGTATTCGGGATAGACGTCGATCTTGCCTGCCAGCAGTCCTTCGTGCGGGAGGTTTCCACCCAACTCAAACTTGCGTTCGACCGTGACGCCACGCGCTTCGAGCATCTGCGCGACGATCTCGCCGAGAATTGCCGACTCAGTGAAATCTTTCGAGCCAACAACAACGCGCACGCTATTCGGCAGAAAGCCGTGCGAGGGTTTATCGCGCGAACCTACATAGACTCCGGTCACGATCGCAGCAACGATTGCAGTCACCGCGCCAATCGCAAATTTTCGCCGTCCGGAAGTGGCAACTGCCTTTCGCCGGCGTGTCACCGAAAAGTAGCGTTCAACCAATCCCAGTCCAAAGTCTGCAGTTAAAGCCAATAAGGCCGCCGGGACAGCGCCGGCGAGCAGCAGGTTGTTGTCAAACTGCCTAATGCCACGAAAAATGAAAACTCCCAGGCCGCCCGCTCCGACCGCCGCCGCAATTGTGGTAACTCCAATAGCGATCACCAACGCCACTCTTACGCCCGTAATTATCACGGCCATCGCCAAAGGCAACTCAACCTGCCAAAGCACCTGACTGCCAGTCATACCCATCGCCACGGCGGCTTCGCGCACATTCGGATCAACTCCCAGAATGCCGGTCACGGTGTTGCGAATAATCGGCAGCAGCGAATAGAGCACCAGCGCTACAATCGCGGTGCGCGCGCCGATGCCGCCAATGAACGGGAGTGGAATCAGAAAACCAAACAGCGCCAGGCTGGGAATCGTCTGCATCACGTTGGCGATGCCAAGGATCGGACCGCGCAAAGATTTTTTTCGCGTCAGGAGTATGCCGGTGGGCAGGCCGATAGCTACGGCGATCAGAGTCGAGACAAAGACCAGCCACAGATGCTCGCGCAAATGCTGCAACAGCTCCGGCCAGTTCTGCTGGAGGAAATGCCAGAAGCTCACTTGCTTTCCTCCGCTGGATGCGAACTACCGGGAGCAAGGTCGAGAGTTTCTATGTAAGCGAGCGCGTATTCGTTTTTTGATTTAAGAAAGTTTTCAGGCGTCTCGAGCAGCAGCAGTCTTCCTTTTTGCATCAGGCCGATGTGGGAACCGACCAGCAACGCCTCGCGCACATCGTGGGTAACAAAGACGGCAGTTTTTTTAAGTCGCCGGGTGAGTTCAACAAACTGGCGTTGCAGGCTCGCGCGCGTTAAAGGGTCGAGCGCGCCGAATGGCTCGTCCAACAAAAGCAGCGGCGGCTCGGCAGCGAGCGCGCGCGCAACCCCGACGCGCTGCCGCTGGCCGCCCGACAATTCTCCCGGATAACGACTGGCAAACTCATGAGGATCGAGACCGACGATAGACAGCAGCTCGACAACCCGACTCTCGATCTTATTTTTCTCCCAGCCTTCGAGAGCCGGAACCAGACCAACATTTCTCGCGACATCGAAGTGTGGGAAGAGGCCGCCTTCCTGAATCACGTAACCGGTGCGGCGGCGCAGGCGAATCGGATCCCAGGCGGTCGTAGACTGACCCTCAACCTTCACTTCGCCGGAGGTGGGCGACAAAAGACGGTTGATGAGTTTGAGAGTAGTAGTCTTGCCGCAACCGGACTCGCCCAGCAGGACCAATGTCTCGCCCTGCTGAACTGAAAACGTGAGATGAGAGATAACGGGAGCAGGAGCCGCAGCATGAAAGAAACTTACATCGCAAAATTCAACCAGCGGCGCTTTGATTGATTCCGACATCATGAAGGTGAACAAACTATGAGCGGGGGCAAGCCCACCTTCCTGACCTGAGAGATGTTTGAGTCGAATGGCAATTCCAACCTTGAAAGCTTCTCAACCGTAACTCTCGGCGCTCAGTTGGTAAGCTCGAGGTTGGGAAGGCGGGCTTGCCCCCGCTCTTTTGCATTAGAGTCAAACTGCCAACAACAGATTGCTGCTGAAGCGCTCCTGCGAGTCGAGCCAGGTGCGACCGTGAACGAATCCCGTCTCGGAAGCCAACTTCGCGATGTCGTTCAAGTCATACTTGTAAGAGTTCTCAGTATGAATCTGTTCGCCCGCAGCAAACTGAACCTCCATCCCAAGTTGGCTAATCGCAACGGTCTGTTCGCGTGTACTCTCAATGTAGATCTCAACCCGGCCCACGGTATCGTTGTAGAAGGCGCGATGCTGGAACGCACGGAGATCGAAGTTGCCGCCAAGTTCGCGATTGATGCGCGCCAGCACGTTTAGATTAAACGCCGCAGTCACCCCGAGCGCATCATTGTAGGCCGCTTCGAGCATACCCTTATCTTTCTTCAAGTCGGCGCCGAGCAGCAACGCATCGCCGGCGCGTAACATTTGTCTGAGTGCGCGCAGAAATTTCAGCGCCTCATCCGGATCAAAGTTGCTGATGTTGGAACCGAGAAAGAGCGCCAGAGTTCGGCCCCGCTGTTCCTTGCTTAACTCTGCCAGCCCGGCGAAATAGTCGGCGGCGTAAGCTTCGATCCGGAGTTGTGGATACGACTGCAACAGTATGCGCGAACTGCTGTCGAGCGCCGATGCGGAAATATCAACCGGAATGAAAAGCAGCTCAGCTTGTTTGCGCAACAGCGCTTCAATCAGCAGACGCGTTTTCGAGGCGCTGCCGCTGCCCATCTCGATGAGCGTGATATCGCCCGCGACTGAAGTCACAATTTCATCAGCATAACGATCAAGAATTTCATTCTCAGCGCGCGTCAGGTAATACTCGGGCAACAGGCAAATAGCCTCGAAGAGTTGCGAGCCCAGTTGATCGTAAAAGTATTTTGGCAGAAACCGCTTGGGCTGCGTCGAGAGACCACGACGCACGTCTTCGGCCAGCCCCGCGCGCGGATCGCGCTTAACGAGGTTGTGAATGAAAAGCTTCTCTTCGGTTTCCAGCACAGCCTTCGCTTCTAACATGCTACCCCCTGGATTGATTGAGTCTGCGTATGATAGCGGATCAACCTCGATTAGCAACTATCCCCAGGCATGCACCGCTCAATGACCGGCGCGGCGTTGCCGCCGCACTGTGCGGCGGCGAAGCCGCTGTCGCCGATTGAGTGATACAAGCTTTCTGCCTTCTGCCTTCTGCCTTCTGCCTTGTGCTTTCTGCGGGACGCTTGACCGTTGGCATCCGCTTGGGCAAGATCGACACCTATGCTTTTCCTGAAATCCCCCGCGGCTGATCCCGGCCGCAGCCGTCCCCAGAATACAAAGCTCCCAGGTTTGTGCGCGCTGGTTTTGTTGCTGGCAGGACTCACATCAGTTTCAGCGCAGACTTACCGGCGCGACTTAGACACCGGCGAAAAGGTTTCACTGACTGTGAAGAGCCGTAGCGGGCGTGTGAGCGTGATCGCCGTAGACGAGCAGAAGAAGAACGTCACCATTGAGGCCACTTCAATGGGAGCGCCGGTTGACGGCACCGATGTTCACGCCACCGCTAAAGGCAATACCGTCGACATCGAAGTGCGCGATCGCCGCGACAAAGATCGGATTGATCTTATCGTGCGCATACCGCCGCGCTCGAAAGTGACAGTTGATACCCAGGCGGGTTCAGTCGATATCGTCGGCAGTGTTGAGTCGGCCATGGTGACCACCAACACGGGAACGATTCATGCCGATGTTCCGCTTGATGCGGTGAAGTTTGATTTCGTCTGGAGCGCCAGCAAGCCACGCTTTCTGAGCGATGTGGAGCTTCCTAAAATCAAAGAAAAAGCTGCCGGCGTGTTTACGATTTCCGGCAAGTTGGGCGAGAAGAAGCCGCGCAAAGAAGAGCGGGTACAGCTCGACTTCCTGACGCAGCGCGGCGTGGTTCTGCTGAACGTCGATCCGAGCATGGTGCCAAGCGATCTGCACGAACGACCACTGACCGAAGCGGCGCGAGCGATTGTTCGCAGCGGCGACAGCCAACTGATTGACGCCATCCGCAAAGTTTCGCCGAAAATGTTTGGCGACTTCGCGAAGACGCTGCCGCCGCTTGAAAAAGAGCCAACGCTCGTGAAGCGGGCGCCGCCGGGCCAGTTTGTGAGCGTGTCGTCGCCACAGTTGCTGCGCTTCAACGCGAGCGTCACGGATCGCAACGGGCGCGCGATTGGCGGGATGAAAGAATCAGACTTCATCGTCTACGAAAACGGCGTCGAGCGCCAGGTGACGAAGGTTGTGCCTACCAACGAGCCTTTCAATCTCGTACTGCTGCTGGACGTTTCGGGAAGCGTCGAAGAACGAATCGAGTTTATTCGTAAAGCGGCCCGCGACTTTCTGAACACCGCGAGTCCGCAGGATCGAATTGCGATCATTAGTTTTCGCGACGACATTCAGGTGATCTCCGACTTCAGCACCGACCGGAAAATGCTCTCGAAGAAACTCGATGAGATAGATGCCGGCGGTGGCACCGCGCTTTACGATGCGCTTGGCTACGTTTTGGCGAGTCCCCTGAAACAACTGCGCGGCGAACGGACTGCAATAGTGATTCTGTCAGATGGCGACGACAACAAATCCTTTGTGCCCTTCCCCGCGATTCTGGAAGCCATCACTGAATCCGGCGCGTTGATCTATCCGCTCTACGTTCCTTCCGGATTGATTCCGGAGGGCAGCGTTCCCAAGCCCGAAGTTACAATTGACCCGCTGCGTACGCGCTATCTGACCCTGACCACGCGCGCGCACGAAGAAGGTCAAAAACTCGCCGAGGTTTCCGGCGGTGTTTATTATCCGATTCGTCATTTGCAAGAGTTGCAGCGCGCCTACGACGACGTTGTGGTCCAACTCCGAACCGCGTACACGATTACCTATGCTTCGAACGAACGTCCATCGGTCAACCCGCGACTGCGAGTGCGCGCGAACCGTGAAGGCGCGTCGGTGCGCTTGAGTCCGGTTGTGAACGTCGCCACGCCTTAGGGACTTGGCCACCAGCGGCAGGTTTACTTTTCATCTTTCATCCTTCATCCTTCATCCTTCCGATGTCCCAACCACTTTTCGCATCCCTGTTCGACGAAACGGAGCGGCGGCCGCTGACTGTCAGCGAGTTGACGGAATCAATTCGCAAAGCAATCGAGGCGCGCTTCAGCACCGTTTGGGTGGAAGGCGAAATCTCAAACTTCAAAGCGCACTCATCGGGCCACTGGTATTTCACGATCAAGGACGAAGGGGCCCAGTTGCGCGCGAAATGTTTTCGTTCCGCGAACAGCCGCATCCGGTTTCGACCCAAAGACGGATTGCACGTGCGCGCGCGTGGCCGGCTGACGGTTTATGAAGCGCGCGGCGAGTATGAATTGATCGTCGAAGCGCTCGATCCGGTCGGCGCCGGCGCGCTGCAGATTGCTTTTGAACAACTGCGAGATCGTCTGCAGGCTGAAGGACTATTTGCCCCGGAGCAGAAACGACCGCTGCCCATTTTCCCCGGACGCGTCGGGATTGTTACCTCGCCAACGGGCGCGGCCATTCGCGACATCCTTAATGTTATCTCTCGACGCACGCGCACAGTTCATGTGCTCTTCTCCCCGGCGCGCGTGCAGGGCGAAGGCGCCGGCAGCGACATCGCGCGCGCTATCAAGTTGCTGAATGATCATCACCAGCGCGCCCAGGCAGAAGGACGCGACCAGGATTTCGTGGACGTTTTGATCGTGGGTCGTGGCGGTGGTTCAACTGAAGACCTCTGGGCCTTCAACACAGAAGAAGTAGCCCGCGCGATTCGCGCTTCGACGATTCCCGTTATCTCGGCGGTCGGACACGAAACCGATTTCACTATCTCCGATTTTGTCGCTGATCAAAGAGCGCCGACTCCATCAGCCGCCGCCGAACTGGTTGCGGCTCGCGAAGATCAGCTTTGCGCTACGCTGGCACAGGCGGGTCAAAGCCTGTCGCGATTGATGCGCTACAAGATAGTGACGGCGCGGACGCGCGTGCAGCAGCAGGCTCTTTCGCAAGTATTTGACGAAGTCCGTGGCAAATTGCGAGACGCTGCAGCCGGAGCGAATTCCGCGCGGCATCGTCTGGAGATTCTGATAGCGCAAGCGCTACGCGGCGCTCGCATCCGCAATGATGCTTTAAGTAGCAGCCTGGCGCCCGCGCAATTACGAGCGCGCTTCGCCGAAGCCCGCGTGCGCTTTGATTCGGCGTATACTAGCTGCAATATTGCTCTCGAAAAGCAGTTGGAAGAAGCGCGCGGCCGGCTCGGGATCGCAGCCGCCTCGCTCGATGCGCTCTCGCCGTTAGCTGTGCTGCAACGCGGTTATGCGATTGTGCAGAGCGAAGACGGAAAACTGTTGCGAGATGCGAGACTGGTTTCCATTGGTGATTCAATAAGAGTTCGCCTGGCGATGGGAAGAATTAGAGCCAAGGTAAGCGACATCGAAGAAACGTGAGTCTTGAGCTCAACCAGCCGCGAAGCGGCGGTATTTAGTAGCCCCGTGCGTTAGCGCGGGGTTCGGGAACGCAACCACGAGCTTGAGCGCCGAAGGTGCGGGACCGCATGACCAAGCGGTGCCAGCCCTTTCGGGCCTCAAAAGCCATTCGTTGTTTTGGTCCACGCCCTGACGGACGTGGCTACTGAATGTCGGCCCTCCGGGCCTCGAAAACGCACAGAAGAAAATGAAAAACGACGAACCACCAAAAACGTTTGAAGCGTCGCTCGATGCCCTGGAAGAAATTGTCCATCAGCTCGAGGGTGGCGACCTGCCGCTCGAAAAGAGTTTGGAACTATTCGAGGACGGCATTCGGCTCTCGCGCCAATGTCAGGAACGTCTCAATCAAGCCGAGCGCCGCATCGAAGTCCTGCTGCGCGATAACCAGGGACGATCATCTGTGATGCCGTTTGCAGACGCGAACCCAGTTTCCGAAGATGGCAGCACTGACTGATGAATACATCTTCTGAAACAGCGCCTGCCGAAACCTCCGGCGTTGCGGCGGAAACCGGCTTGCAGCCTTTCGTCGAGCAAGCTCGACGTCTCGTGGATGCGGCACTGGATCGCCTGCTGCCCGCGGAATCAGTTTCGCCGGAGAAAGTTCACGCGGCGATTCGCTGGAGCATCTTCGCCGGCGGCAAACGCTTTCGACCAATCCTCCTGCTCGCTGTTGGCGAAACTTTTGGCGCTGCGACAAAACTGCTCATTGACACCGCTTGCGCGCTGGAGATGATTCATACCTATTCACTGATTCATGATGACCTGCCGTCGATGGATAACGACGACTTGCGCCGCGGGCGAGCCACCTGCCACGTGCGCTTCGGTGAGGCCACGGCAATCCTCGCCGGCGACGCGCTGCAAACGCTGGCTTTCCAAACAATTTCAGAGGACGAGAATCTCCCGCTTGCGAAGCGCACCCTTTTGATTGCGGAGATTGCGAGAGCGGCAGGAACGCCGCGCGGAATGGTCGCAGGACAGGCCTGCGATCTGGAGGCGGAATCGCGCGAAGTGTCCGCGATTGAGTTGGAGCAAATCCACCGTTTGAAGACCGGCGCCTTAATCATTGCCGCGGCCAGATGCGGCGCCATCATCGCTGACGCAGCGGAAGCGGAACTGGCAGCCGTCAGTGACTACGCGGCGCAACTCGGTTTGATGTTTCAAATCACCGACGACTTGTTAGATCTGACGGCCTCAGCCGAGATGCTCGGTAAAACTCCCGGCAAGGATCAGCGTTCGCAGAAGGCAACGTACCCGGCACTGTACGGAGTCGAAGCGACGCGCAAACATTTGGCTGCCGCCCATCAGGCGACTTGCTCGTCGCTGGATGCCATTCGTACGCCGACAACGCTGCTGCGAGCCATTGGTGATTTCATACTGGAGCGACAGGCGTGAGTGCGGCAATTGATCTTTGCTACCCCTCCCCACGAGTGGGGAGGGGAGTGAGGGGTGGGGACAAGGCGACAAACCTCTCCCCTAACCCCTCTCCGCATGCGGAGAGGGGAACTGACGAGATGTGGGGATTCATTTACTAATGAAACACAAAGGTGCGTTTGGTTTACTCGTTTTGTTTTTTCTATCCGCGATCATGTTTTGTGCTGCATGTAGTAAGTCGATCAAACCCGCGGCCGCGTTTGATCAGGCCGCGCATAAAAGCGAGATTCAGAAGTGGCAAAGCGATCGCTTGGCAAGTTTGACGAAGAACGACGGCTGGCTCACGCTTGTCGGTCTTTTCTGGCTGAACGAAGGCGAGAATAAATTTGGTAGCGACGCGAAGAACGCGGTCGTGTTGCCAAAAGACAAAGCGCCGGGCGTTGCGGGATCGTTATGGCTGGAGAAAGGGCACGTGCGTTTGGCTGCAAATCCGAACGTCGGGATAACGGCGGATAACAAAGCCGTGACTGCACTCGATCTGAAAGACGATAACGACGACAACGGCCCGACTATCCTGAAACTAGGTCCGCTCCTTATCAATGTGATCAAACGTGGGGAACGCATCGGCGTCAGGGTGAAGGATAGTGAGAGCCAAACGCGTCGCGAGTTCAAGGGCCTCGAGCATTATCCGATTGATCCGAAGTGGCGCATCGAAGCGCGCTTCGAACCTTACCAGCCTGCGAAAACGATCCCAATTACAAACGTGCTCGGCATGACTGACGACGAGACTTCACCCGGCGCGCTCG
>JBDUAQ010000199.1:0-5697 GCA_040004575.1 bacterium
TGCCATCATCTTTTCTCCGCTATTACATAGGGAACGACTAGGGCTGCGATAGTGCATAACGACTGCCTTCAGCTGCGGACACAACCTGATGACCACGCAAGTTCTCGATGAGAGACTTACTGATTCGAGGTCCGGTTCAATGACTTGTTCGGCGGCATTGCCGCACTTTCTACTGTTAATTGTGTCTCGCTTTCGACTTTGGACCAACTTGCATAGCCAAAGAGTTGAGATAGAGCATACTCGGCGCATCGGATCGCGCGGCGACGATGTCGGGCGAGCCGTCGCCGTTGACATCACCAAGCGCGAGACCATAAACGGTGCCCTGCCCATCTCCGAAACCAATGCGCGTGAATTTGCGACCCGTTCGGTCGTTAATGAGGACTGCTCCCGGCGCTAGTTGATTCCCAAGCACGATGTCCGCATAGCCGTCGCCATTCATATCGGCGATGGCAATCGAATAGACGCTGTCTGCCTTCCCGACGATCGGCATGGGATCTGAAAATTTCACGCCGCCCAGATTGAAATAGATGAAAGCGCCGCCCCGCGCCTGGTCACCGATGACAATGTCCAGCTTTCCATCGCCGTTGAGATCACCTAGAGCAATAGCCCGAGTCTCGGCGTTGGCCGGACCGAACGGATGTTTCTCCGTGAACCCGCCCTTGCCGTCGTTGATGTAGATGCAGCTCTGACCGCCATCGCGGTGAGGAACAACCAAATCCGCCAGGCCATCGCCATCAATGTCCCCAGCGGCGATCGTCGTAGCCGATTCGGTCGAAAACGCTCGGCACGACGGGAAATGTCCGCGCCTATCGTTGAGGCAAACATAATTGGCGCCGGGCTTGTTCTCACTCCTATTGGCTACCACGATGTCGGGGCGACCATCGCCGTTGAGGTCCACCACAGTGACGTTGCGCGTCGGCCAGCGCGCATCTCCGAATGTGGCGGCGAGGGTGAAGTGACCTTTTCCGTCGTTGAAATAAATGACCTTCTCGTCTGGCGCATCGTTCCCGACAACAAGGTCAAGGTCGCCGTCACCATCCAAGTCAGCGAGAGCTGCTGTGTAGCTCCTATCTGCTCTGTCGCTGACATTGTGCCTGCGGTCAAAGTGTCCCTTTCCGTCGTTTAACAGAACAAGGTCCACTAGCGGCCAGTGGCGACCCTTCGCCAATACGATGTCCAAATAACCATCGCTGTCGAGATCGCCGACACTCGCATTAGCAGTGGTTTCTGCCTTGTCCTCGAGAGCAACGGCGCGATCAAAGTTGGGAATCCGCGGACTTCGATTCGACCAGCTGGTAAAAGCGAGGAGCGTAACCGCAAGCAGTGTTTTGAATGATGTCATCACCTCTCGTCAATACATTTGATTCATAACCCAAGGCCCTGTCCTTCTCTGTTTGCAAACCCGTGGCAGCTCTTGCCGCATAACGCTGGGCATAACCCGCGCGCAGCATACCTGATCTTTAGTAGGCCCGCTGATGGCGCGTCGGGTTGATGCCCTTGTTATGCCTCGGCCTTAATATCAAGTCAACCCGATTTGTTTCTTCCAGCTTCATCGGTCATGCGCCAGCGAACTTCAGCGAAGTTAATAACAACCACAAGAATAGCGACCGCGACTGCACCAGCTATTACCTTCTGTACCATTGTCAGATCGAGAGAGAGACGCAAGTAGACAATCGCAAAGCAGCAGAGCATCACGCCTCCGCATAAGATCATGACTCGCACGAGCGTAAGTCGCGGCCCGCCTTCGACGGCTGCGAGCCCAAAGACTGTGGGCCATCGCTTCGCAAGCCAGCGGAAGCCCCATTGGAGAAGTCGCCAGAATCACAGACAAAGACCTGCAACAGGTGGAAGACCTTTTAAACAACCGGCCTCGTAAGACGCTTGGTTACCGGACCCCAAACGAAGTATTTTTCAAGCATCGATCTGTTGCACTTCCAAGTTGAATTCGCGAATGACAAATGGCAAATGTCTTGGTTCTCACCCACCCGCCTCCTGCTCCTGTACAATCACTCCTCCGGTCAATATACTAAGCCTCCATAAAGCTATTCTCTCCGACGCGACTTAAGCGTAATTGGCTCTCAACAAATTAAGAGATGAGGAAGATGGTGTGTATGCGCGACTTAACCATTTGCAGCCGCGTGCTGCTATTTGTGACCGTTTTGACCGCTCTGGCGATTGCTTACACCTTGAAACTAACAATCGGAACTAACGCCAAAACCAAGGAGACTGCTGTTATTCAACTAGTCGCGGAATCATCGATGCCGGCGAATCCGCTGCTGGCTAAGTGGGAAGGTCCGTATGGTGGAGTGCCGCCGTTTGATCGCGTGCAGGTAGCCGACTTCAAGCCCGCGCTCGAAGCCGCCATGGCCGAGAATCTTGCCGAGGTTGATCGGATTGCGAAAGACCCGGCTGCGCCAACTTTCGAAAACACGATAGCGGCGCTGGAACGTGCCGGTCGCACACTCGATCGCGTAACAACCATTTACGGCGTTTTTGGTTCAACTATGAATGGGCCGGAGTTTCAGGTAGTGCAACGCGAGATGGCGCCGCGCCTTGCGGCCTTCAGCGATCAGATTACGCAAAACACCGCACTCTTCAACCGCATCGAAACTGTTTATAACTCTCCGAAGAAAGCGAAACTATCACCAGAACAACAACGCCTGGTTTGGCTAGACTACACCGGCTTTGTGCGGGCCGGCGCGAAGCTGGGGACAGCCGACAAAGCGCGCTTATCGGAGATCAACCAAAAATTAGCCGGGCTCTACACGAAGTTTAGTCAAAACGTTTTGGCTGAAGAGGACGGCCAATTCGTCGCACTTAAGAGCGAGCAGGATTTGGCCGGCCTGCCGCAGTCAATCCGCGACGGCGCTGCGGCAGCTGCGGTGACAAAGAAACAGGCGGGCGCGTGGGTCATCTCAAACACGCGTTCTTCCGTCGAACCGTTTCTTACCTATTCCGATAACCGGGAACTACGCGAGAAAGTCTGGCGCATGTTCGTCAACCGCGGCGACAACGGCGACGAGCACGACAACAACGCAATCATCACCGAGATACTGCAACTGCGCGCCGAACGCGCCAAGCTACTTGGCTTTCCAACGCACGCCCACTGGCGACTCGAGAACGCGATGGCGAAGACGCCTGAGCATGCGATGGAACTGATGACGCAGGTTTGGAAGCCGGCGGTGGCGCGAGTGCATGAGGAAGTTGCCGACATGCAGGCGCTCGCGGACAAAATTCCTAATAACGAAGGCGCAAAGATCAAGATCGAGCCGTGGGATTATCGTTACTATGCGGAGAAGGTCCGCAAGGCGCGTTACGATCTCGATAACAACGAAGTGAAGCAGTATCTCCAGCTCGAGAAGTTGCGCGAGGGCATTTTCTGGGTTGCCGGCGAACTCTTCAACTTCAACTTCACACCCGTCACCAACGTTCCCGTGGTTCATCCTGACGTTCGCGTTTGGGAAGTCACCGATAAGACTACCAAGCGGCACATCGGTTTGTGGTACTTCGATCCATACGCGCGCGCCGGGAAGCGCTCGGGCGCCTGGATGAATGCCTATCGCAGCCAGGAACGAATTGATGGCGAGATCACGACTATCGTTTCGAATAACGCCAACTTCGTTAAAGGAAAACCAGGTGAGCCGTTACTGATCTCCTGGGACGATGCGCAGACGATGTTCCATGAGTTTGGCCATGCGCTGCACGGTCTGAATTCAAACGTGACTTATCCATCGTTATCAGGCACGGCGGTCGCGCGCGATTACGTTGAGTTTCCCTCGCAATTACTGGAGCATTGGCTTTCGACTCCTGAAGTTTTGCAGCGTTTTGCAGTTCACTATCAGACCGGGAAGCCGATTCCCCAGAGCCTGGTCGACCGCATCGAACGCGCCAAGACTTTCAATGAAGGCTTCATTACGGTGGAGTATCTGTCAGCGGCTATCGTTGACATGAAGATGCACCTCGCCGGCGCAGAGAAGATTGATCCCGATGCCTTTGAAAAGAAGACGCTCCGGGAGTTGGGAATGCCGGACGAAATCGTGATGCGCCATCGTACACCGCAGTTCCTGCACGTGTTTGCGAGCGATGGCTATTCCGCGGGCTACTACAGTTATCTTTGGGCTGACGTGCTGACTGCTGATGCGTATGGCGCGTTTGTCGAAGCCGGCGGGCCTTATGATCACAAGGTTGCGGAGCGTTTGCGCAAGTACATCTTCTCGGTCGGCAACACGATTGACCCGGCTGAGGCCTATCGAAACTTCCGTGGCCGCGATCCGCGGGTAGAGGCGCTGATGAAGAAGCGCGGCTTCGGCCCATCAGATTCGAAGCCCGGCGGCCGGTAGGTAAGTCCCGTTAGGGACATAATGTTTATAGTTGGCGTCTACGGTTATTTCTTCAAGCTCCGTCAGGAGCGGAATGTCCTCTAACTCTCGGGCTGCACATTTCGCTCCTGACGGAGCTACAACATGAAGAGCTAACGGGTGCTATAAACATTTGGCTCCTCCGGAGCAGCAAGACGCGAGTATCTGCAGAATTGACATATTCCGCCTATTTGTTTAGATTCTAGGCTGTTCAAAGAGGACAACGGCGTTACAGTTTCAAATTTTTGATAGGACGCTCCAGAAGACCTTCGCCATGAATCGAACAACAACACGATTCTTTAGTTTTTAATTGCCCAGCCACCCGTTGGCGGCCTGCGGCGAAGGCGCTCCTATCAGATCCGATCAGCAAGAAGTAGTAAATAGTGAATCGTAAATCGTGAATAGAAAGCGCCAGAACCACTCGTGGTCTCGCTGGGCTTTGCCGCTGTTTGCAGCGCCAACGGCGCGCAATGTAACAGCCTGGGCCAACGGCCCAGGTAAACGGTGCTTGAAGACATTTGAGCACTGAAGGTGCGAAATGGGTTCGGGTTTGGCCCCGCTGGGGCGAAAAGGGTTTTAAGAATGGCATTGATCCTGGGGCGCTGACCCAGGCTATTACATCCCGCGCCTTCAGCGCGGTTTACTAAGGCTAAATGAGTGAGCTTAACGTAAAACTGAATGACGGACCGGCTGCGATAGTGGCTGCGCCGATCACTGTCGGCGAAGCGCTGAAGCAGCTCGACCGTGATCTCGCCAAGCAGGCGCTTGCCGCTCGCGTGGATGGTCGTGAAGTTGATCTTGCTTACACCCTAGCGGACCAGCAAAACGGCGATGCGATAAATATCGAGCCCGTCCTGCCAGAAACCCTGGAAGGCCTGGACGTCTTGCGTCATTCCACCGCGCACCTGCTCGCCGCTGCCGTGCTCGATTTGTTTCCGGGAACGAAGCTGGGCATTGGCCCCGCGCTGCTCGACGATCCGCGCTACGGTTTCTTTTACGACGTGATCGCGCCGCAACCACTAACTGAAGCGGACCTTCCCGTAATCGAAAAGCGAATGCGTCACATCGCCAGCCGCAATCTGCCCTACCGGCGCGACGAAATTTCGAAAGCTGAAGCGCTCCGGATTTTTGAAGAGCGCGATGAGCCTTTGAAGCGCGAACTCATTGATGAGAAGGCCGGAGAGAAGGTCAGCGTCTATTACATCGACAATTCGCCGTTCATCGATTTTTGTCTCGGCCCGCACGTGCCGAACACGAACAAGCTGCGCGCGTTTAAGCTGTTGTCACTCGCCGGCGCCTATTGGAAGGGTGACGCAACGAAGCCGCAGATGCAGCGCAT
>JBDUAQ010000200.1:0-5676 GCA_040004575.1 bacterium
GACACCCGTCACCCGTCACCCGTCACCCGATCCATGATTCACTGGATAAAGTTTAATGTTGTCGGTTTGCTTGGCTTCGCCCTGCAATCCGCCGCTCTCTTTGTTCTCACCCACACCGCCTATTCGATCAGCTATCTCGCAGCGACTGCGGTGGCGGTTGAATTAGCCGTGCTGAACAACTTTGTCTGGCATCAACGCTGGACGTGGAGCGATCGGCCCTCTCCGACCAGGAAGGAAACCTGGCGGCGGCTGGCGAAGTTCAACGCTACGACTGGACTCGTTTCGCTCGTTGGCAATCTCGTTTTGATGAGCGTTCTTGTGGGACGCCTCCATCTCCCTATCACTCCTGCCAATGTGATTACGGTTGGCGCTTGTTCAATCATTAGCTTCTTCCTCGCTGACCGCATTGCGTTTGACCCGAACAACAGCGCGCCGGAAGAAACATAGGCTGCTCTCATTAACACCTGGCTTCAGCCAGGTGACCTAGATACGACCCGGAAACGGGAAACCGTTTAAACGGTTTCGGTGCAGCGCAATCCCCTCATCACCTGGCTGAAGCCAGGCGTGAATGAGACATTGAAAACCTACTTCGGTTCTGCCAGACGCTTGACGTCCTGCTTGATCCTCGCTACAAGACCAGTCAATGCTTAATAGTAATTCGCCAAACATGTCGATGGCGGTCGAGACTTCCGCCCTGGTGCGACGATTCGGGGACGTTGCAGCCGTTGACAACCTCAATCTTTCCGTCCAGCGCGGAAGCTTCTTCGGTTTTCTCGGTCCCAATGGCGCCGGCAAATCCACCACTATAAAAATGCTGACTGGCTTGCTGGCTCCGACCAGCGGAAAAATCAACGTGCTCGGCCGCGATCTTTCTGCGGAGCCACTGGAGGTGAAAAGAAGAATCGGAGTTGTACCAGAGGATCTAAACCTGTTTGAAAGATTGACCGGCGCCGAGATGCTTGCCTTCACCGGACGAATGTATGGTTTGCAAAAAGTGGAGATCGCGCAACGCTCGCCGGAGCTTCTCGATCTGATGGAACTTCGCAACGAGCCCAGGAAACTAATTGTGGAATATTCTCACGGGATGAAAAAGAAACTCTGTCTGGCCTGCGCTCTCATTCATCGCCCGGAGATACTTTTTCTCGACGAGCCTTTCGAGGGTATTGACGCGATCGCCTCACGCACGCTGAAAGATTTGCTATCGAGGCTCACGGCGCGTGGTCTAACAGTTTTTCTGACGTCGCACGTACTGGAGATTGTGGAACGACTCTGTAGCGACATCGGCATTATCTCGCAAGGTAAGCTGCTCGCCGTGGGGTCGCTTAATGAGTTAAGAAAAGGAATCAAACTTGAAGATGATGGCCAGCAGGCGGCGCCGATTTCCCTGGAAGAGTATTTCATTCACGTAGTCGGCGGCGAACGCAACACAGGTGAAGAAGAAGTGCTGCAGTGGCTGACCTAGACTGCTTGGCCTTGTTCAAATGGTTCACGATGCGACTGAGGCCCGAAGGGCCGGTATTCAATAGCCACGTCCGTAAGGGCGTGGGTCGAGGTGAATCAGATCTTCTAGGCCCGGAGGGCCGGCACTCTTTTTCCGTGCGCCGCCCGGCGTGAGCGCTGTGCCGCACCTTCGGCGCTCATTCGTTTGCACGTCTTATCCACGCCCTTACGGACGTGGCTATTGAATACCGGCCCTTCGGACCTCAGTGGTGCTCGACGGTTTCAGAAGTCTAAAAAGAGAAAAGTATGGAGGTAGAAACTTGTCAGTAACAACTCTGCGAGGAATTGGAATTCTATTTATGGTGGCCGCGGTCGTAGTGGCAGTTCTGAATTTGAAGCGAGGCAAACTTAGGGATGCCGGGGCTCTCGGTGCCGTTCTTGATTGTCGGTATGGGCTTTCTTGCGGCCTCCAGGCGTAAATCCTAGCCAAAAGTTGGCGAACCTCATAAGAACTGGTAATCAATGAAGAGTCTTAATTTCACGGTTGTGATGATGCCTGACATTACGGGCGGACACATCGTCACTTGTCCTGCCCTACCGGGATTAGTAACTGAAGGTGATTCGCTTGAGGAAGCTCGATCGATGGCGACGGATGCCATTCAAGGTTATTTGGAGAGCCTGCGAAAAAATGGCGAGGCAATTCCGAAGGACGAATCGATTGTCGAACAGTTGACCGTCGAAGTTGCGTAGTGGTCACAATCGCTGACCTAAATAACTAGCCTCAGCTACGGCACTTCCACGATCAATTCGCGACCAAAAGTGAAGTTAGGCCGCTTGCGGCCTTTGAGGTATTTCGCCGCAGTCTGCGACAAAGCGGTAATAAGAATTGGCAACGCGATGGTCGCATCGCAGTTCACGTAAGCGCTGTGAGCGCCGCGGGCCAGCTTGCCGTAAATCAAACCCTCGTCAAACGAAACCGCATTGGAACGTCCGCCCGGGTGCGGGGCATCGGTCGTTATCTGAATAGCGTATTTGTGTCCCTGATGGTGATTCTTGAGGATGAACGAGGAAACTTCCGTCTGCTGCACAAAGCTCTTCGGCGTGCCCCCTCCCAGATTTATCACTCCGGTCAAACGCGCGCGCGCCGTGACGTTGGCCATGTCCAGCACGTCCTGGACGATGTCGAACATGAAGTTATTCTTTTTCTCAAACCGCGCCGCCGCGATTCCAACTGCGATGCCGCTATCAGCAACCGCCGGACAGAAGATTGGCACACGCGCTTTGTAGGCTGAGGTCAGCACGCCGTCTTCCGTGGCGATTTCGGCCAGTTCCCGTCCTAACAAATGCAGAAACTCACGCGTCGAGTAAGGCCGTGATTGATCGAGCTGATTCGTAAAGCCGCCGACCCATTCGTTCGCTTCACGGTATTCTTCATCACTTGCGAGCAGGTCCCACATGCGGCTGATCTGCGACGCGTCCAGCTCGGCATCAGTCATGTTTGGATGGGCCTGGAAATGGTAGCGACCAAGCGTTTCGTGCAAGTCATGAAAGAGCATGGCACCGGAAAGCACCAGCACATCCACGAAGCGATTCTTGATCACATAAGCTAGTAAGCGGCGCATTCCCGCCGGTATCAGAGCTCCAGAGCCTGCGACAATGATTGTGGTGTTATCACCGAGCATGTCGAGCCAGATGCGATGAGCTTCCGCCAGTTGGCGCCCGCCGAAACCTGCGCCCTCCATTTTTTCGAGCAGACCAGCAACCGAGCGATCGCGATCAACCTGAACCGGACGAGTGGGCGTCGTAAGATACTTCGATGCTTTGGGTTTTCGCTGCGTAACCATAAAACTTGTCAACCTCTCAGATTGTGAACGTCAAAGAAATAATTGCTGGTCCACTTAAAGACTAGTTAAAAATCGGTGCGCCGTCGTGAACGGACCTTGGCTCCGTTGACCGAAAGATAGGTATAAGCTTCGTATCGTGATTCGTAAAACTGCGCCAGGTCGGCGCCTTCGGCTTCGCTTAATTCACCCTCCTTGACTCGTTGATTTATCAAACGACGAAAACCGTCATGCAACAGACTCTTCTCGTACCGCGCTCGCTCGGTCGCTTCGCCCACAGTCGTGCCGCGAATCACTTTTTTTATAAGGTAACCTTCATCATCAATGTAGATGTGAGCTTCATGCGGCGTGCCAAAAAGATTGTGATTGTTGCCCATCACCTCCTGATAGGCGCCCACGAGCAGGAAGGCCAGGTAATATGTCTCACCGGGGATGAGTGAATGCAGTTCAAGCACCTGCTTCACGTCGTGAAGGTCGACAAACTTATCAACCACGCCGTCCGAATCGCAGGTGATGTCGCAGAGCGTTGCGTATTCAGTTGGTGGCTTGTTCAGATAATGGATCGGCACGATCGGAAAAAGTTGATCGAGCGCCCAGTGATCGGGAACAGAACGAAACACTGAGAAATTCGTCAAATACTTGGCGCACAAAAGCCGCCGCAGATCGTCAAACTCTTCCGAAACGTATTTGGCCTGTTGGGCATGCTTGTCAGCCCGTTCGCAAATATCCCAGAACAGCACTTCACCTTTAGCGCGATCTTCCAGTGACACCAAACCAAGATTGAAAAGCGTGAACAGCTCTTCACGATGCTCGAGAGCGTCGTGGTAATACTCGCGATAGTTCTTTACTGTTATCGATGACCGCAGGTCTCCCAGTTCAGTCACAACTTGCGGATCGTCGTCGTCAATTTCGATGGGCGTTATATCTTCAACTATAGTTTCGATTTCATCCTGTACGTTGGTGATTACCATGGCGTGATAGGCAGACAGGTAACGGCCGGACTCCTGGATGATTGTCGGATGCGGTACGTTTTCATCGTCGCAGACTTGTTTGATTGTGTAGATGACGTCGTTGGCGAACTCCTGTGCGCTGTAATTAGCCGATGAGTCAAACGCCGTCTTGGAGCCGTCGTAATCAACCGCCATGCCCCCGCCCACATCGAGTAGGTCTACCGGCACCTTCATCTGATAAACCTTGGCGTAAACGCGAGCTGCCTCTTTCATCGCATTCTTGATACGCTTAATGTCGGTAAGCTGCGAACCAATGTGGAAGTGGAGCAGCTTGAGCATGTCGATGCGACCGGCCTCTTCGAGGCGGCGAATAACTTCCAACATCTCCGTCGTCGTTAGGCCAAACTTTGCAGCTTCACCGCCGGACTTTTCCCAACGGCCGGAACCCTTCGAATAGAGCTTGACCCGCATCCCCAAAATCGGAATGCTGCCGCTTTCCTGACGCTCGACTATGCTAAGCACGTGATCTAGTTCGTTGAGTTTTTCGATAACGATCACTACGCGTTTGCCGCAGCGAGCGCCGGCAAAGGCGAGTTCGATAAACTCTTCATCCTTGAAGCCATTGAGCACCAGCAAGCTGTCCGGTGTTTGCTCGAGGGCCAGGGCGGCGTAGAGTTCCGCCTTCGAACCGGCCTCGAGACCAAAGTCGTAACGCGAGCCCTCGCGCAGGTATTCCTCAACCACCGAGCGCTGCTGATTGACTTTCATCGGATAGACGCACATGTGCGCTCCCTGGTATTCAAATTCTCGGATGGAGCGACTGAAGGCGCGTTGCAGTTTCCTGACTTGTGCGGCGACTAGCTGGGGGAAGCGCAACAGCACAGGTGCGCCAATGCCACGTCGGGCGAGGTCGTCAATAATCTCTTTTAGATCGGCGGAGCGGGTGTCACCTTCAGCGGGACGGACAATCAGGTTTCCCTTGCGGTTTACGTCAAAGTATCCGGCGCCCCAATTTTCGATGCCATAGGTTTCAAGCGTCTGCTCAATTGCCGTGGTCAATTCGCGGTCTCCTGACTAGCCTGCGGAACTCGAATGTTCGTGAATCTTGAAGCAAAAGCGTAGTTGTACACATCCCTGGCTCGAGTAGCGGAAAGATTCTGGATGGGGACGCTTAGGGGCGCAAATGTAACAGAAAACCCGAGGTGGGTCTATAACTTTTTTGTTTCGGTTTTATTTTTGCGAGGACATAAACCGTGCGTTAAAAGGAGTTACTAGTCAAAACGGCGTCCTGTGTGAAAGTCGGGAAGTAAAACCCTTGACATAGTTAACCGCCAAACTATAATGCCTTCTTTTTTCGTGCCGTCGCGCTATGACGTTCGGCCCTTTCGCTAGCCACTTCGGGCTTCCGCAACACTTCGCACCAACGATCACTTCGGGGCGAAGAG
>JBDUAQ010000201.1:0-5651 GCA_040004575.1 bacterium
ATGCTTCGCAGAAGTCCGATTACGAAATCGCGCTAGGCAAGATCAGTTTTGCGCCTGGTGAAACAGCTAAGACGGTCCGCATCCTGCTCGTCAACGATCTCTTTGTTGAGGGCAATGAAACTGTGAACCTCGCCCTCTCAAACCCGACCGGCGTCGGCGTGGGCTTAGGAACTCCAAATCAGGCTCAGCTCACAATCATCGACAATGATTCGGTAGCACCGACTACGAATCCGATTGACGACTCGACATTCTTCGTTCGCCAACATTATCTCGATTTCCTTAACCGCGAACCCGATGCAGGTGGGTTGGCTTTCTGGGTTAACCAGATTGAGTCGTGCGGTGCGGACTCTGCTTGCCGTGAAATCAGACGCATCAACGTGAGCGCGGCGTTCTTCCTATCTATCGAAAGCCAGAAAACGGGCGTGGAAGCTTATATGACGCACCGGGCCGCCTTCGGCAACTTACCACCGACACTTGGGGCGGCGGTGCCGGTTTTTTATGGGACGTTTGAACGTGACACGCAGGCGCTCGGCAAGGACTACATTGTTGGGTCGCCCGGGGCAGACGCACAGATTGAAGCGAATACAGTGGCGTATTTCAATGACTTCGTAACGCGACCTGAGTTTGTCACCAAGTATCCGGCGACTCTGACCAACGCCCAGTACGTTGATAACTTGCTGGTAACTGCGGGACTGTCACCCACTAACTTCATTGTCAATCTGACAAACTCGCAGGAAAATCCACCAACGTTCCCAACGACGACTGGTGGTGCTCGCAGGCCGGCGTCTTTTGGTACCGCCACGTTCAATATGAACACTGCGCAGACGCAGATGACGTTTACAGCCACGATTAGCAACATCGACTTCAATGGCTCGCAAACAGTCGACACAAACGACAATATGACGGCCGCGCACATTCACGCGGGTGCGTCGGTCACGCCCGCCACCAATGGGGGGGTCGTCTTCGGTTTCTTTGGCGCTCCGTTGAACGACAACGCTCCGAATGATGTCGTAAAAATGGACGGTCCCGGAGTAGGCGGTACAATCAGTGGCAAGTGGGACCCGGCTGAAGGCAACTCAACGACGTTTGCCGCGCAGCTAAACAACCTCAAAACCGGTCACGCATACATCAATTTCCACACCACGCAATTTGGCGGCGGCGAGATCCGCGGCCAGTTCCCGGAGATGCAGGCCTTCCGCGACTCACTTGAAACGGGGTTGAATAACACTACGGAAACTCGCGCGACGGTGCTGCGGAAGGTTGCTGAGTACGCGTTTCTTAAGGATCGCGAATTCAACAGCGCTTTCGTCTTCATGGAATACGCCGGCTACCTGCGGCGCGACGCTGACGTGTCGGGCTTCAACTTCTGGCTCAGGAAACTGAACGAATTCAACGGGAATTTCGTCAATGCCGAAATGGTGAAGGCCTTCATTACCTCGGGCGAATATCGCCAACGCTTCGGTCCGTGACACTCAACCCCAGCAAGAGCTGGATAGCAAGTGGGAAAGGGAGCGATGGCGCTCCCTTTTCCGTTGCGCGGTCACCCGCTCCCGAAAAAACGCGGCAGGCCCTTATCAGAACCCCGAGCGGTAGCGACCGGGCCCTAGGATCACCTAAAAACCACGAGTAATGTCTAACTTGAGTGCCAGGAACTGGTCGCTACCGCTCGCGGTTCTGATTAAGCGCCTGCGGCCGCTCATTGCGGGCGGGCCGCCCACTTAAGGTGGCCTCCGTTTCCTCAATTCTGCTACATTCAGCGCATGACCGTGGCCTTGCGCGTTGAAAAAGTTTCCAAGCAATACCGGATCTACGAGCGCCCCGGCGATCGCCTCAAGGAGTCGCTCACTCGCGGACTACTGCGCCGCCACCAGGAGTTCTGGGCGCTGCGTGATGTCGACTTCGAAATCGAGGCCGGCACGACGGTTGGCATTGTTGGACCAAACGGCTGCGGGAAGTCTACGCTCCTGCAAATCATTTCCGGCACACTCGCGCCAACGCACGGCGACGTTTGGCACGAAGGACGCATCGCGGCATTGCTCGAACTCGGCGCCGGTTTCGATCCGGAGTTCACCGGTGTCGAAAACGTGTACATGAACGCCGGCTTGCTGGGACTAAGCCGCCGCGAAACTGACGCGCTCTTCCCAGGCATCGAACGCTTCGCTGAAATCGGACCGTTTCTTTACCAGCCGGTCAAGACTTACTCGAGCGGCATGTACGTTCGCCTTGCTTTTGCCATCGCCGCCAGCGTTGAACCCGACATCCTGATCATTGACGAAGCGCTCGCGGTCGGCGATGCAGTTTTCCAGCATCGGTGCCTGCGCCGCATTAATGAACTTCACGAGCGCGGCGCCACAGTGCTCTTTGTTTCCCACGACGCAGCGGCCGTGCGCGCATTGTGCTCACGCGCCATCCTGCTGCGAGCCGGCGGCCTCATTGCTGATGGCAAACCCGCTGATGTGTTGAACCTCTATCAGAAGATCATCATGGAACGAGAACAGGCTTACGACGCTGAATCAGGCGCCTTGAGTTCGGCGTCGGGTTCGCAAGTCGATGAGAGTCTCGCGCCGCTTAGCTATGCTTACCGTCACGGTGACGGCAGCGCGGAGATTGTCGGCGCGGAGCTGACTGACGCAATGCAGGCACGCGTGGAAATTGTCGAGAGTGGCGAGCCGCTCGTGTTGCGCGTCGTGGTGCGTTTCAAGCAGGGCGTAGACGATCCGGTCATTGGTTTTCTCCTTCGCAATTCCCACGGCATACACGCCTATGGAACAAACACGAAGGAGCAACAAATAGAGTTTGGCGCCGTGCGAACTGGAGAGGTAGTCGAGGTTAATTTTGCTTTCGACTGCTGGCTCGGAGTCGATCAGTATACGATCTCGCTGGCGGTCCACAGCCGCGAAGGGCAGGCTTACGACTGGCTTGATGCCGCGCTCTTCCTTAGAGTAACGAGCCTGACCTTGACCGAAGGGATTGCCAACTTGAATGCAAGCGCGAAGATGCATCGTCGCAGCCTGAACTCCGGAATTCCAGAGCGCGACGCGTCGCTGTCGGCCCCGGCGGCAAGGGTGTAAGTTATGGCTGAAACTGAAGTCGAAAGCATTCTGCGCGAGATACGCGAACGCGTGCTGTCCCAACAGCGCGCGGGCAAGGATGCCGGCGCCACCCGCTCAGCGATAACGAATGGCGGCAATGGCGACAATGTTCGAGGGGAGTCTGACTCACTGCAACAAATCAGGTCCGATGATAATGAAACTATGACGGCGGAAAGTCTGTCACTCATTAATTCCTATCTCACTACCACAGCTCGCGCGTGGGATCGCCTGCCGCCCCTGGTTAGCAATCGCAGTGGACTCGTGGCGCGCGTTGAACTCTGGTTGAAGCGGCAACTCAAGCGCGCGACCCACTGGTATACCTGGGAGCAAGTGAACTTCAACGCCGCGGTCCATCACGCACTGCGCGACCTGCTGCCCGTGATTTTGGAACTACGAAGGCAGATAGCCGAGTCAGAAATTCGGAGAACGGAGCTTGAGCAATACCAGGCAGAGCTGACCGCGAAACTAAGCGAGCTTCAAACCGAGATTGACTCACAACGCCGGGCGACTGATACACAAAGGAATCTACTGGAAAACGAACTGCGCGAACGCGACCAGCGGCTTCAGGAGGAACAACGCGTCTGCTTCAAGCAGCTTGCGCTCGAGACGAGCGAAGCCGCGGTGCTCGAAGATCGCGCCCGCCGCAAGACTGAGGTACTACTTGAAGAACTACAGCGCCGCCTTGAGCAGCTGGAAAAGTAATGAGTAATGAGTGATGAGTGATGAGTTTCAAGAGCTGACGCTCATCACTCATTACTCATCACTCATCACTTCTTTTTTATGACAAAGAACAACCTATACGAGCGAGCGGGCATTGCCGACGTAGCCGAGTTTTACCGCACCAAGTTCGTTTCCGATGAGGTGCTCGACGGGCGCTACTTCAAGGCCCTCGACCGTTTCGACATTCGCTTCGCCCGGACGATGTGGGTCTACGACAACGTGCGCGCCGGGTCGGACGTCCTCGAGCTTGGCTGCGGCGCGGGCATGCTCGCGTTATTGAAACGCAAAGGAGTGACTTTAACAGGCGTTGATCTTTCAGACGAAAGCGCGCTTGCGGCCCGGCGCAACTGTTATGACGCAACCTTCAGGGCCCAGCTCTCCAGCTTACCCTTCGCCGCGGCCAGCTTCGATTACGTTGTAAGCCTTGACGTGCTTGGCCACATTGAAGCTGCCGAGAAAGACGCAGTCCTCGGCGAGGTAAAACGCGTGCTGCGTCCCGGTGGGGTCACGCTGCACGGTATTGAGTGCACCGATCGTTCAGCGCAGAAAAGCTACGACGAAATGAGCGTGGACGAACTGCGTCGCTTCATCGAAGTTGACGGCCATGTCGGGCTCGAAGAAGAACAGGAACACGGTCAGCGGTTTCTCAAGTTCTTTTCACATGTCGCCTGGGAACCGCGTTATGCGCTGTGCCTCTCGAGCGAAGAGTTTCTCAAACAGGCCGACAAATACGGGCTGGGATTCGAAGACGATTTTCTCGATTACTTACGCGGCCTTTCGTTTAAGGAGCGCCGCGCTTTCGATTTGGCGATGGGCTATGTGTTTGGCAAGGTGTCTGATCTCAACCTCCATCTGCCTAAGAGCGGCCTCTATGTTTTTCTTAAAGCGTCCGACGGGCCGCTCGGTCCTTTCTACAATGAACACCGTGATCGCCGCGCACTCTTTGCCGGGAGCGCAGGTATCCTGCCTGCTGCTTCCGCGATCACGGCGGGAGAAAAAGATGTAGGCAGGATGCCTGCGCTCCCTGGAGATCTCGCGTGCCTTGATCGAAGTAGCGATGCCAGGTTCGATGATGGTTGGTATGAACCAAACATGCTGCCGCCGATTGCGCGCTGGATGGGCGCGCGCGGCCGCATAAACTTCCGCGCTCCTGGTCTTTCTGAAATACGATTGGACCTAACTACACACATGCCCGAACTCGGCGCGCGTCCCCTCGGCATTGCGTTGCTACTGAACGGCGTCAACCTGTGCGCCTTCTCGCTTTGGCGTTACGGCTGGTTGGAACTGTGCATCCCCGTGCCTGAGTCGCTGACTTCGGAAGCGGGCGGCGAGTTTGAGTTGGAGTTGCGCGCCGACCGCACCTGGCAACCACGCCCAACTGAAGACGAAACGCGAGACGACCGCGAGTTGTCGATCGCGGTCTGCAACGTTGAAGTAGTCAGTGGTCAGTGATCAGTGGTCAGTTAATCCCGACCACCAACCTGGCCCTTGCACCAACAACTGACCACTGGCCACTGACCACTGACCACTCTTATCAATGATCCGCAACGTACTCATCTGCACCACCCAAGTTCCCTTCACGACCGGCGGCGCTGAGGCGCACGTCGCGGGATTGCGGCTCGCCTTGATCGACGCCGGATACAACGCCGAAGTCGTGGCGTTGCCATTCAAGTGGTATCCGCCTGCCGAAATCATGCGCAGCGCGCTGGCCTGGCGTATGCTCGATCTCAGCGAGGCGAATGGTAAGCCGGTTGATTTGGTGATTGGCATGAAGTTTCCGGCTTACCTCGTCGCGCATCCGCGCAAGGTGCTGTGGATCATGCACCAATACCGCGCGGC
>JBDUAQ010000202.1:0-5612 GCA_040004575.1 bacterium
GGATGCCAGTCTTGCTGGTGAACCGTGGACCGATTTCCGCGAAGGCCTCTGTCAGGTTTGCGGCTGCGGCGATAGTCAGGCTCTGCTGGCCGTTCTTTGTGGCGTCAGATCGGCAGCCGGCGCTGACAAGTATGACGATAAGTAACGCGCACCTGATTAGTCGTTGTTTCATAGGCTGACTTTGGTTCGCACAGCTTTGTCAAAAAAAGAGAACATGTATCCGCCATCATAGCTCCGGACTGCAACATCTTTCCAGAAACGTCGAAGGTATGGTATAGACCATTAAACCCCCGCAACCGGAACATCGCCGTGGCTGCCCTCGAGCCTGGACGAGATAAAGAAAGGCTAGCTTCTTGAGGATACGCACACTCAATAAGTCGCTTGGGGCATTTGCCGCACTGCTCGCGTTTATTCTGTTCGCCAGTAGCTGTTTGCCAAAACCGTCCACAGAAACGGCCGGCCTGAACATAACGCTCTACGGTTTCTCGATCATGAAGGAGGCGCTCGAGAAAGCGATCTATCCGGGTTTCGTCGCCAAGTGGAAACAAGAACACGGCCAGGATGTCCACTTCACATCGTCGTTTGCCGGTTCAGAAACGGTAACCAATCAGATCCTCCAGGGCGTGCCGGCTGATATAGCGATTCTCTCAATCGATCGCGATGCCCAGCGACTCAAGGACGGCGGCTTTGTTACGTCTGACTGGCATGCGCAGCCCTACAAAGGAATCGTCAACAAAACGCCATTTGTCATTCTCGTCAAAGGCGCAAACCCGAAAGGGATCCACGACTTTCCGGATCTCGCCAAGCCGGGCATTAAATTGATTCACCCGGATCCGGTCAGCTCAGGCGGAGCCGAATGGTCGATCCTCGCCATCTACGGATCGGAGTTGATCAAGTCGGAAAAGCAGAACGGAGAGCCGGATCAGGCCCGCGCGCTGCAAATGCTCCAGGCAATCTGGAAAAACGTTTTTGTGACGCCGGCGTCCGCACGCGAAGCCAGAACGACTTTCGAACTCGGCAATGGCGACGCGCTGATAACCTATGAGCTAGAAGGTCTGCTGATGAAGGAAAGCGGCAAACCGATGGAGATTATCACGCCGCAAGCTACGATCTTCAGCGAGCATCCGGTAGTAGTCATCGATCGAAATGTTACGCCGGAAAAGCGCGCGGTTGTGGATGCTTTCGTGCAATATCTTTGGAGCGACGACGCGCAAAAGGCTTTCGTGAAATATCACTTCTACTCAGTGACGAACAACGACCTTAATGAAGCGAACAAGGAATTCGGACACATCGAGATGCCATTTACAATCGACTACTTCGGCGGCTGGGACAAGGCCTACCCGGAGGTGATCGAACAGGTTTTTAAGAACAAGGTGAAGAGCCGGAAATAGGGAGATTGCCGAATGCCGATTGCCGATTTAGGAAAAGCAGTTTCAAACGAATCGCTTTGACGCTCAACGTGTAATCGGCAATCGGCAATCGGCAATCGACAATCGGCAATGATTTAATGAGCTCACTGATACCGACAATGCGTCATGTGCGCGGCTTTGATTTCGCGCGGCCCCTCAGCGTCGGCATGCTCGTATTCATGATGCTGCCGCTGGTCTTCCTGCCGCTCCTTTCTATTTTCATTTTTGGCACCAGCAAGGGCCTGGCAAGTTTCTGGTCGGCCCTCACGGCGCCGGATGCGGTCTTCGCGCTCAAGCTTTCGCTGGTCACGAGCTTTTGGGCCACAGCCTTCAATGTTGTCTTTGGTCTTTTCGCCGCTTACGTGCTTTCGCGTTACACCTTCTGGGGACGCAACGCGCTCATCGTTACTATCTCGCTGCCCACCGCGATTCCTACGGCAGTTGCCGGGGTGGCCCTGCTGATGTTGTGGGGGCCTTACGGAATGTTAGGCCGGCTACTGCGCCCTCATGGGATCGAAGTCATGTTCACGGCCTGGGCGATTATCCTGGCGAATATCTTTGTCACTTTTCCGTTGGCATTTGGAGTGATCAAACCGGTGTTTGACACGATGAGTCGTTCGCTGGAAGAAGCGTCGGCCACGATCGGAGCAACTCGCTGGCAAACTTTCTGGCACGTTACGCTTCCGTCGTTGCGCGGCGCGATAGTTTCCGGAGCGCTGTTGACGTTTGCCCGCGCGGTTGGTGAGTTTGGATCAACGATCATGGTTTCGGGCAACCTGGCCGGACGAACGCAGACCGCGCCGCTTTACATCTTTGCAAAGTTCAACGAGGGGCAGATTGAAGCTGCCAACGCAATCGCTATTGTGCTGGCGTTGTTTTCATTTTTGATTTTCAGTGTGCTGTTTTTCGCCAGAGATTGGCTTGATGTTGATTAAAAACTTAGTCCAAAGTCCAACGTCCAACGTCCAAGGTCCGCGTTCTGATCTTGACCTTGAACTTTGGACGTTGGACTCTGGACTTCAGTTGGATTGAGGTATTTAGTGATGGCTCAAGTAGCCAGAGTTATGGACAACAAGGTGAATCCGGTTTCAAACGAGAGCGCGGCAGCTTACGCGGCCAGCATTGTGGGTGTGAGCAAACGGTTCGGCAAGACGAGTGTGCTCCAAAACATCACCTTCCACGTGGCTGAGGGAGAGGCGCTGGTTCTGCTTGGCGCGTCGGGAAGCGGAAAGACAACGATTCTGCGAATCATAGCGGGTCTGGAACAGCCCTACACCGGGCAGATAATTCTGCACAACAAAGACGTCACGGAACTTCCCGCGCGCGAGCGTGGCGTCGGCGTCATCTTTCAGTCGTATGCACTTTTTCCGAAGATGACGGTCGAGAAAAACATCGGATACGGCTTGCGCATCCGCCACCGCCCTCGCAAGGAAGTGAAGAAGATAGTCAACGAACTGCTGGAGTTGGTACAGCTCAAGGAGCATCGCAAGAAGTATCCGTCGCAACTTTCGGGGGGACAACAACAGCGCGTGGCTATCGCTCGCACGCTTGCATACAATCCGGAAGTGCTGCTTTTCGACGAGCCTTTTGGCGCGCTTGATGCGCAAACGCGTAGCCACTTGCGGCGTGAGATTCGTGCGCTGCTAAAAAAAGTAAACGTGCCGGCAATCTTCATTACGCACGATCAGGAGGAAGCACTGGAACTGGGCGATCGCATTGCCGTAATCAACGTGGGTCACATCGAGCAGATTGGTACGCCCGCAGACGTCTACAACAATCCGGCCAGCGAGTATGTGGCAACTTTTCTTGGCGCGGCCAATATTCTTGATGGCATTGTGCGCAAGGATCAGGTTGAGATTTTCTCGGCGCTGATTCCAGCGCAGCTCGAAAGTGGGAAGTTTAAGGAAGGCGAAACGGTAAAGGTGATCTTTCGGCCCGAGGATGTCTTATTGAGCAAAACACAACCGCTCCCATCCGGCCGCGCATGTATGTCCAGCGGCATCGTCGAGGAGACAAGTTTCGTGGGAGCTTATGAGCGATTGCGGATCAGACTCGATCCTGCCGGAGGCTCATGCGAAACCGGCGACACGCCTTACTACCTAACTACTGAAACGCCGGAAAGCCAGGCCGCGAAACCAATCATTGTCACCAGACCGAAACCAGAGACTCTGGAAGTTAAACTCCACCGAGGCGATCGCGTGTTTGTTGGACTCAACTACTTCACAATACTTCCCAAAGACAAGCGGAACCCCTAGGCAACCGACCGAGTCTCAACTTCACACCTCAGGCACTCATACCAAAAAGAGTTTTCGCGTAAGCAACCCTGGAGTTGGGGCTGAAGACCGCCCCATCGGTTTGACCCTGCGCCCGAACGGGAGTAAAAGAGGCAGAGATTGGTATTGATTGATTGGCAAATAAACTTGGGGCGTAAGGCAGAAGAACACGAAATGAAATTATTGGCAGTTCTGGCGGTTGCAGCGCTTGGAATCCTTGCGATCTCCGCCGTCTCTAATCGTGATGAGCGCCGGGCATTAACTTCCCCGGCACCTAAGAGCGCAGATTCGCGGTTCGCCGTTCAAGGCACCTCGACACCTGTGATAGTGGAGTTGTTCACGTCCGAAGGATGTTCGAGTTGCCCGCCTGCCGATGCCGTGCTTATCCAACTGGAAAGAACGCAGCCGGTTTCCGGCGCGGAAGTGATCGCGCTGGGCGAGCATGTGGATTACTGGAACCACCTCGGCTGGGCCGACCCCTATTCATCCGGCGCATTCAGCGCGCGCCAGGGCGAGTACGCGCAAGCCTTCGGTAAGGATGGAGTCTATACACCGCAGATGATTGTCGATGGTCAGGCGGAATTCGTCGGCAGCAACATGGACAAAGCGCGCGAAGCGATTTCCAACGCAGCGCGCGCGCCGAAGGCGTCAGTGCAAGTCTCGTTGGCACCGAATACCTCCGGAAAGAAGCCGGACGGAATTGCTCTTCTGGTGCGCGTGGAAAATGTGCCGGCGGTTAGCTCCGGCGATACAGCGGAGGTCATGCTGGCGATTACCGAAAACGATCTGCGTTCTCAGGTCGCGCGTGGCGAGAACGCCGGGCGGAGCCTGCGCCACATCGCCGTCGTGCGGCAGTTCAAAGTCATTGGCAGTGTCACTACCGCGGCGGGGGCTTTAACGGCTGAGCCGATCGTGACCATAGCCAATGGCTGGAAGCGCGACCATCTGCGAGCAGTGATCTTCGTGCAGGAGCGAGCGAGCCGTCGCGTGCTGGGTGCAAAGGCGATTGAACTGGCCGCGAGGTGAACTCACGTGCACTCGGTGAAACACCTTCCTCGCCCTCTCGCCGTCTCGCGCTTTCAGCAGGTGAAGAGTCTTCCGAAATGAAATAGGTTCGTGGGGGTGAGCAATGGGCACGGGAATCCTTAAGGCTGGCGATAAGGCGTTTGACTTCACACTCGTGGAAGCCGCTTCCGGACAGTTGTTAGGCCCGGCAAACTTTGCCGGCAAGCAGAGTATCGTGCTGCTCTTTTATCGGGGCATGTGGTGACCGCTTTGCTTAATGCACTTGGGCAAGGTGCGTCGCGTTTACGATCGGATCAAACAATTCGGGGCGGAAGTGCTGACAGTTTCGCCTGACTCTCCTGAGACACTGTGCAAGTATAAGGCGAAGACTGCAACTCCGTTTCCTATGCTATCGGATGAAAAGAAAGCGGTGATACTTCAGTATGGCGTTAAGAATGATTGGACACCTTACAAACGTGGCATCCCTCATCCATCCATTTACATCATTGACCGGGCTGGCGTGGTCCGCTTCGCCGAGGTCCGACAAAATTATTTCTTCCGGGTGAAAACGAGCACCATTCTCGACGAGCTGGAAAAAATTGCGTAACAGCTCAATAGTTTGATTCCAATTAGTAAGACCTTTTCGCAGCCTGTTCCCGCAAGGCCGCAACCGGCAGAATGAGGTTGGCGTTCTGGGAACGGGTGGGATCCGGGCTGCGATTGCTTGAAAAAGAGGGCAACCTGCACCTGCGGGTTGCCCTCTTGGTTAGCTGTCTAATTGAGCTTGAGCAGTGGTCCCGGCAACCTTGGTCAAGCTAACGAGGTTTCACTGCTGAAGGGAGGGCGTCCCGTTTGCGCGGGCCGCCCTCCTGGTTAGTGTTATTGGTTGGTGATGGTTGCAATCGTCCCGTCGAATTTCGTGATG
>JBDUAQ010000047.1:0-18913 GCA_040004575.1 bacterium
AACTTCCGTCCTCAAAAGTCAGCAGCAGTTTGTATTCAGACAAATACTTCGCGTCTTTTACGAAATGCATTCGTACCTCCTATTCCAAAGCTGAATTGGCCGAAACGGTTCCTGCGCCACTGCCAATTATTGCTGGCCCGTTATTGTCGCCACCTTCGTCTTCAGATTCAGCACACCTTTGAGCAATGCGGACTGAAATTCTGTTCTGTCCTTGGGCGTTGCCACGCTGGTTGGGTTTGTTATCGTCTCCTCGATACTGGAAGATTCACTTAGCCAGTACCGCAACGTGATCTGATTGGCGTTATCAATCTCATACGTCCAATCGCCAGCCCTATGGTTGGCGAGGTAGTTGCCGGCTGAGTGGTGCATAAATGCAACACCTTCATCTTCACCAATGCACGACAGCAGTAAGGCTGCGAGTTCCGCAAATTCCACTTGTGTGACTGCACCCCGCACAACTTTACCAAGATCTGATCGCTTATATTCCGGTCGCATCCAATCATCGAGTTCCGACTTAATGTTCTTCATAAATTTCTCTTTCTTGCTTTGTAGCCGTTCGAGCACTGATGATGCGAACACACTCACCGCGCCAGGTCCAGGAAATACCTAGCATTCGTCTTTTGGCCGAGAGACCGAACGTAATGTATCGATTCTCGCTGGTAGAATGATCGGGGTCCGGAACTGTTTCCGCCAGTTTGTGTAGCAATGCGGTCGCCGCCTCTGCAAAGGAAACGCGATGCTTGCGAAGGTTTTGCTTTGCTTTTCGCGGATCCCATTCGAATCTCGTCATAGGATTATAGGCGGTATCCTTGGAGGCTGCTACCTTCTCGACCAGAATGGAACTTCCACTTGTGTTGGCCGAGCGAATATTAGCAGAGGTCAGCTGCGTTACTAATCATGTGCGGCAGGTGGTACGATTCGACTAGCTGCTTGATTTCTTGCATGCATCTAAAACGGGTGGCGGCGTTAATTAGCGAATGCCTTAGCTCCCGGAGCCGTTGGGCTAATTCATCAAGAGCTTTCAAAAACATGACCAGCGTGTCTTTCATTAGCCACTTCTTTTTTCTGCTGTCGAAGCGAAGGGCCGGACGAATGGGCGGTTTCTTAATACTATTGCTCTCGTTGGCTGCACCCAACTGCCAGACATCTCCCACCGCAACTCCCGGTGACAAGGTTCCGACCTATGGTTACGAAGTCGTGCATGTCTATCCGCACGACCCGAATGCCTTTACACAGGGCCTGGTGTTCCATGAGGGCAACCTGCTCGAGAGCACCGGTGAGGTGGGCCATTCGAGTCTGCGCAGAGTTGGCATAGACGATGGAAAGGTCGTGCAAAAGATCGATGTGCCGCCGCCATATTTTTCAGAAGGGATCACGCTGCTGAAAGGAAAGATCTACCAGCTGACCTGGCAGCATCAGCTCGGTTTCGTCTATGACGCCCTGACTTTCGAAAAGACGGGCGAGTTCAACTACACAGGCGAAGGCTGGGGACTCACGAATGACGGCCAGTCTTCCCTAATCCTGAGCGACGGTACTAATCGCATTCGCTTCCTCGATCCCAACAATTTCGAGGTGACGAGAACGATCGCCGTGCTTGACGGCAAGACTCCCGTGATGGAGATCAACGAACTCGAATACGTACAAGGTGAAATTTATGCCAACATCTGGCATGCGGACCGGATAGCTCGTATCAACCCGCAGACCGGCGCGGTAATCGGCTGGATTAATTTGGCGGGACTACTCGCGCCTGGTGAGGTTCAGGATGAAGAGGCTGTGTTGAATGGCATTGCCTATGACGAGACGGGTGGTCGACTCTTCATTACCGGAAAGCTGTGGCCGAAGCTTTTCGAAATCCGCCTAACGCGGAAGTGATCTGCTGTGAATTTCAAGACCTACTTCCAGATTTTTTCTTACGCGATGATCGCAGTCGCTACGCTCGCACTGTTGCTTGCGGGCGGACTCTCGCCAGCGCTCGCAGTCTTGTTCTGGCTGGTGATGGTTTTGGCATGGAAGTTGGAAGATACGAAATGGCAACTATCAGAACGTATTGTCCTGGTGGTAGTGCTGCTTTCTATTCCCTTGTTTCTGCTTGACTGGAAGTACCAACAAAGCAGCAGCGAAACGGTGGGAAAGGTGGGCGTCGCCGCACTGGCGCACCTCATAGTGTTTCTGTCGGCGGTGAAGTTGCTGCAGGACAAGAAGGACCGCGATTGGGTCTTTCTGTATCTAATCTCTTTCTTCGAAGTGCTCCTTGCTGCTGGCCTCAGTTTCAGTCCGACGTTCTTAGGTACATTGACCCTGTATTTGCTTTGTAGCGTTTCAACGATCATCGCCTTCGAGATCCAGAAATCAAAGCGATCGCTGCCCGCAAGCGAGACGCACCTGCTGGTGCCACCCGACTCCCGCATCTTCAAACACGCTCGCGCTCGCGCCGGCAAGAGAAACGTAGAAGCGCACCGGCTTCCGTTTGTCGCGCTTGCTTTGCTATTACTGACATTTGTCCTCGCCGTTCCCTTGTTTCTTGTGGCGCCGCGTTCAGGCGCTGCCGCGCTGACTCGCTCCGGCGGAGCCCTTACGAATTTCATCGGATTCTCGGAGAGCGTAACGCTCGGAGAGATTGGAGATCTCAAACGTGACAATGCGTTGGTGATGCACGTTCGCCTCGAAGACGCACAGCCGCGCGGCTTCAGGTGGCGGGGCGTGGCGCTCGACGAATTTACCGGTCGCGGCTGGAGAAAATCCTCTGAAGCGCGGCGCAGCACTGACAAAAGGAACGACAAGGGTTTCTTCCAACTCGGCACCACTGAAGCGCTGCATCGACTGACTACCCAAACTGTTTTCCTGGAGCCGATTGAGTCTCCGGTTCTCTTTGCGGCCGCGCGTCCGGTTGCTGTCCAGGGCGACTTTCTCTTTGTGCGCGTTGATGCAGAAGGTTCCATGCAGACGCGCCGGCACGACTTTGAACGGGCGATCTACAAGGTGCTTTCGGACGTCACTGAACCGGACGCTTCGTTGTTGCGCAGCGACTCGCGTCCTTATCCGGCCGTGTATGAACGCTACCTGCAACTGCCTGCCTCCCTCGATTCGCGAATCGACGCGCTGGCTAATGCGATCGTCGTGAATGCTCATGCGCGGAATCGTTACGACGAAGCAAGAGCGATCGAGGCGCACCTGCAACAGGAGTTTGGTTACAGCCTGCAGATGCGAGCGGGTGGACCGGATCCGCTCGCCGACTTCCTCTTCAATGTTAAGACTGGACACTGCGAATACTTTTCCACCGCCATGGCTGTGATGTTGCGAACACGCGGCATCGCCGCGCGAGTGGTGAATGGTTTTCTGCCGGGCGAATACAATGATGCGGCCGGGGCTTATACGGTCAGGCAAAGCGACGCTCATTCGTGGGTTGAAGTTTATTTTCCCGAGAGCCAGGCATGGGTGACTTTCGATCCCACGCCTGCGGCTGGGAAGACAGAACCGGTTAGTACGGGTCTGGCTGCGCAACTCGGAAAATATGCCGAGGCGCTGGAGTTGATCTGGTTTCAATACGTGGTGGGTTACGACAAGCAGGAGCAGCGGTCGCTCGCAACTTCGGTCAGCGCGCGCGTCAACCAGTATGGTGTTTCCCTGGAAGCGTTAATTGCCGGTCTGAGAACTAGCGTGTATTTGCACGGCCGTACGCTCGGGTTGATTGTCTTCGCTGTAGCTGCCGCCCTGCTTATCGTATTCGCGGCGATACGTGTGAGGCGCTTCGGTTGGCGCTTGGCGCTAAGCTTTAGCCAGCCTCAAAAAAGACCGGAGACCTCGGCAGTTATGTTTTATCAGCGACTGCTCGCGCTGTTGGAGCGTCGCGGAGTGCAACGGAATTCCGATCTGACTCCGCTCGAGTTTGCGAGCGCTCTAAACCTGCAACCCGCTCTGGCGATTACCTGCGCCTACAACCGTGTCAGGTTTGGCGGCCAAAAACTTTCGCCGGCAGAGTTGCGGGAGATTGAGCGAGCCTTGAGTCAACTTGAAGACAGTAAGCAGTAAGCAGTAAGCAGAAGGAGTTCGTTTTGGCGTCCGCCCGGTCGTTTTACCAGTCATGAAAAAAGTTGGATTTATCAGTCTCGGTTGTCCCAAGAATCTCGTCGACAGCGAAGTGATGATGGGGCAGCTCAAAGCAAATGGCTATGAATTAACGGCGGATGCCAGCGAGGCTGATACAGTCGTCGTCAATACGTGCGGCTTCATCGACGCGGCGAAAAAGGAATCAATCGACACGATTCTAGAAGCAGCGCGCTTGAAGACGGATGGTAAGGCGACGCGTCTGGTCGTAGCCGGCTGTTTGGTCGAGCGCTATCGCGATGAGTTGAAGTCGGCGATGCCGGAAGTCGATGCTTTTATCGGCACCAGCCAGATCAACGACATCCTGGCGGTCTGCGATCCTAAGACCGATACACGTTCACTCCCGATCGTTTCACTCGGCAATCAAAGTTCAACTTATCTCTACGACGAGTCGACGCCGCGCGTGCTAGCCACGCCGAGCCATTACGCTTTCATCAAGATTGCCGAAGGCTGCGACCGGCCGTGTGCTTTTTGTTTCATTCCGCAGATGCGCGGCCATTTTCGCAGCCGGCGCTTTGGCTCTATCGTCGCGGAAGCGCACCAACTCGCGGAAGAAGGCGTAAAGGAGTTAATACTCGTGGCGCAGGATTCTTCTCGTTACGGCGAGGATCTCGGCAAGGACGATGCCCTCGCGCATCTGCTGCGTGAACTATCACACACGGACGGCATCGAGTGGGTGCGCGTGATGTACACCTACCCGACGCACATTAGCGATGGTTTCCTGGACGTACTCGCTGAAGAACCGAAGGCCGTCAAGTATCTCGACATGCCTTTGCAGCACGCGTCTCGGAATGTATTGAAGCTGATGAAGCGCGGCGGCAATCGCGTCTCGCTGGAACGACTCATCAAGCGCGTACGCGACCGCGTTCCGGGTATTGCAGTGCGAACAACCTTCATCACCGGCTTTCCCGGCGAAACTGATGAAGACTTTGCAGAGCTGTTGCAGTTTCTTAAGAACGTCGAATTCGATCGTGTGGGTGTGTTCACTTATTCCGACGAAGAAGGGACGCCGGCCCACGATTTGCCGGACAAAGTTGATCCGAAAGTAGCAAAGCAAAGGCGCGCGCGGTTGATGAAAGAGCAGGCAAAGATTGCTAAACGAAAACACAAAGCAATGATCGGCCGGCAGGTTCAAATAATATTCGAAGGCGCATCGACGGAGAGCGACTTGTTGTGGCAGGGAAGAATGGAAACGCAGGCGCCTGACATTGATGGCTGTGTTCTCATCAACGACGCGCCGCCCAATAGCAACCCACAGCAGGGCGATTTTGTGAATGTGTTGATAACTCACGCCCAGAAGTATGATCTCGTGGGCAGAATCGTGTAGTGCAGTAAAGCCAAGGATTGAAGGCAATTCCACGTACTCAAGAGCAAAAGAGAGGTGAACAATGGGCACGTCAAGCAGCAACAAGATTCACCGCCGCGAGTTCGTCAGGCAAAGCGCAACTGCCACTCTTGCGACCTCGCTTTTCGGGTCAAGTGTGACGCAGGCTCTAGCCGCGAACGGCGAGTATAAGTTAAAAAGCGAGGGACAATTCAGGAGTGAGGCTGCGCAATATACCTCGGCGATTCGCGAGATCCGGCAAGTCCTACAGATGAAGCTGGAAGGTGAAGACCTGGTCAAAGCTACCGCTATGATTGAAAAGGCGGCGCCCGCGCTAAAATTCCAACTGTCGTCGTTTGTGGTGATGTGCCTCTCCAACACCGCCTTTGTGAATGCTGTAAAGAAAAAAGTGCCGAACCAAGAGGCTCTCGAATCATTCGCCGCCGCCGGCGTCAAAGACTTGAGCGTCTTTTTGGCACTGGATGGCGTGAACGCGCTACAGGCTCAAATGCTGAAAACTTCGATTGAACATCGCGATGTTCTACAAAGGGTCGCAGGATTCATGCAAAAAGCCAGCGGAGGTGAAGGATCTCCGGCGGAGGCTGTAAAACGCGCCGAGGAAGCCACCGAATGCGCACAGGTTTGGGCCCTCGTTGCTGCGCTCGTCTTAATTGTCGTCGCCATTATCGTGCTGGTGATTGCCGTGGTTGGAAGCCCTTTCAGCGGAGGCCTCAGTTTGGTCCAGATAGCCTTCGTCACACCTCTGCACCAAAAATATGGACCGGAGTTAAGCGACATTGTGATTGAGAAGGGCCAGGGCGTCGCCGATGCTCGTTATGCTCGATGCGTTGCAGCCGCACAACGGTTACCTCAGGCTGAAAGAGCGAGAGCCATCGCGAGATGTCAGGCTACGTGGCTCAACGAAAAATCGTATTGGTTGATTGCGATCTGAAGCGCAACAGTATGATCTGATTGGAAGAATCGTAAGACAGTAATGAGTGATGAGAAATGAGTGATGAGCGTCAAGAAGTTCAGAGTTCAACCTTCAGGTTGCTGTGATTCGTGAGCACGCAAGCTAAAGCTTGAACTCTGAACTTCTTGACGCCCCCCGCTCATGACTCATCACTGTCATGCAGCGCTCATCGCTATGTCAGCAAAGGAATCCAGCGACGAACTGAATCCACCGACTGCGTCGGATGCTGTCCTGGTTTCACCGCGAACGCCGCGCACCGCCAAAGATTATCTTGCCCTCGCCATCGCCACGTGCGGCGTTGGTTATCTCCCGCTCGCCCCGGGCACGTGGGGATCGTTGGTCGGCGTTGGCCTGTTCCTGCTAATGCGCGACTTTTTCATTTGGCTGCTTGCCTATCTTTATGGGAGCCAACAGTGGGACATGCTTCAGGATTTGTATGGAATTGTCACGCTGGAGATCGTCACGATTTGCGGCGTCACACTGATAGGCATCTGGGCCGCCTCTCGTACTGAGAAGTTATACGGGATAAAGGACCCGGGGAAAGTTGTCATTGATGAAGTCGCAGGTCAAATGATCGCTTTGCTACCGGTGCCTTTGGTATTTGGGTCGACGTGGTGGTACTCGATTTTGGCGTTTATTCTTTTCCGTTTTTTTGACATTGTTAAGCCATATCCAGCGCGTAGGCTTGAGTCACTTGAGGCAGGACTCGGAATCATGGCGGACGATATTGTGGCCGGCGTCTACGCCGCGATCGCGGTCGCCCTGGCAGTTGTAACTAGCTGGTTTATGTAAGGGGAAACGATGCAGGACTCAAAGAACCGCAAGCCGGACGATGCGGCGGCCGCGCGCTCTGACGCCACCAGCAAGGAGACGCTGGGAGATTTGGAGAAAAACGAAGTCTCTGATTCAGAAAGCCCTGCGTCCGATCCTGGCCCCTCGCCTGACGGGGCGCTTGACGAGCCGGACGAAATCAAAGATGCCGGGCCTATATAAAGGATGAAGGATGAAGGCGGAAGGATGAACAAAGAAGTGAACTCCTGAAACTAGTCTTCCTGAGACTCGTTTCATCATCCTTCATCCTTCATCCTTTTCCTCGGCTCGCCGCTGCCGATCCAGCCGCGCTTCCAGAACAACCCCAGCATTCCCACGGCGACCACGATCATGACTATCCAGACCGTGTAGTAGCCGTAGCGCGAATGAAGCTCCGGCATGTTCTCGAAGTTCATGCCGTAAACTCCCGCAATAAAAGTTAACGGCAGCATGATCGCCGAAAAGATCGTGAGCACTTTCATGATCTCGTTCAACCGGTTCGAGACAACCGACAGATAGGCCTCCAGCGAACCGCTAATTAGATCGCGATAACTCTCCGCCAGATCAGTGACGCGCACGATGTGGTCATAGATGTCGCGGAAGAAGGGCAGCACCGGGCCGGAGATGAGTTGAAACTGTCCATGGCTAATGCGATACAAGACTTCGAGCTGCTTCGAAGATATCCGGCGCAGCCGCAGGACGCTCCGCTTCAGACCCAGAATCTCTTCAAGGATCTGATCGTTGGGCCGGTGCAGGCTGAAGATATTGTCCTCCAGCTCGTTGATGCGTTCGTCGAAGTCGTCCATCACCGGCAGGTAGTCGTCAACGATGCTGTCGATTATCGAGTGCAGCAGAAACGGCGCGCCGCGCTGGCAGGTGACGGGGCTTGAGCGCACCGTCTGCTTCACCTTTTCGATACTGTCAAACTTGTCGTGATGATAGGTGAGAACGTAATTATGTCCGAGAAAGCCGTCTAACTCGACCGTGTTGAAGCGGTCGGGACTCGAGTCGGTGCGCACGGCGTGCACGATGAAATAGATGTAGTCGGGAAACTCCTCGACCTTCGGATGGTGGCGATTAGCGCGGCAGTCCTCAACGGTCAGCGGGTGAAAGTGGAAAACGTCGAGCAGCACCTGGTCGTCGTCGAGTGACGGCGCTTCCATGTCGACCCAAATCACCGCCTGCTCGTCTTTCAGCAATTCCGGAAGCTGGGCGACAGTAAAGCCCTCTTCTACTTCGTTTGAGTTCGAGCGATAAAGGAAAATTTCCAATCGTCACCTCCCAAACAGACCAGCTCAATGAAACTGCATCAGCATCTTCGACGCGCAGCGTCGGCATGACTTTAGCCCGGCGTTTCAACGCCGGGAAGGGGCGGCAAAAAGATCCGCGTCGCGTCGCGACGCCTGAAACCTGGACTCAACCGTCGCTGCGCGACGAGAGAATCTGCATCGACTATTTCTCTCCCGGCGTTGAAACCCCGGCCTAAACTCAGTGTGCCGCTACGCGGCACCGACAAAGATCGGAGAGTTCTGTAGTTTGTCGGACATCGAGCAGACTGTTACCATACCACCTCTTTATACCAAGAACTGAAGTAATCCCAAGCGAAAGTTTTCATGACTACTGCACAAACCAGGATTTTTGTAGCCGACGACATCAGCGATACCGGTCTGCAACCACTGCGCGATGCGGGCTTCATCGTCGAGAAACGCGTCCGTCTCGGGGCCGCTGAGTTGCGCGAAGCGCTTACCGGTTGCGCGGGGCTCGTGGTCCGTAGCGAAACCAAAGTGACCAGCGATTTGATGGAGAGCGCCACGGCCCTGCGCGTCATTGGTCGCGCCGGAGTTGGCGTTGACAACATCGACGTGCCGGCGGCGACCGAGCGCGGCATCGTAGTAATGAACGCGCCTGACGGCAATACAATCACCACGGCTGAACACACAATTGCGCTTTTGATCGCGCTGGCTCGGCGTATTCCCCAGGCGAACAGCAGTCTTAAGTCGGGAAAGTGGGAGCGCAAGGCTTTCATAGGCGTCGAACTACAAGGCAAGACCCTGGGCATCGTCGGCCTGGGCAGAATCGGGCGAACAGTCGCGGCGCGGGCGCGCGCGTTTGGCATGAAGATAGTTGCGTTTGATCCTTTCATCGCGCCGGAGCAGGCGCGTGACGCGGAGATTGAGCTGGCGCCGCTTGACGAACTGTTTGCAAGCGCGGATTTCATTACTGTCCACACACCGCTGACTGCAGAAACGCGCGGCGTGATCGGTCGCGACGCCTTTGCGCGGATGAAGCAGGGTGTGCGGGTTATCAACTGCGCTCGCGGCGGGCTGGTTGATGAGAGCGCGCTTTACGACGCGATCAAGTCGGGGACGGTTGCGGGCGCAGCCCTGGATGTTTTTGTTGAAGAACCACCGGCGGCTGATCATCCGTTGTTGTTGCTTGATGAGGTTATCGCCACGCCACACCTCGGCGCTTCAACAGCCGAAGCGCAGGAGGGCGTCGCGTTCACAGTAGCTGAGCAAATGCGCGATTATCTTTTGAGTGGCGCGCTGCGCGGCGCCGTGAACGTTCCTGCGCTGGGAACGAAAGAGCTGGCGGTCCTGCGGCCGTACATCGAACTCGCTGAAAAGCTCGGTCGCTTTCAAGCGCAGCTCGTTGACAGTGCTGTGCGCGAAGTGAAACTGGAATTCGCCGGCGAGATTGTCGAACTCAACGCCGCGCCGGTTACGCGATCGTTTCTAGCCGGATTGCTGCGCGACGTGAGCGCGCGAGTCAACGCCGTCAATGCGTTTCTGATCGCTGAAGAACGCGGCATCAAAGTTACTACCAGCTATTTTCGCGCCGGCCCGGATTTCGTCCCCGCGATTCGGACGCGGGTGCTTGGTAAAGACCTCGAGCAGTCACTCGCAGGCACGATCTTTGGCTTTGGCGAACAGGCGCGTGAAGGTCGCATCACGGAAATAGACGGCTTCCATATCGAGGCGACCCCGCGCGGGCACATGCTCGTGATGCGCAATAGGGACGTCCCAGGCGTCATCGGCCGCGTCGGGACAATATTGGGAGAACACGCCATCAACATTAGCCGCTTCCATCTCGGCCGGCGCGAGCGGGGCGGGGAAGCGATGGCGGTGATTGAAGTGGACGCCGCGGCCGACGCGGCAACGCTCGAGGCTTTGCGCTCGCTCCGGGAAATACTTTCAGTGCGCGTGATCGAGTTGGTTTAAGAAAAAGCAGTGAAAATCAAAGTAGGCGACAGCGCTTCAGTTACAAAGACGATAACCGACGCCGACATTCAGTCCTTCGGCGATCTCACCGGCGATCACAATCCGCTGCATTTTGATAAGGAGCACGCGCGCCGTACTCGGTTCGGCGAACCGATCAGCCACGGCATGCTGACGGGTTCACTGTTCTCGCCAATCATTGCCCATCAACTACCCGGAGAAGGGGCGATTTATCTCTCGCAATCACTCAAGTTTGTGGCGCCGGTCTTTGCCGGTGATACCATCACCGCCACGCTTACGGTAAGGCAAGTACGCGAGGACAAACAGATCATCACGCTCGACGGCGTCGCCAAGAATCAGAAAGGCGAGATTGTGATCACAGGTGAAGCGGTTGTGTTGATTGAGGAACTCTCCCCTTAGAAACGCGATCGGGAAAAAGTGGAACACCAGATTATCGCGAGGGAACAAACCAGGCGGCGGATTGACTCGATCGACCTGTTGCGCGGCATCGTCATGGTTGTGATGATGCTCGATCACACGCGCGACTTCGTTCACAGCGCTGCCTACCAGTTTGATCCCACTGATCTGAGCAGGACGAACGTTGCGCTTTTCCTCACTCGTTGGATCACACACTTTTGCGCTCCAACTTTTGTTTTCCTGGCGGGCACCGGCACCTATCTACAGTTTGCTCGCGGCAAGACGAAGAAGGAACTATCACAATTCCTAATCACGCGCGGGTTGTGGTTGATCGTCCTTGAGTTCACCCTCGTGCGCCTAGGCGCAACCTTCAGTGTTGACCTCAGGTTCTTTGGCATGATGCAGGTAATCTGGGTGATCGGCGTGTCGATGATCGTCCTGGCAGCGCTAATTCACTTGCCGTTGCGTGTGGTCGCCGCCTTCGGCGTACTGATGATTGCGCTGCACAATCTGCTCGATCGCTTTCACGTGCAGGGTTGGCAGGGGCCGGGAAGCGCGGTGCCAAGTTATGGCGCGAAACTCTTCATCATCTTGCACCAGGCGTATGAGCCTTTTCCCATTGTGGGATGGCCGAGTCCGATGGTTTTTGTGCTTTACCCGTTAATTCCATGGATCGGCGTCATGGCTGCGGGCTACGCGTTAGGCGCGATCTACCAGTGGGACGCCGCGCGGCGAAGACGGTTCCTGCTGCTGGTTGGAAGTGGGTTGACCATACTCTTCATCATCCTGCGCGCTGTGAACCTCTATGGCGATTCTTCCCACTGGTCAACGCAAAGCACGACCGCGTTTACAATCCTTTCCTTTCTGAACACGACCAAATATCCGCCGTCGCTCTTGTTTCTGCTGATGACTCTCGGTCCAGCGATGTTGGCGCTCGCGTTGTTTGAATCGCCGAACGCATCACACGAGTCGCAGACCTCTCGCCCGCATTCTCAGTCTAGTATTCGTAATTTCTTCGTTACGTTTGGACGCGTGCCGCTCTTTTTCTATATTTTGCAATGGTTCACCGCACATTTGATCGCAGTCGGCGTGCACTTCGTCGCGCGCAAACCCTGGCGTTGGATGTTTGGCAGTCTGATTGGAGTTGAGCCGCCACCGGCGGGCGTCGGCTTTAACCTCGCGGTTGTTTATGCCTGCTGGTTAGTTGGCGTACTATTGCTTTATCCGTTGTGCAGGTGGTTTGCGGGTGTAAAAGCACGACGCCGCGATTGGTGGCTGTCGTATCTGTAATAACCTCAGGGGATAAATTTGAATACCGGCAACGAACTCCCCCGTATGATTTAACCGCTTTTGTGAAGCATGGAGAGGGAAACGAAATGCGAAACTATTTGTCCATAGTCATTCTCATGATAATTGCAGCGCTAACTTTTGGTTGCGCTAATCCAGCGGCTAACAAGCAGAAGGCTACTGTCGGGAATGCACAGCAGGAGTCAAACTCACCGACGGCGGCGGGCACGGAAACGATCGTCATTTCGCCGGAGAACTCGAAAGTCGAATTCGTCGCCGCCAAAGTCACCCGCAGTCACAACGGATCGTTCAAGCAGTTCGGCGGCAAGATTGAACTTGTTCCCAACAACATTACCAACAGTCGCGTGACGATCGATATTGACACGAGTTCAGTCGTGACCGACGAAGATCAACTGACCGGACACTTGAAGACGGCAGACTTCTTCGATGTTGCGAAATTTCCCAAAGGGACTTTCGTCTCCACGAAGATCGAGCCGGGCACAAATGCGGCAGATACCTACAACATTACCGGCAACTTTGATTTGCATGGCGTAAAGAAGTCGATCACGTTTCCAGCGACGATAAAGGTAACGCCGGATAGCGTAGCGGTTGACGCGGAGTTTGCGATCAATCGCAAGGACTTTGGATTAGTCTACGCCGGCAAGGCTGACGATCTGATCCGCGACGGGGTCGTGATTAAGTTGAACTTGAAAGTGCCGCGTAAAAAGTAGCGAAGCATGAGGCGACCCACGGTACATATCGCAGCGTTATCTCTCGTCGTTGTGCTGTCGTTCGCGGCTCTGGTGTTTACGTTGCCAACCGGTAGTGGGCAGTCGAAGCACGCAAGTAAACCGAAAGGTTCAGAGGCCGCGCGCGCCAACGCACTGCTCCGAACTGATCTCAAATGGACGTTTGGCGGCAAGCCGCAGCGTGGCTGGTATCTCTACACGCTGCTAATCAAACGGCTCATTAACACAAGTCACGATCCCGACAGCAAGCAGTTTGCTTCAGCCGTCGCGCGTTGGCAGGAGAAATCTGGTCTGAAGCCCAGCGGAATCCTTGATGAGGAAACGCTCTACGCAATGATTGCGGCATGGCAGGACGCGAGACTGAAGGATCGCAGTCCAGCGCAACCCGGGCAACTGCTCACCGCCCCGATTTCGGATTTTTACGATCTCACTCGCGCCGAGGAACTCCGACAGGTTGAGCGTCAAACTTACGCCGCTTACAAGCGCATGGTCGCGGCAGCGGTTGCCGAACGTTCCCTCGGCCTGGCTCACACCGCGCGTGGCGAGCTGGCGCCGGGCGAGAAATACTTGAAGATCATTTCTGCTTATCGTTCGCGGGAGTATCAGGAAAAATTGCGGCGCGAGTCGCCGAATGCAGGCAGCGCCGGATTGGCAGTCAACAGTCCACACTTTACCGGCCGCGCGCTTGATCTCTATGTCGGCGGCGAACCAGTTGAAGCTAAGGATTCAAACCGTGCCTTGCAGGTGGAGACCCGCGTCTACGCGTGGTTGGTGCGCAATGCGGAACGCTTCGGCTTCCGTCCTTACTGTTATGAGCCGTGGCACTGGGAATATGTTCGGTAAAGGTAAGCAATGAGCGGTGAGCAGTAAGCAGCAGAGGGTCCACTGCTCACTGCTCACCGCTTACTGCTCACTACTCTCTTCGGTATCAGCGGAACTACATGTCCATCTTCAATGGCGCGTCCGGCGGTAATGCTGCTCGTTTCGACAACGAACTGCGTATGGCGACCCACCTTGCGTAGCATCTTCTTAATCGTTTCATCCTTCAGATTCGAGACGTCAACATTCGCCGATTGAAGTTCTGCGCGCAGTCGCGCCGGGCGGTTTGTCCCCCGGTCATACACGTCCGGGTAGATATGCAGCACACCGTCCTCTACGACCAGCGTGTCGTAGTTGATGTCTACGGGCAGAGGCTCTTCAAGCCGCACGACCAGCGTCTTAAAGCTGCGCTTGGCCGCTTCAATGCGTTTGCGTGAAACGGGCAAACTGCGAGCCGCGATTATCTTGTCGGCGAGATCGTAGAGATCCGGACGCGGCAGGCGCACGCAGCCGTGAGAGACGAGGTTGCCGACGTCCCGCATTCCTCTGGCCTGATGGATCAGGTAGCTATCGCCAAGCGGGATTTTCACTTTGCCGAGCGGGTTGCGGGGATCGCTCGCCTTGATTACTTCGCCGACGCTCACGCCTTTGATGTCACTTACCCAGTCGCTATCGGGCGGTATCCAGGCAGGATTCCATATGACCTCAGTTGCTTTGCGGTCGCCGATGTAGATCGGGTGTTCCTTCATGCCCACGCCGACATAGTAAGACTTCACCTCTTTGCCGTTTTGCCACAGTGTCAGGCGAAACGAAGGGACGTTTAAGGTGAGGCGAATGTCGGGTTGGTCAGGCGCGAACTCGGCCACTTCAACGTGGCCACGAGTCAGTTTGTCTGAACGCTCCGATTCATTACGGTCGGCTGCCGTTTGCGGCGAGGTGGCTGTCTGCAACTGTGGGGGCGTCGGAGACGGTGTGGCAGTCTGTGATTGAACAATCTGCCCGTTAGCCGCCGTCATGCACGTAGCAATGCAGGCGAACGGGAGAACTGTCGTGACGACAAAATGTCGGATAACAACTGCCAATTGATTGCAGCTGAATCCGACGGAGCTGGCTCTTAGGTTGAACATGAAATTTGCCGCGACCCCAGAACTGAGCGTAACGAAAAAGTGGCAGGCTTTTCAACTGCTCTTGGGGCTCCAGCGTGAACAGCAACTTGCTGCAAACCTTGCTATTGACATCGGGTTGGTTCGTGGAGTATCGTTCCGCCCGTTCTCAGTACAGCTCGTTTTGTCCAAGGAAAGTAAGGACTAACTTCCCGAGGTTGCGGTTTTCCCGGTCAAGAAAAATCCGCATCCGCAGCCTTGCCAGTTAGTCTCGGTTTCTCACCGCCGTTGCCGACCAGAAGATGGCAAATCGCACGGTCAACTTCCAGACGAAATGAAACCTTACCTCTCCGGAGGTTTCCAATGGGATGGCAAAACAATAATTTATCCCTGCAAGGTGTGGCTTTCGATAAGCGAGCGCAGCGTTCCGTCATGGATCGCAGGGTACAGAGCGTCATTAAATTGATGGAGATGTTTCTTGACCGGCCGCTGTCTGTTGATGACCTGGCAAGATCAGTAAATCTCTCTACCTGGCGGTTGTGCCACATCTTCAAGAACGAAACCAACAGACCTCCCCTGCAATACCTCCGAAATCTCAGAATGCAACACGCAAAGAGACTTCTGGAGACTACTTTTCTAAGCGTGAAGCAGATAATGACTGAAGTCGGCGTAAGAGATGAGAGCCACTTTGTCAGGGATTTCAAAACCACTTATGGACAATCTCCGACCAGGTACAGACAGCTTTCTCAAAGCGTTCTAAGAACGGTCTCTCGGCAGATTCCTGGCAGCAAGTCTGGCTAGGAGATAGCAAAATCGGCCAACAGAATCCTCTTGCGTGCCTGAAGTCTTGCTTAAATAATCCGCATAAGGCTTGCCAATAACCAATTCCCCTGACCCGTGGACTGTCAAGCCGAAAACTCTTATCTACAATCTGTTAGTACCTCAAGGAGCAAACTAGAATGAAAGAAGAAAAACTTGATGCTATTGTTCAGGATCCAGGGTGTTGCCCTCCGTTGGCGAAAGAGCCGTGCTGCGACGTTTTGGACTTCCGCTACCGGCTGCCGCATCGCGTGACCGTCAACGAGGCCGGACAAAGAGGTGCCGTTACTGTAGAGGTGACCCTGCACCTCAGGCTCACGCGGTGTCCCGGACCGCTGTCCCTCGGAGATCCGGTTCATACCATCACCCTGTTTCCCGGTGAAAAGGTGAGGCTGTTCACCAGCGATCGGCGTTCTCGCTTCACGCTCGACAGCTCGACCAACGTCAGCTATCGAAGCGAGCAGCTTTCTGAAGAGCGGTATTTCATGGCGGCGATGCAGAACTCCATGTCTGACCTCTCAGTGACGGACTCTGCTCACAGCTCAAATTCGGAAAGCGGAAAGTGGGATTTTCACGGCGACGCCAGCGGTTCCCTGGGGTTTTTCTCGGCGAGCGCTGATGCCAATGCCAACGGTTCCCACAGCGCCCAGTCAACGTCGGACTTCCTGCGCCAACTCCACACCCATTCAACGGCTTCAGCAAATCAATCGGTTCAGGCCACACATGCTGCGGCGTCCCTTTCGATTGGAGAAGTCTCTTCGCGAACGCACGTGCAAACAGAATCCGAGGACCACTTCGAATCCTCGTCTCGCGAGTTCAGCAACGCCAACCGCTGCCACGCGGTGACGTACTTCTTTTACCGCCTTAACAAGAAGCAGATCGTCAAGATTACGCTGGAGGCGATTGAGCGGCGCGTGGATGATGCCGCGGCGCCTACCAGGGTGTCTCTCAATCCGCCAGTCTCTCGCGGTCAGATTTCTGTAACGCCACAGAGTGTATTGGCGACCCAGAAGGACCGCATCGCAGTCGAACAGATTGGGCGCGACAGCGTTGCCGCGAAAGCAAGGACTGTCGTCGGTACAAGCCGGTTAGCGGGACTTGCCTCTCCGTCATTCGAGGCCCTGCCATTTCAAGTCGCAACAGAGCCCCTGCCGGATGCGTTGCGCAAGGCGGCGCTGAAACAGGTGGATGCCAACCTGGTCGCTGAAGGTCTGCTGACTCCGGCCGGCACAGTCGATCCTAAAGCACAGAAGCTCTTCGAGGTGACGGTGGAATCATGCATTCCTACACCTGGGCTCATCGTGAAAGGCTGCCTCGATACCTGCGATGTTTGCGAACCTGAACTCCATCAGAAAATCCAACTTGAACTCAAGGAGCAGGAACTCAAGAACAAACTGTTGGAGCGCCAGATCGAACTGCTGGAGAAGTCGCAGGAATATCGTTGTTGCCCGGCTGACTCAGAACCGAAACCTTAGAGCGAAGAGTGACAGCGTCTGCGCACCGATTATGGGCTTTCGCTGGTGTAGTTGTTTGCGAAGTAGAACGGGCGACTCATCGTCGCCCGTTCTACTTCGCAAGATAATGGTGAGCCGAGCTGGGCTCGATTGATAGACTGATGCGTCCGACGCGAGTCCCTTTAAGGTTGGGGAGCGGGCCACACACTTCCATCTGCATAATCCAGATGAAGTATGGCAACTCTTTCATTGAAAAGCATTCGCGTCTTCTGGTTGGGCATTTGAATCCGATGGCCTGGGTCGGTTGGTGCGAATCCCTGTTCGCTTACAGTCTTCTCTTTGCCCGGTCCAATATTCGTTTTGGTGCTAAAAACAAACGACGTTGGCTCGCGAGTCAGATCCTTTGGATAAAAGGAGTATCTCCAGCGAACGCCGACGATCGTTTTGTCCCCGATATTGTGTATCAGTACTGTGAATTTTTCCTCGCTGACTTTTGTAGTAGCGTTGGACCCGCGAGAACCAGACGGGTTCATATCAGCGTCCAGCCCTACATTAGGTCGTCCAGGGTCACCATTATCTGCAGGGGCAAGGACGCGCGTGCCGGTCTGACTCAGACCTGTAGAGGAGACCGCGATTGTCGGGGAAGGAGCGGTCAGCATCCTTGCGGGCAGCTCTGACCAAGTGAACTTGATAACTTTCACGTCAGAAGGTTGTTCGGGTTCGTGACTTGAAACAACATTCTGCCTGATTTGACTTGCGGCCGCATTGATTTGAGTTTGCAGCGTGCTATCGAGCTCAAAACACTTCTTAAAGTCCAACTCCGCCTGTGTATTCTCGCCCCGCATGAGGCGAGCAATTCCTCTGGCGCCATAAGCCTTAGCGTATTGAGGTGCGAGCTCGATCGCTTTGTTCAGATCTGCGATGGCCCCATCAAGGTCGCCTTTTTTGACCAGGAGGTTTCCACGATCATCGTAGAATCGCGGATGTTGTTTGATGGTGATGGCCTTACTGATATCAGCGATGGCTACATCAAGATTGCCCTGACGATAGTGCGCCATGCCACGGAAGTAGTAGCAGAACTCCTGGTTCGGACCATTCAATTCAACCGCCTTGGTGAAATCGGAAATCGCGCCATCAAGATCGTTCTTTTCAAAACGCGCGATGCCGCGTTGTGAATACTCTTCCGCCGAAGTCGGAGTCTGTCCTTGAGCGCCGGAGGTAGTGAAAATGGACAAGGAAATTAGCAAGAGTGAGAAGTAAAGCATCGTTCCCTCCTCGCGGTTCTTCCATTGGCAACTGTATGGCGGTACAAATTGTCACACAGAAAAAGCGGCAGGTCACGCAAACCTGCCGCATTCTTTTGAATAATGGTGAGCCGAGCAGGGCTGCTGCAACCCGTAGAAAATCTGAATAATATGAGCCATAAACTGCTGGAGTGAGTGTGATCGATCTGTTAGTGCTTATTTGCTCCAGTTTGCCTGTGGTCTTGTCACACGTTTGTCTCGAGCTACTCTTTACCTTGCAAGCTGCGCCAGTCGCCGATTGGGATGAAGCTGGCCCAGTAGAACGGATGGCTTCGCGTCTGACTCGCGGCCGTTCTTTTTCCAAGCCCCAGCGCTCGGTCTTTCCCAACTTCGCTTCGCTGCGTGTCCCTTAACATCTCCAGTTGCACCTGTCGTAGCGCTTCCGATCGGCCCTCGCCCGCCTGAATTCGCTTGTAGTACGCCACCATCAGGTCACGCGTCGCTGCATCAGAGACCTGCCACAGGCTCATCAACTGGCTCTCCGCCCCGGCCAGTACCAGCGCGCGTCTCAGACCATAGACGCCTTCACCCG
>JBDUAQ010000203.1:0-5605 GCA_040004575.1 bacterium
CTGTGTCCTTGGTCATGCCAGCAGCCTGATAAAGCTGGTGCTTGTCGTCGTCGGACATTGACGAGGAGGAGTCGGAGGAGTTTGAGTTGTTATTCGAATTAAGATTTTCGTTCGAGTTCGAATTCGAATTCGAATTGCTGTTGGAATTGTAGTTGTCGTTGGAATTGCGATTTGGACTGTAAATACCCGGCGCCGCAATCGCGCCGACGAAAATGAGCACAATCACAACAATCACCAGCAGGATCAAGCCAAGACAGCCGGCCCCACCACAACCCAACGCGATCTTTTGATTTTTAGTCATAAGCTCCTCGAATTCTCAGATTAGCGAATACTTTTCATCCAGGCGATGCAGGACTGGAGATGATACCGCATGTTTTGCTTTGTGTCGTGATGGAGCGAACCGTGGCCGGGCAGGACCCACTCGAAATCATACTGCGCCAGGTTGGCCATCGACGATATTTGTCTGGGCCATGAATACCAGGCCACGCTCGGAAAGGCCGTTAGCGTTTGCCGGCCAGGCGACCAGGCCAGATGGTCGCCGGTGAAGAGAAATTTCTCCTTGTAAAGAAAGACTGTATGGCCACGCGTGTGGCCCGGCGTAGGAATGGCGAGCAGATCGTCTTGAAGTTGGATCGCATCCTCGCCCTGCAAAATGCGTTCGACAGCAAGGCGCGCGGCGCCATCATCAGCGTGCATGATTCGTTCGCAGCCAAACTTCTCTCTAAACAATTCATGATCGGCGATGTCGTCCTTGTGCGTTAACAACATCTGGCTGACGCCGCCCATTTTCTCAATTCGCTTTACGAGTTGCGTAGCAAACCGCGGCGAATCGATCAGCAGATTGCCGCCTTCGCTTTCCGGCCGCACGATTAGATAACTCCAGCCGCCGAAGCTCGATTCCGAAGTGAACCCACAAAAATAAACGTTCTCCGCAATCGGCGACGGGAAGGCGTCTATCCCGATGCGCGCGTCATGCTTTTTAGTCGTGCCGATCGAGCCGGTCGGACAAGCGACCAGCGCCATTAGGGCGAGGCGCGTGTCAGCTTCGCCTTCGGGTTGACGATAGACGCTGCACTGTTCACCGTGATCGTGGAAAACTGAGGGCGCAAGTTGACTACACGTGTCACAGTCGATGCAGGTTGCGTCGACAAAGAAGTCTCCCGGGACATTTTCCGGCAAGCGCTCGAGTGTATTGGCCATGCAGAGTAGATGATCGCTAAAGGAGCGCAACTGTTCAAGCTTGGCGACCCGTTAGCCGAGGAGCGGGGGCAAGCCCGCCTTCCCGACCTGAGAGATGCTTGTATTGGCTTGGTAGCTTCCAGGTTTGAGAGCCTCTCAATCAAGAATTAGCAACTCAAGTCTAATCGGCTCGAGGTTGGGAAGGCGGGCTTGCCCCCGCTGCTTTGATTTACATCGAATCGCGTTTGCTTGCGTCCATGTCCGCATCTGACTAACATTTCAACTCGTCTCGCTATTCATGTCGTTCAAATTCCCACGAGAGTTTTTCAGGAGAACCATAATGCGCAACTACCGCAGCTTGCTTGCCATCGTCTGCTTTGCCGTGCTGGTCGCAACGACAACCGCGATCTCCACTGCACAGGAACCAACTGCACCCATGGCTGAACTCGCACCCGCTACCGCAGATATCTCGGTGGGACAAAAGGTGAAGTTCACCGCCGTTGTCAAAGATGCCTCTGGAAACAAGCACAACGCCCCGGCGTCAGCGTGGTTTGCTGCACCGTTTGATTTGGCCGGGGTTGATGAAACAGGCACGGTGTCCTTCTTTAGTCCTGGCGATGTGCTGGTAGGTGCGATCGTCAACGGCAGGACTGTGCTTACTCACGTGATGGTCAAGCCCGGACCGGTTACGCGCATTGACGTCGAGCCAGTCAAAGCGCCGCTGGTAGTTGGAGCTACTGCGAAGCTCTCGGCAATTGCGCGAGGCTCGGAAGGGAATCCGCGCAGCGATGTGGCGTTAAGCTGGACGTCCAATAAGCCCGAGGTAGCGACGGTAGACGAAGCCGGAGTGGTAACAGCAATCTCCCCCGGCCAGGCGACGATCAGCGCGTCTTCAGGCAGCACCAAGGGCAGCGCCGATCTGACCGTGGTCAAGAACACTCTGACGGGGCTGTCCATCAATCCGCGATCTACCAACGCGCGCACAGGCGATGTGGTGCGCTTCAATGTTCATGCAACCCGCGGCCAAGCAGACAATAATGCCGTACGTTGGACGGTTAGTGGTCCCGCGGCCACGATCGATTCAGATGGCAGCTTCGTTGCTGAGTTACCTGGTTCTTATGTGATCACAGCGGCGAGTGGGCCGGTGGAAGCCATTGCTTCCGTGGTCGTGGCGCCGCGCAATGCTGAACGCACGCTGGAGGTTGTCGGCCGTGCGCCTATCAAAGATTTCGAGGGTGCGGAAGAGTGGGTCATTGGAAACTACGCCTACCTTTCGACCATCTCTGACAGGTTTCTCGTCTATGACATCTCAGACCCGGCTCATCCGAAATTAACGGATACAGTCAAAGTTGATGCGCGGCTCGTTAATGACATTAGCACCACCGCCGACGGGAAGATTCTGGTGATCTCGCGCGAAGGCGCCTCCAATCGTAAAAACGGCATTGCCTTTTTCGACACCTCTGATCCGGCTCACCCAAAACCAATTTCCGAATACACCGAGACCGTTACCGGCGGCGTGCACAGCGCGTTTGTTGACGGTCATTACGTTTACCTGACCGACGACGCCACGGGTTCAATGCGTGTAATTGACTTCGCTGATGTGAAGCATCCGAAAGAAGTGGCGCGTTGGGAAGTTCCGAGCGCGGTAGCGACAACTATAACCACTCCTGGCGGCGACCGCGAAGTTGTTGGTCGTTACCTGCACGACTTGCAAGTCAAAGATGGTCTCGCTTACCTCGCTTACTGGCGCGATGGCCTGGTGATTCTCGACGTAGGCAACGGCATGAAGGGTGGCAGCCCGGAGCATCCGCAGTTAGTAAGCCAGTTGCGCTTTAATCACCACGAACTTTACGGCAACGGCTGGCTCGCGGGAACTCACTCCGTCTTTCGTTACAAGAATTATGTTTTCATTGGCGATGAAGTGTTCCCACCGCAGTTTGATATTTTCGATCGCAAGCGGATTCCGGTGCGCGGCATCGTACACGTGGTTGACGTGGCTGACATTAATCATCCGCGCAAAGTTGCCGAGTATCCCGTGCCCGAAGCCGGCGCACACAACATGTGGGTTGATAACGATGTAATGTACATGGGCTACTACAACGGCGGCGGGCGCATCGTCGATGTCTCAGGCGAACTGCGCGGAGATCTCTATCGCCAGGGTCGCGAAATGGGCCGGCTCTGGGCCGGTGACCCGCAAGGCTATCGTCCCAATTTGCCTTTCACCTGGGGCGCTCAGCCACATAACGGTCTGATCTACTTTAACGACGTGCACAGTGGCATCTGGATTGTGAAGGTCGGTGAGCTGATTGAGAAGGGATCTACGACCACACCCGGGCAGTGAAGAGAAGGAGGCAGGAGGCAGGGGCAGGAGGCAGGAAGATGTAGCAACGTCTCTGACTTTTGATCTGAGACTCAACTGAGCAAGAACTCTTGCACTATGCCGATCGTGTTCCTTGTCGAACCTCACTTAACCTACCACTCTTTTGGTCATACTCTCTTTTCGGAGAGCAACTACTCTACGAAACAGGTTGCTCTTTCAACTTTGAGGGAGGACTCTATGATCACTTCGCCTGGCTTCAGAGACTTGAAGACATACCAACTGGCTTTCACGTTGGCAATGAACATTTTCAATGAGTCAAAAAAGTTTCCCGTCGAAGAGAAGTACGCACTTACCGATCAGATCCGTCGCGCGTCACGAAGTGTCGCGGCGAATATTGGCGAGGGGTATCGAAAGAAACAGTATCCCAAAATGTTCGTGAGTAAAATGGCTGACGCAGATGGAGAGGCAACAGAGACACAGGTATGGCTAGACTTCGCAACCGAGTGTGGATATCTGCCAGAAAACCTACAGTTAGAATTGCGGAAAGGCTATGAAGAGCTTGGAAGGATGTTGGGAAGTATGATTGCTCATCCGGAGCGCTTCAACCATTGATCTTGTGCTCCTGCCTCCTGCCCCTGCCTCCTGCCCCTGTCTCCTGCCCTGCCTCCTGCTCCTGTCTTTTAAGGCCAAACTCAGCAATCAGCCGGTGCAGATACGAGCGGCTGATACCCAGGCGTTTCGCCGCCGCGACTTTATTGCCGCCTTCCGCAGCGAGTGCATCCGCTATCAACTGTCTCTTCAAAGTGGTGATCGCTCCTTCAAAAGTTTTTTCATTAGGTACACCGGAAGCGGGCAGCACTTGCAGCATTTTCTCCGGCAGAAACTCGAGCCCGAGTGTAGGCTGGAGATCGAGGAGGACAAACCGCTCCATCAGGTTTTCAAGTTCGCGAACATTACCGGGCCAATTGTATTCGTTGAGCGAATCGATCAGCTCCTGACCCAACTGGGGAGTTGCGCGTACGTGCTTCTCCGCGGCCTTGGCCGCAAAGTGGGCCGCCAGCCCGGGAATGTCTTCCCTTCGTTCGCGCAGCGGCGGCAACACCAACGGCACGACGTTTAGCCGGTAGAAAAGATCACGCCGGAAACTTTCGCCTTTGACCTCGAGTTCCAAATCACGATTGCTCGCAGCTATCAGCCGGATATCGACGGTTAAGGTCTTCGTGCCTCCAACGCGTTCAAAAGCGCGTTCCTGCAAAACGCGCAGCAGCTTCACCTGGACGTTGGGCGACAACTCGACAATCTCATCGAGAAACAAAGTGCCGCCATCAGCCAGCTCGAATCGTCCGATGCGCTGATGCGTCGCTGAAGTGAAAGCGCCCTTCTCATGACCAAACAATTCTGACTCAATCAGAGTCTCAGACAACGCGGCACAACTCACGGCGATGAACGGTGCGTTAGCGCGCTGGCTTTCCTCATGAATCGCGCGCGCCAGCATCTCTTTGCCGGTTCCATTTTCGCCGATGATTAAGACGGTCGCGCTGGTGTTGGCTACCGCGCGAGCTTGCTTGAGCGTTTTCTCGAGCGCGTGGCTCGAGCCTATCAAGCGACCAAATCCTCGTGCGCTCACTAACTCGTCACGCAGTCGCGCGTTTTCAACTTCGAGCCGGCGCAGGCGAGCCGCCTGGTTCACAATGTGGAGCACTTCAGCCGGATCGAGCGGCTTTTCAAAAAAGCCATAAGCGCCACGCTTAACGGCTTCTCGCGCCGCGCCTTTATCGTCGGTCCCGGTGATTACAACCACTTGCGCTGGAGGATCGGTGGCGCGCGCAGCTTCAATAATTGCCAGGCCCTCGGCCATGTCTTCAGGCCGTGGCGGCAAGTGCAGGTCACTGACGACCACATCAATCGTTTCCTGTTGCAGGAGCTTGACGGCTTCGCTGCGGCAAGCCGCTTGCAGCACGTGATAGTCAGAATTGAGTGTCCAAAAGAGTCCGCGGCGAATCGCCTCGTCGTCGTCTATCACGAGAATTGTTCCTTTGAGTCGAGCTTCTCCGGATTGATTTGGTTTACTCATCTCGTCGAGTTTCCCGGCTTGTCGCTGGCAAC
>JBDUAQ010000204.1:0-5600 GCA_040004575.1 bacterium
TGTTTCTTAACTTTGTGCGTGGATCTTATTCGTCCCGGCGCCTGTGAACCTCTCACGTCGTCCGCAACGACTCTACCGTCTCGCATGTAGACGGTCAATCGGTTCCCTTCCGTGCTTCCCTTCTCCGCGTCTTCGACTCGTGCTGGGTTGCCCTTCAACACCGCAACTTCGTCCGCACTCGTATACTGAACCCAATCGCCCGTGCCTTTCCTGTTTGGCTGCGTTAAGACAACATTGCGCTGCGCGATTGTCTTTTCTACTTCACTCGACTCCTTCAGAAGATACACATCGGCTACAGCGCTAGTGAGGCGATCGGTTCCCTGACGAATGTCAACGTCGCCCTCATAGTGCAATGTGCGACTGACATCCGAATAGCTCATCGAATCCGCAGTAGCGAACACAGGGATCGTGCTGCTGGTCCCTTCTACCCGGCGCCGCGCGTTGTAAATCTGGCTCTGCACATGCCCGTTTCCGTCCATCCTTTTATCGTTGACATAGATCGTTAGCCGGTCGGCGCGCACAAAATTGTCGTCTTGCCAGGCGCGCGCATTTCCAGTGTAGATGGCCACACCGCTGTCCTGATGAAACTCGCCTCGGTCGCTGACGACGTAAACCGGACTCTTAACTTTGGAGAACGGAGTGGCGCCATTAGTCTGCTCCTGGCTGTAATACGTGGTCGCCGTTTTCCCGCGGCTGTAGGAAATCTTGTTGGTTAGATCAGAATCAAGCTCGATGGCTTTAGTTCGTGCGCGCGAATCCCACACCGTTGGCTCACCGCCGCGCAAGCGCACCGAGTTGTCGGCGGCTGTATAGGAAATGTTAGTTGCCACGCCGTTGCGGTCGTTCTCGTTAAACTTCGCGTCGCCTTGCGCATCCATCCGCTCAATGTCCTGGGTGCTCTGGACAAAGACGCCCGTCATCTTTTGCGAGGTCAGGACGCGTGTACCGCGGTCTTCGACCTGCTGCACTGGTTCGATTACAGCCTTAGCTCCACCGGTGGCGACCGCAGTGCGAAGGATGTTTCCGCTTTGAAAGAAATCGCAGTCAATGCGCGGTGCCGTCAACGTTTGCCTGTCATTCTTCGCGTTCTTTGTTACCGGGTCGACGAACAGCTCGGCGTTTCCTACCGCTTCAGCTTTCTCGAGGTCGCGACCGGTGACGCGCCAATTGAGTTTTACGGTGTCGGCGGTCAGCCGTTTATTAGCGGCGCGTGGGTCACCTGCCTTTGATTTCGGTGCGGACAGGTTGATTACCGAGCGCCCTTCAGTGCGCATCTGTTTCAGCAGGCTGCGATCGCCCTGCGCCTGAAACAACACCTCGATCAGGTTCGCGCCGGCCAGGTCTAAATCTGAATCCGCGTTCAGCGTCTTGCCACCGGCATTCTGCATTGCCACGGCGCGCTCCAGACGTTGGTCCTTATCCAGAAAAAAATCCATGTCGGTGGAGTGGACTTCCGCGGCCCTGCCTTCCGTCATCGAACGCAGGTAAGAATTGGTGCGAACCTCCAACTTTTGCAGGTGCTTTTGCTCGTTGAGAGTGGCGTAGAGAGTTTCGCCGCTCATCAGGTCGCGATCCTGCTCGGCTGTAACGCCCCCGGAGAAGGTCATCTTCATTGACGCTTGTTCGAATAACGCATGGGCCGAACGAATCGTCACCGGTCGCGACCGGCTGGAAGGCTTCCCTTTCGCATCCTGCTTCACATCCTTGGGCGCTTCCGGCGTTACGGTAATTTCAACGTCTTTCTTCAATTCGAGCTTCTTCGTCTTCGACTCAACTACCGCTCCGGTGGAATGGCCGGAAACGTTTTCGCGCTCGAAAGAAATTGGCGCTTCCGTTTGCGCAATCTCGCTGTTTTGATCGTAAGCAATCGCCTCGGTGTTGACCTTTAAAGCGTCTTTCGTTTCCACCTTGACGCTACCGAGAAACGTAATCACAGAGGTCTTCGGATCGTAAATCGCCTTGTTCGCCGTGATCTGATCAGGCTTGTAGCCAACCGGAGGATAAACGACAAGGTTGACCTGCTCGAGTTCGTGGTGGTCATCCATAAACGTGATGTCGCGTGCCGCTCGCAACCACAGATACAGACGGCCGTCCTTCATCAACTTCTGTTCGTAACCTTCAACAATTCCCTTCATCTCCTTGGAAAGCTCGGGCGCTTCTGAATGGAGTCGAAAAGGTTTGTTATTGCGCAGTCGATAATAGGAGATAGCTACGAAGACGAGCGCGGCAACAAGAATCAAGAGAGCGCCGGCGCGCGCGACGAGCGGGGCACGCGCGCGCAGCCCGATAGCGATTGCTCTCTTTTTGGTAATCTCCTGCATAAACTGCTGACGGACGACCGGCGACCGTTAAAAAGCGCCAATACCTTCAAATTCAACAATGGTTCAGTTGCGGTCGTCGGTCATCGGTCGTCCGTCGACCGTCGCATGTCTTGAACCGACAGCTGCAAAAACGTTTCACCCGTCCAATTGCTGGTCTCGATCGTGTAAACCATATCGGCGCCGTTCTTCACAGCTGCGATTTGCTCTGCTCCATTCCACCAAATTGTTTCGAGCGGCCGGCCTTTCGGACCAGCAACAGAAAACTTTAGATGCCGTTGTCCAATTAAACGCGGTTCGGAGACGATGCACAAGTTGCGAGCCAGGAAAACTGGGCGCGCATTAGCGGCGCCGTAGGGTTCCAACGCGTTTAGTTCACCAACCAGTTCAAAAGTGATTTCCCCGGTTGGCAATTCCGCGTCAATGTAAACACACGGCTGCAAATCTTCCGCGGTCAAGAAGGTTGCGGCGTGCAGGTTCAATCGCCGGCGTAGTTCGGCAATACGCTCCGGCTTTATCGTGATTCCCGCCGCGTGGGAATGTCCGCCAAACTTTTCAAACAGGTCAGCGCAAGAGGTTAAGCCATTGAGCAGGTGATAAGGCTCGATGCTGCGCGCCGAACCATGCGCCACGTCGCCAGCAATCGACAACACCACGCAGGGACGATTGATGCGTTCAGCAATTTTCGACGCGGCAATACCAATAACACCGCGGTGCCAGCCTTCGCCGGCAATTACTGCCACATAAGAACTCGCCGGCTCAGTCGCTGCGCTTTCCAACTCGGCAATCGCCAACTCCACGATCTGCTGCTGAACTTCCTTCCGTTCTCGATTACGCGAATCGAGATGCACTGCAAGACGCCGCGCCTCCTCGAAGTCTCTGGTTCCAAAAAGTTCAACGACCGCGCGCGCCGCGTCCATGCGCCCGGCGGCGTTGATCCTCGGCCCAAGACGAAAGCCAATATCGTAAGCCGTCATGCTTTCGCCGCAGCCGGCTACTTCCATCAACGCACGCAACCCAGGGTTGGTAGCTTTGGGGAGGTCCTGCAAACCAAGCGCAACGATCGTACGGTTTTCTCCAGTTAACTTGGCAACATCGGCGACAGTCCCGATCGCAACGATTTTCAGGAACGCGTTCACCTGGCTTTCGCGACCCCGCTTGCGAAACAAAGCGTCCACGAGTTTAAAAGCCACGCCCACCCCGGCAAGATTCTTATCGGGATAGTTGCAGCCGCGTTGATTGGGATTCAGAACAGCGTAGGCCGGTGGAACACCTTCGCCTTCATCCGGCAAATGGTGGTCAGTAATGATTACGTCGAGGCCATTGTCTCGCGCCCAGTAGAGCGGCTCATGCGCGCGAATGCCACAGTCTACGCTGATCGCAAGTTTATAACCTTCAGCGACGGCTCTTTGTAGCGCGGCCTGCTGAATCCCGTAACCTTCGGTGAAGCGATGCGGCACATGAAAGCCGGTCTTCGCGCCCAGCAGGTTCAGCGCGCGCAACAGCACAGCAGTTCCGGTTGTTCCGTCTACGTCATAGTCACCATAAATGAGAATGCGTTCGCCCTGTTCGATCGCCTGCAACACACGAGCGACAGCCTCGCTCATGCCAAGCATGAGGTCGGGATCATGAAGTTGATCGTATGAAGGTTTAAGGAAGTTTCTAGCAGCTTGTTCGTGGTCGCAACCGCGCGAAAGAAGCAATGCCGCAACGGTGGGCGAGACAGCCAAAACGTGAGCCAGGGAGGCAACGCGCTGCGCGTCCTGCTCCCGCACAATCCAACGTTTGGCGCTCATGTGAGGTTCATTATAACTCGATTTGTTCAGTTAGAAACTTAGTCAGCAAACCAGCCATCCGCGTCGAGTAGTTTAACACCAATCCGCCGCCGGCCATCAATCGCGTCGGTCCATACTCCGTTAACTTCCGCATTCAGCACACGTCCAAACGGAGGCGTTAGTTTCAAAATAGATCCCAGCGCCACCTCAGCGTCTAACACAATTGTGGCTCCGGCGCGGCTTATCTTGATCGCTTGCGCGCGGACGTTGAAAGAATCACCGCTGGGCGTCTTTCCTTCCACTCCAAGCGCAAACTCTACCGGCACCCGCGGACTGCGAGGCCGTTGGGAGGGCACAGTCGCGCGCCGGAGATCTTTGTCGGTCATTTAAGACACCACCTTTAGAAAATTGTGCGAGGCCCCGCACGCAGGGTCGGGAGGAGAAGGGCGAAAACAGTTTACCTGAACTGGTGAGACTTTTGATAGTTATTTGATTCTGGAACTACGGTGCTGCACTTCCAGAGAATTGGAGCGCGTCCAAGTGCCGGGACTTACCTGCGCTATGCGGAAGCCGAGATGTAGTGTCCCATTAGGGCAAAGAGAATTGCCACCCCTACCAGCAAACGGTAAACGATGAAGACACCAGTCGAGTGTGTTCGCAGAAATCGCAGCAGAAACCAAATCGAGAAGTAGCCAACCACACCTGAAACGATTGTCGCCACAATCAGAGGCACGTGCGTTCCGGCGGGAAGTTTGTGCATTGCTTCCTTCAGTTCCAAAACGCCGCTGGCCGCGATGGCGGGGATTGAAAGCAGGAACGAAAACCTGGCGGCAGTTTCACGCGTCAAGCCCGCGAATAGCCCTCCCATAATGGTTGAACCGGATCGACTGGAGCCGGGAATCAGCGCCAGCACCTGCGCGAAGCCAACAGCCAACGCGTCGGTAATTCCCAATTGTTCCATGGAGCGCTGTCGCTTCCCCACGAACTCCGCGATGGCCAACAAGACCGCCACCACGATCATCATCGTCGCGATGACCCAAAGGTTCTTTGTAAACGTTCCCTCTATCTGGTGTTTGAACAATAACCCAACGACCGCAACCGGAACGGAGCCGATAATCACAAGCCATCCCAGCCACGCGTCATGCGAAAGCTGCACGCTCCCGTTGACTCGACGCTTGCCGCGGAGCAACGCGAGGTGATCGCGCACAAACGCGCGCGTGATGTTGACGACGTCTCGCGCAAAATAAACCAGCACAGCCAGCAACGTGCCCAGTTGAATTACGGCGATAGTGGCTGTTGTTTGCTCAGCTCGAAGCGCTGCGTCGACGCCGTTGTACAGGCCAATCAAGCGCGAAGCAAAAACGAGATGCGCGGTGGAGCTGATGGGAATGAATTCGGTTAATCCCTGGACAATGCCGAGGATGATGGCTTGGAGAATGGTCATGAAATGTATTTATGCTGGCTTGGTACTCTGGACTTTGGACTTTGGACTTTGGACTTTGGACTT
>JBDUAQ010000048.1:0-18787 GCA_040004575.1 bacterium
ACTTGAACCCGGTCGCTACCGCTCCCGGTTCTGACTTTGTTACCCTGGCGTTGAATTCAAATTGGAACCTGCCTCCGGTTAGGGCGTTTACACAATCGAGGTAGGTGGGCTCCTCAAAAAGGGCGGCTGATCCGGGGTGATTTATCCCAGTGAGGCCGCTTTTTATTTGTACGATCCTCGATCGCGTGCCGATCATGGGGTCGGTACCACACCGCGGTAGCGGGTAGGTCCAGCTGACATTTTTCTTGCAGTCTCGGGCCACCAGACCCACCCGCTACTGCGGTGTGGTACTGACCTCATGACAATGCGACTTGGGTAGCAACCAGTCATTGCCAACTCAAACTGCCTTGGAACGCTTGGTTTTGGTCTGCTGGACAAAGCCCTTTGGCGCTCGCTAGACTACGCGTTTCCAAATCAGGCTTGGCCGCTTACCTGCAAGTTCTCGGCAGACTAGAATAAGAAGCTCTGTTATCGGAATAAATTATTTAGACGGAGATTGAATTAAGATTATGGCTATTCAGGCAACTCAAATTCGGCGCGGAATGATGATTCTATTCGAAGGGGAACCGTGCAAAGTTATGGAATTTCGCCATCACACACCGGGCAATCTGCGGGCGATGGTGCAAGCGAAGCTCAGAAACGTTAAGACCGGGTCATCTTTTGAACACCGTTTCCGTTCGTCAGACTCGATTGAACGGGCGATCTTCGAGCAGCACGAAATGGAGTTTCTCTATTCAGACGGCTCGCACCATCATTTCATGAATACGGAGAACTACGAGCAGGTTGCCTTGAGCGACGAAGAGTTGGGCGACGCTGCGCAATGGCTGACTCCCGGACTGAAGATTCAAGCAGAATTCTACGAAGGCGCGCCAGTGGGAATCGACCTGCCTCCGTCGATGGAGTTGACCGTTACGCGCACCGATCCCACCATGAAGGGCGCGACCGTTTCTAATGTCAACAAGCCGGCTACGCTCGAAAACGGCGTGACCGTCACCGTGCCACCGTTTGTGAATGAAGGCGACCGCATTCGCGTCGATCCCACGGAAGGCCGCTACATTGAGCGCGCGAAGTAAGTAGGACAGACATTCCTGTCTGTCCCGGTGAGCAACTGCTCATCGAGGAGCAAGCAGAAGAGATTTGTCATTTCTCATTATTTCTCATTTGTCATTTCTTATTGGAGATTACAAAAACAACAGAGAACTTACCCAGCCAAATGACAAATGAAAACTTTCAAATGAGAAATGGAAAATCTCTTCACTTCCCTAGCTGACCTTGGGGCGACTTAGACAGGCAGGAATGCCTGTCCTACCTATGTACTTCATCTACAGTCTTCTTCTGGTTCTCGGCTTTCTCATCCTGCTGCCCCGCTTTCTTCTCGATGCATTTCGCCATGGCAAATACGTCGCCGGGTTTCGGGAGCGCCTGGGTTCTGTGTCTCCGATCTCAAAAGGTAGCCATCAGGTAATTTGGATTCATTGTGTTTCCGTTGGCGAAACTCAAGCTGCGCGACCTTTGGTGCGGGGCATCAGGGAACAATTCCCGAATCACCTGATCGCAATCTCCACCATCACCCTTACGGGACAAAATCTGGCGCGTGAGATCTTCAAACACGATGCGGCGAAGATCTTCTACTTCCCTTTCGACTGGCGCTGGGTCGCGCGCCGCACGCTGAAAGCCATCAACCCTGATGCCGTCCTGGTGATGGAGACGGAGCTGTGGCCAAACTTTCTGCGCGAGTGCAAACATCAACAGATCCCAGTCGCCCTCGTAAACGGACGGCTCTCGGAACAATCATTTCGACGTTACCGCATATTTAAGGGCTTCATGAGGCAAGTTCTAAGCTCCCTGGAGTTGGCGGTAATGCAGACTGAAGCCGATGCCGAACGCCTTCGCGCGCTGGGAATGGACGCCGACAAGACCCTCGTTTCCGGCAACGTGAAGTTTGATGTTGGTACTTCACCGGCCGGTGATTCGTTAACGACGGAGTTTCAAGAGCGCTTCAAGTTGAGTGGCGAGTCTCCGTTGGTTCTCGCCGCCAGCACACATGCTCCGGAAGAAGTACTCATCGTTAATGGTTTCCGGCATGTAGTCTCTAACCCTGAATTGAAACCGCGCCTGATTATCGCCCCGCGTCACCCGGAGCGTTTCGCCGAAGTCGGTGAGTTGCTCAAGACGTCGGGACTGCGCTGGGCCCGAAGAAGTGCGCCTCCAGATGCGAGCGACGGACAAGCTGAAGTTATTCTGCTTGATAGCGTCGGCGAGCTACGATCCGTTTATTCACTAGCCTCGATTGTTTTCGTGGGCGGGAGCATCGCCAGGACAGGCGGGCATAACATCATAGAGCCCGCGGCTGTAGGCGCACCGGTGATTGTCGGTTCTCACACTTACAATTTTCAGTCGATCGTGGAGACGTTCGTAGAAGCGGGCGCTATTGTCCAACTGCAAGCAATGTCGGATTCAGCAACAATTGTTGAACTGGCAAATACGATTTCTGAGTTGCTTCTTGATCCCGCCAGAAGTCGTGAAATTGGCTCATTGGCACAGAGCCTGGTAAGCGAAAACCGCGGCGCCACTGAGCGCACGCTTCAATTACTGGAGTCGATACTTGGCAGTCCTGCAAGTGTGTCTGAAGTTACTGGCCCTTTAGGCGCCAACAGCGCGCCCATCGCATGAACCCGCTTGCATCGATAATCCTGCCGCCGCTCAGCGCGATTTACAGTGTCGTCACGCGAGCGCGCTTAAACGCTTACCGGCGCGGTTGGTTTTCTGTTTCGCAGCTTGCGGCTCCGGTCATAAGCGTCGGGAATCTGACAACTGGTGGAACTGGAAAGACTCCGCTGGTCGAGTGGGTCTGCCGCACGGTTGTTCGCGAAACGCGGAAAAGAACATGCGTGCTAACGCGGGGTTACGGTAAAGCAAATCCACAGTCACAAGTCGTGGTCTCAGACGGTAATAACGTGGTCGCGGGCGAAGTCGAATCCGGCGATGAACCTTATCTGCTCGCCTCAAGGCTTCTCGGAATCGCTGCAGTCATTTCGAATCCAGATCGAATCAGCGCAGGCCAATGGGCAATAAAGAATCTCGGCAGTGAAGTTTTCGTACTTGACGACGGCTTTCAACACCTGCGCCTTGCGCGCGACCTGGATATCGTGACCATCGACGCAACAAATCCCTGGGGCGGCGGCAGCTTGCTTCCCTACGGACGCTTGCGTGAACCCCGCGCCGGCTTGTCGCGCGCCGATTGCATTGTCATTACCCGGACTGAACAGGTCAGGGATTTGGTCGAGATCAAGGATGCAGTTCAAGGATTGGCTGGCGAGATTCCAGTTTTCTCCTCGTGTATGGTGACGTCAGGAATCCGCAGCCTTGACGGCGCCATCGTTGACGAGAAAAGTAGTGTCTCTCAACCCGTCGCGGCATTTTGCGGGGTTGGAAATCCTGAGTCGTTCTTCAATCACCTGCAGCGCGAAGGCTACACGCTGGCGTTCACCCGCGCGTTTGCCGATCACCATAACTACACGCAGCCTGACATTACGCGATTGGTCAACGACGCGAAGGCGAGTGGGGCAACCGGATTAGTAACCACTGCCAAAGACGCGACCAAGCTTTCTACATTTGAGCTGGAGCTTCCTTGCCACATCCTCGATATTCATATCTCAATTGACGACGAAGATAGGCTGAGCGAAATGATTCGGAATGCTTGTCGCTAGCAACCGCGAGCGTTATCGCAATTCTGGCGTCGAGGCGGTCGTGGGAGCCACCGATGGTTTCGGTAGGGGCGGCTTGGTTGCCGATGGCAATGGCGGCGGCGGTACTACCTCGACCGATCTTGTTGGTGAAGGCAGCGGTAAAGTTGATGGTTTCCCTGTGTTCGAATTTCCATTCGCGTTCTGGTTTGTTCCACCGAGGTCGATCGGACCCTCGCTAGGTACAGGCGACGCGGAGACGTTCGCATTCTGATTCGCAACAGCGCTTTGATTCGTTGTGCCACCCGCTGGAATGCCAGCTTCCGATTGTCCCGTGGCTGGTTTCGCTGGTTCAACTGGGCTGCTGTTAGGGTCAGCGGTCAAAGGTGAACCGCTCGGAGTAGCACCAGTCGTCTGCGGGTTGCGCGAGAACGCGTAGATGACTCCGAAGATAACCAGCAGACCAATCAGCGACGGAATCAAAATTTTCCAGGGATTGAAACTCGGATTCGACGGCGACTGACTGGGTAACGGAACCACAAACTGCGGAGAATCCGACCTGGAAATTGGTGACATTGGTGGCGTCATCGGACGCGTAACCCTGCGCCGCACCACAGTCTCCTCGTCAGTATCTTCAGTTAGTTGTTGTGCTGTGGACCCAACGCGTGGATGGCTTGCCGATGTTGCAACTCCGGCAGGTTCCATTCCCGCGGCAATCGTAAAATCTTCCACTAACTCCCCAACTGTTTGGTAACGATCTTCAGGGTGCTTCTCCAGGGCCCGCGCCACCACGCGGCCAATCGCCTCCGGCAGATCGTCTCTTTCGTCCAACACTGAAGGCGCCTGGTGCTGTAAATGTTGAAGCATGATCGCGGTTGGCGAACCGCCGGTGAACGGCACGTGTCCCACCAGCATTTCGTAAAGAATTACGCCCAGCGAGTAGATGTCCGAGCGCGCGTCAATATCCGGAGACTGCGAACATTGTTCCGGCGACATGTACTGCGGCGTGCCGATCACGAGGTCGGGCGCAGTCAAACCGGGATTGTAGGTACCCTCGGGTTCTTTGATTTTCGCAATGCCAAAATCCAAAACCTTAGCGTAGTCAGTGCCGGAGCTGCTGAGCAACATGATGTTGTCGCTCTTGAGATCGCGATGGACCACTCCCTCGCCGTGAGCCGCATCAAGCGCTCCACCAACCTGGCGCAGGATCTCGACCGCGCGCGGCAACGGCATTGGACCTTCATCGCGAATGAGTTGCTTGAGTGTCCGCCCGTCCAGATACTCCATCACCAGAAACACAACCCCGTTTTCGGACTCACCGAAGTCGGTCACACTTAGCGCATGGGGATGGGAAATCCTGGACGCCGCGCGCGCTTCACGGGAAAAACGCGCCACGATCTTTTCGTCAGCGGCAAGCGATGGACGCAGCACTTTTACAGCAACCGTCTTGTCCATCAAGACGTGAGTGCCGCGGTAAACGGTACCCATGCCGCCCGAGCTTAGCAGTTCGTCAATGCGATATTTGTCAGCCAGAATTTGGCCGAGCAAAGCGTCGTCAGTTTTTTCCAGGGCAACGCCGTCGGCAGTACACAGTGTGGTTGTGTCTGGATATTCAACTCCGCATTTCGGACAAGCTTTCATCGAGCGTTAACGTCCTCATCAGGGAATGTAGGACAGGCATTTCTTGCCTGTCTGTTGTTCCAACAAGTGGACAGACAAGAATGTCTGTCCTAACTAAATTCAGAAAACTGTTTTCGGGGAGAATACCCGAAAGCGTATCACAGAGCTTTAGACGGCAGCAAAGATAGGTGAAGATTGAAAAAGAAATGCGAGTGTGGCCGGTGAAGCCACACTCGCATGTTCTGCTGGTATTCAGGAAGGCCTTATCGAGTTAGGCCTTCGCAAACACGATTACCAACGCAAACAAGACCAGCGATTCGATGAGCGCGAGCCCAAGAATCATCATCGTCTGAATTTTGGGAGCGGCGCCGGGATTACGCGCCGCGCCTTCGCAAGCTGCAGCGCCGATACGCGATTGACCAATCGCGCCGCCAAATACGGCGATGGCAAAGCCGACGCACGCGGCAAAAGCCTTAATTCCGACGTTGTTGTCGACCGGGGCCGCGTTCGGCGCCTGTGCCAACACCGGCATTGCCGCCAGCATGACTGCGACGACGGCAAATAAAAGCAAGCTGAGTTTTCTCATTTTCTGTTCTCCTGCTGAGGTCCCAACCTCAGACATTGTTTGTCGCTAACCTACAACTCTCGGGGACGCAGCACTGGCGCTTATGATTTCGCCTGCATCCGGTATCCACCGCCCCTCTTACAACGGCGCTCCAGCGAGACAGACATTTGCTTCTTAAGGCTTTTTATTACTTGCCAGTTTCACTCCCAGCCTTGTCAGGTTGCCTTCTCCAGAATTTGCGTGCCAACGCGTGCGGACGCGTTTGCCCGCACCGCTCGACCCGCGTTGTTAAAGATTCAAGAAACTGCCAGAGCCTCCTCGGGTTGAACATGGCCGTGCTCAGATGTTTCAACATCGTGGGCCTGATCCTCATGCTCGTCGTGAGCGCCGTGGGAAACCTCACTCAAGTAAAGCTGCGACAGAAGAATAAAGACGAAGGTCTGAATGAAAGCAACGAACACACCCAACGGCATGAGAAATACCGGAACCAGCCAATGGGTAACGTCAGGATAAAGATTCGAAACCGTGTGCGACACCTTTTCGTCCGCAAACATGTTGCCGAAAAGACGAATGCCAAGCGATAAGGGACGAATGAAGTTACTAATTAATTCAATGGGGAATATCAACGGCCCAATCCACCAGATGGGTCCCCACAAATGTTTGAGGTGCCCATAAAGTCCATTCTCCTTAATCCCGATCCAGTTGTAGTAGAGAAATGAAGAAAGACCGAGGGCGAAGGTCACACTCGTCGCTGATGTCGGGGACATGAATAGCGGAAACATTCCCATCAGGTTCGAGACGAGGATTAGTACCGCAAAGGTCATCACCACGGGAAAGTATTTCAGTCCCTGCGGTCCGATTATGTCTTCGATCATGCTGCGCACGGCGAGCACTGCAACCTCAAGCGTCTGCTGTCCGGGGCCGGGTTCCTCTTCCGAAAGTTGTCCCTTTAGAATCCAGATAATCACGACGCTGAGAATGCAGGCGATGACAAACATCACCGTGTACCAGGGTATTGCCGTCTCCGGTGTGTACGGACCAAACACGGCTTCCGGCGTCGTATGAAATTTGGCGAAGATCTTTGTCCAGAGCGGATAGGTGTAGTTCATCTCAAACCGGAACGCCCACTCGCCAAAGTAGTGATTAACTAACTGCACAATGATCGGAGCCTGCTCGACCTCCTCGGTCTGCTCCGCAACTTTGGACGCAGCTTCCTGTAACCAAAACATCAACTGATTTCCTCTCGGTGAATGATTGCGAAGTAAAATTCTCGAACAGCTTCAACAAACAAGGCCACGACGAAGCTGCACAAACCGGCGATAGTTGCGGCCAACGACACAAGGTTAAGTTTGTATGCGAGAAAAACAACAGTGGCGATGACAAGGTAACGCAGGATGTATTGCGCCAGCTTCAGTTTTGGCTTGGCTCCTTGAACCACCACAGCGAACGCCGCCGCTGTGGAACTGCTCAACCAGTGATGATTAAGCAGCGAAAGAATTCCGCCCACCAGCAATCCCGTCGTGATGCGCCACGGCGCAAAAGGCAGGCTGACAACCACTGCAAGCGCCACCGCCAACGTCATGGTGCGGAAGATGCGCACCTCGACGCCGCTGTTATGGGCTACAGGAAGCACAGTTCCGCCTGCGTTGTTGGAAGTGTCTTTCATTAGCAAACCGACATTAGTAAAACTCGGGATTTTACACAGGAAATCGACCGGTTGTCGAGGCGACGTTATTCCTGAAGTTTAGAAGTAAGCCGAATGAACTGATAGAAACCTGCTATCGCTCCAAGCACAATTCCCCCTACCAGCAGCCAGGGCTTCGTGCCCAACCAGCGATCCAGCAGCCAACCGACACCGCAAAAAGTGACTACCGAGGAAAAGAGCACCAGTCCGGCACCATAAGCGATGCCGCTCTTGCGATTGGTTTCCTCAATGTCCGGATCTGCCATTTACGATTGCCAATTCTCGCGCGTGAGGTAGTTCTTCGGAAGTTCGTACAGCAGGGCGCGAGTGGAATGGCGCATCGAGTCGTGTATGAAGCAGACGTGTGTACACCAACAAGCCTTGCCGCCGTCGATCGCCTTCAGCTCGACGTCACGTTCGTGTGCGGCCCAAAGCGCGCCAAAGTCGTAATCATAATCTGAGAGCGTGGCAAACTTTTCGCGCAACTCGCAGGCGCGCACGTCGCCGTTGTAGTCGATGACCGCCGTTGTCTCGCCCGCCGTGCAGGGGAATGGCCACGGGGTGGAGCCTCCGAAGTTTGCGTGCTGCGTGCGGTAGTGAGTGGTGATCGCGCCGACGTAAGCTACGTTCTTGACGAAGCGCTTGCTCGCGTCGTCGTTCGCAAACATGCGATCGCCGTAACGCTTCGTCAGCCGTGAGATGTAGGCATACATACCCGGCAACACTTCAGCAGGCACTTGCTTGATCTCATCGCCTACCAGCGTTTCGCCGCGAATGATATTGAAATACTGGCCGTCGAGTTCAAAGTTATTCCACATGAACTCGCCCAGTTTTTCAATCTCGTTGTAATTGTCGGCACATACGACGGTATTCACGTTTAGCCGAAAGCGATCCGCATATTTCGCTTTCAGGGTGTAAAGCGACTGGATGCAATCGAGCGCTTTCTCCCAATTTCCCGGCACGCCGCGGATATGATCGTGGGTTTTGCCGTAGCCATCGAGCGCGATGTTTAGGTAGAGATCGAGTTTCGGATGCGAAGCCAGGGCCCGGTTAACAATTTCATAGACGCGGCTTTTGATCAGTCCGTTGGTGGGAATGATGACGCGGTCGACACCATTTTTATCGACAAACCTATCGATGATTTCAGAGACATCCCGTCGCAGCGTGGGCTCGCCACCCGAAAGCCAGAGGTCGGTAATGGCAGGCATGGTGTGCGAGATTTTGGCGATCTGCTCGAAGGTCAGGTCGCCCGGCTGGTTCAACTCTTCGTGATAGAAACACGTTTTACAAAACGCGTTGCAGCGTGAAGTAACAAACAGGATGACGGTGCCAAGACGCTTCTCGCGCTTAGTGGAACCGAGGAGTTGAACTAGTTGTAGCGCCCTATTTGGCATTAGTTGGCATAGTAGGACAGGCATTCCATCCTGTCGTTTTAGGTTTACAAAACAGGACAGACTAGAAAGCTGTCCTACTGTTCGCGCGAGATGATGACAGCTTCGGTGGCTGATTTCAATTCGTACGTGATACCCCGCCACTTGATTCTACGCGAGAAAGCCGCCACCACTGCATTGTAGAGGTAAAGCACTGAGGCAAATGGCCAGAGGAGAAGATGGGCTGGAAGACTCCGCATCAATTGTTTCCGGTAGCTCGCGAGCGGAATGGCCACCGCTTTGAGACGAACGTAAGCCTTCGCAGCGCCCAACAAGTAGATCAGCAATAGTGTGATGAGCGGCAGCGCATAAGGACGACCCAAAACCGCGCGAGCGATGACCAGAGCAAAGCCGCCGAAGAATACAGTGCAGAATAACAGGCTGCCGATCAGCACTGGCTTCCAGAGGTGGGCGGCGTGCACGCGAGTAATCTTCAGTTGCCGGTTAGAGAATTCAATCAGTTCGTGTGCGGTGCAGTCCCCGATTGAAGCCAGGAGACAGGCCGGCACAAAATGTATCGGCAGCTTTGCTTCCTGCAACACTCGCGTCAGCGTGAAATCGTCGGAGACTGTTCCCTGCCAACGTTCCATGACTTGAAGCTTCTCAAAGGTCGAGCTGCGAATCGCAGTCGATCCGCCCCAACAGAAATTCTTATCTTCTCGTTCGCCCAGCGCTGAAGCTATCGATCCGTTCCATACAGAACGAAGATGGGAAGCGAGACCGCCCTGCTCGGGAATGAACCAGCGATAGCCGCTCGCCGCTCCCAGGCTTTCATCTGCGAGCGGCGCAACCAGCGATCGCAACCAATTGGATTGCGGCCGCACATCAGTGTCGACGAACACCAGAACTTCGCTGCGCGGGTCGATCTTTGTAACCGCTACCCTCAAGTTGTGCACTTTTTGTCCGCAACCAATCGCCCCTCCGGCGATGACGATGCGCGAGGAAACTCGCTCGGCCGCGTCATCGGCTTTGCGAACTGCCTCGATCAGGTTGAGCGATGAATCAGCTGCCCGATCCGTCACGAAAACGATCTCGTATGCCGGATAGTCTTGCTGGAAAAGCGCGTTAATGTTTTCGCTCAAGCCGTCTTCCAGGCCACGACAAGGGGCAATCACAGAAACAAATGGTATGAAGTCAGGGAGAGGACGGACAGTTTCGCGTCGGACGTATGCCGCAAAGCTAAGGCCGCTTCGCAGCGAGAGGATGCCAAGCCAAATAACTATCGCGGCAAAGAAGTAAAATACGAACATCACGCTCTCGATACGAATGGAGCGTGAACTTTGATTAGTTCTTTTGCGGTGCTTAACGAATTACTTTCCATTGGGAAGATCTTTAGCTACTCGGAAGGGTTCTGCCTGACAAACAATTCTACCGCGCGGCGAAACGACGAAGCATTAAGCGCTGGGTATTTTCCAATGTCGCCTTCAATTCTGGAGAAAAATTCGAGCAGGCGGCGGGTGTCGACTAATTTATTCTTGACCATCTGTTTTATATCGTTCAGATCATGCTCGTGGCCTCGCTCAATTTTCGCGAGCGCTTGGGCGTAAAAATCGTAGTGGAGAAAAGTGAGCTTTGCTTCTTGCCGGATGTACTGACTTCGATCCTCCCAGCCCGGCAACTCCGGAATAAAATTATCCGGCGCCGCCAACTCAATGTTGATTTCCAGCTGTTCCTTCAGAACTGATAACTGCCTCAGGAGATCATCTCGCTCAGGAAGAGCCTTGAGATCAATGTCGATCGTTGAATCGCGCCAGCCCAATAAGACTGCGCTCGCGCCCCCAACGAGAAAGACTCGGGCAGGAAGGCTGACTCCCTCACCCAAAGCTCTCATGAAGTCTTGGACGCGAGCGGTGGTTACTGGTTGACGCATTCGGCTGCCCGTTCGTAGCTAACCAACCTTCTAATGAAAGCATTATAGCGTGAGTGTGCTGAGTCAGGATCGTCCAGGGCGAGCAAATCATACAAACGATGTTCCGGGTTTTGTGGCAACTGATCGGGTAGTTCGAGTCCCAGTCGTCTCAATCTCGGCGAGCCTATGGCCACTAACAAAGCCGCGACAGTTTCTCGTCCTTCGCGCAGATCATTCAAGCCTGCTTCGATAAGATCCTCTCCTGGCAAGACTGCTTCCATGATTTCTGCCCAGAGCTTACGCCTGGGGTGACTAACGCGCCAACAGCCGCTGCACTATTTCAATCAGCGGCTGCGGATAGACGCCGATGAAGATTATGCCAACCAGAGAAACTATGAGCGCCGTCTGCAGGGCGAATGAAAGCGAGAGCGGTTTGTCGTCGGCAATAGTGTCGCCGAGGTACATCACTTTGATGAAGCGCACGTAGTAGTAAAAAGAAACGACAGTGTTAATGATCGCCCAGCCCGCCAGCCAGTAGTACCAGTTTTTCCCGTCTGCTTTGCCGCGCTGCAACAGACCGCCGAAAAGAAAGTACTTGCCAATGAAGCCACCGGTCATCGGCAGTCCACCAAGCGACAGCATGAAGACCCCCATCATGGCTGCCATGCCCGGCGCTTTATGTGCGAGTCCGGTCAGGTCGTCTACGTTGTCGCCGATGATCCCGCGGCGGCGCAGGCTGATGATGATGCCAAACGCGCCCATGTTCATAAACGTGTAGACGAGCAGGTAGATCACGAGACCAACGTAGCCATAGGTATTCCCCGCCACCAGTCCCAACAATAAATAGCCGGCGTTTGAAATTGACGAGTAGGCCAGCAGACGTTTCGAGTTTTCCTGCGTGACAGCCGCCCAGTTCCCGACCATGATTGTGATCGCGGCTACTAACCCCAGCAGCGGCGCCCAGTCAGCTCGCATGCTGTTAAGCCCCTCCATAAAAATACGAGCGTAGAGGGCGAAGCTGGCGGCTTTGGAGGCGGTGGAAAGAAATGCTGTGACTGAAGTCGGCGCGCCTTCGTAAGCATCAGGCGCCCACATATGAAACGGAACTGCGGCGATCTTGAAAAACAAGCCTGCGGCGAGGGCAATCATGCCCAACAACAACATCGGCCTAAGCGACGCGTCGCCCGTGGTTCCGGCGATATCGGCGACGGCATGTCCAATCTCGCCGAGATTGGTCGAGCCGGCCACTCCGTAAAGCAAAGACATGCCATAGAGCAGCACGCCGGACGAAAACGCGCCCAGCAGGAAGTATTTCATCGCCGCTTCGTTTGAGCGCTTCTCGCGTTTTGTGAAAGCCACCAGCACATAGAAGGTGAGCGCCATCAACTCGAGGCTGATGTAAAGCGTGATCAGGTCGAAGCCGCACGCCAGGAACATCATGCCGACCGTGGCAAACAACACCAGCGCGTAGTATTCGCCGTGCTGTTCACCTTCAATGTCGAGATAGCGTGTGGAGATGGCGATTGCGAGCGCGGCGCCAATCAGGAAAATACTTTGAAAGACCAACGCAAAGCCGTCGATGCGGATCATGCCGTAGAAGCCATCGAGGGGAAACGCAGCGCGGGACCAATACTGAACGACCAGCGAGACGGCGGCGAGCGCGATACCGACGAGCGAAAAATAAGCAACAGCTTTGCTCTTGCGATATGGCAGGACAACTTCCATCACCAACGCAAAGCAGGCGCAGACAGTCAGAATCAGCTCAGGCACGATGAGCTGTAGATCGAAAAGATTGAATAGCCCGGTGGTGTTGGCCTGGAGTAGAAACATCGCTTCGAAAGGATGAAGGATGAAGGATGAAGGATGACTAAGAAGTAGTATTAATCCATGTGGAATCATGTGGTTAATAAAGCCTCCGGTCACTAGTCATCGTTTGTCTTTCGGCCTTCATCCTTCCGCCTTCATCCTTCTTATTTGGCCGCACGCTGCGGAGTCTGAACTGCCGCCGGCAGTCCCGGGATTGGATAATTTGGGCGAACCTGGCGCACCACTGCGTTTACCGGCCGCTCGATGTACGCCAGGAATGGTTTCGGATACACACCGATCCAAAGCGACAGGATCACGAGTGGCGTCATGTAAGCCCACTCGCGTCCGCTGAGATCGATCAACTTTTCGTTTTTCGGATTATCGATCGTACCGAAAAACATTCGTTGATAAAGCCAAAGCATGTAACCCGCATTCAACACGATCCCCAATGCGCCCCAGGCAGCCCACACGGGATTAGCTTCGAAGGCACCGCGGAATGAAAGAAATTCTGAGATGAAAACGCATAGGAGCGGCAGTCCGATTGCCGTCATCACCATCGCGAGAAAGATTGCGGCGTATCCCGGCATGACGTGCGATAGTCCGCCAAACTCGGCCACGTTGCGCGTATGGCGGCGTTCATAGATTATGCCGACCAACAGGAAGAGGGCGCCGGAATAGATGCCGTGATTGATCATGTGCAGCACGGCGCCGTTAAGTCCGTTTGGATTCAACGCAAACAGCCCCAACATCACAATCCCCATCGACGACACGGATGAATATGCCACCAGTTTCTTTACGTCACCGTCTTTCTTGACCACGAAATACATCGCGGCCAGCGCGCCATAAATGATCCCCACGATTGCCAGGAAGACCATCACGCTGCGTACGCCAAAAGATCCGAAGTAAGCTTCGTCGGCGGAGGCGGCGGGAAACATCGGAATATTGAAACGGAAGAAACCGTAGGTGCCGAGCTTCAGCAGGATACCGGCGAGGATAACTGAACCGGCGGTAGGCGCCTCGACGTGCGCATCAGGCAGCCAGGTGTGAAACGGAAACATCGGCACCTTGATCGCGAACCCCAGCGCAAACACAAAGAACAGCAACACCTGCATCGCGCCCATCGGCATGACTGATCCCAGCGCCTGCATGTAAAGAATATTGAACGTGCCGGTCCCATGTGTGACAGCCATTTGGTAACTATCATTCACCAGCCTACTCGCTTGTGAATTACCGGCCAGCAAGTCGATAGTTCCCTGCGTGATCTGGTTGGTCAATGCCGTGTCCTGCGTCAGGAAATACATCTTCAAGACGCCGAGCAGCATGACCACCGAGCCGACCAGCGTATAGAGAAAGAATTTGATCGCCGCATACAAACGATTTTCGCCGCCCCAAATGCCAATCAGAAAGTACATGGGAACCAGCGAAACTTCGAAGAAGAGATAGAACAGGAACAGATCCATCGAAGTGAACACGCCGACGACCGCTGTCTGCAAAAGCAGCAGCAGGACGTAGTATTCCTTTTCGCGCTTCTCGATGTATTTCCATGAAGACAGGGCGGCGATAACCCCGAGCAGCGTGGTCAGCACAATCAGCAGCACCGACACGCCGTCAACGCCCATTTGATAGCGCGCGCCAATCACCGGAATCCATTGGTGATCCTCGAGCATTTGCATGCCACCAACCGCGCGGTCATACGTAAGCAGAACGAGTGATGCAACAAACGCGAGCCCAAACCAGGCGGTAGCAAACCTCTTGATCTGGCCCGACTGGTTTTTCTTGAAGAGCGTGAGAATTAAAATGGCCCCAAGCGTTGGCAGCCAGGTGACTATCGATAGAATATTTGTCTTAAGCACTTCAGTCCTCGCTGTCAGGATTCTTTCTCTCTTCTGACGTCAATATTCTGACGTCCTCCAGATCAACTTCGCGTCCCGCTGCTGTCTTCGATCTAATCAAGTCAGCCAAAGAGACCACCGCCAACTCCTGGCCAGCATAAGTCATGGTCACTCGCTGAGGCCAAGCATCTTCAAACCGTATTCCGGGTGTGAATGTCTGTACGTCAAGACGAACTCGATCCGTAAAAATCGTAATCTCAGTCTCAACGATCTCCTCCGCGCTGGTCATCTGGGCGGTTCCAAATCCTATCTCAATTAACGCGTCCAGGAGTTTTTGGGCATTCTCTTTCGTCGGCTCGATAAGGATGTCCAAGTCGAAAGTTGCACGCGGTACACCGTACAGCACCGCAGCTATGCCACCAATAACTAAGTACCTGACGTCATTCCTTTGAAAGGACGCGAATACGCTCTGAAGCTGGTCTAGCATGCTTCTTCTTTGCTATCTCCGGATTGTTTTCCAGTATGAGCCGGGTGTATGCGACAAAGACATTCATCCTCTCTTCAATGGAGAGACTCTTAAACCATTTTGCTTTAGCGTCAATGCTCTCGTCAGCAAAACTGTGGGATATAGATTCATTCATAAGCAACTAGTAGGACAGGCATTCCTGCCTGTCTGTGTTTCATGAGGACAGACAAGAATGTCAGTACTACCAAGAGAATCAATGCGAAACATTCCTTACCCAGCCCACAAGGTCAGCGCCAAAAATCACACCCACGGCAGCAAGCAAGCCCAGCACCATCACAAGCGCATAGTTTTGCGTGAAGCCCGTCTGCGCCGCGCGGAAGAGCGGCGACATCAGGCGAATAATGAACGCTGCAATCGCGTTCACCAGCCCGTCGACAAAATACTGATCGGTGAGACCGGTTACGCGGCTTGAAAATCTGGTGAGCCACGCAGAGCCATTAACGCCGCCGTCGATAACTTTCGAATCAAAAGCGAAAACACCGCGGGCCGCATCCATCACTCGACGCGTTACTGCCCAGCCAAAAAATTCGTCAACCCAATATTTGTTGTAGCTGGCCTGGTAAAGCGGGCGCAGCCGCGCTGCCCAGATGTCCGGCAGACTCGTGTCTTTCACGTAGAACAGGAACCCAAGTCCGATGCCGAGACCTGCGACCGCCAGCGAGATCAGTATAAACACCCATTCCGTCAACGTTTCACTATGAACTTTCGACTCGACAGCATGAGCGAGATTGAAACTTTCGCTGCCATAAGGCGGTGGAGTTTCGACCGCTTCCATCGGCCCACCACCCAAAACTGGATGCGTCCCAAGGGCGGTTTCCAAGGGTTTGCCGTAACTGTCGACTGTCTCGTGCGTGCCGAAGAAATGCGTCGTTGGATTCCAAATGATCGGGTCGAGGAAGTTAACGATGTTCATCCGGCCGCCGACGTGCTTGCCGCCGGTGAAGGCCGTTGTGATTCCGACGAAACCGCCGATCGTCGCCAACACTGCCAGCACTGCCAATGGCACCCACATCGATCGCGGCGATTCGTGTGGAACGTCGCCGTGGTTTGAGGGCGCAGGGTGATCGTCAACCAAATGTCCTTCATGTTCAGGAGTGTGCTCGTGTTGTTTGCGGAGAAACTTCTCTTTGCCCCAGAAAGTCATTGCCATCAGCCGCGTCATGTAAAACGCCGTACAGGTCGCGGCAATCGTGCCAACGATCCACACGATCCAGCCCACCGGAATAAATTTGGTCGAGGCAGCGTTCCAGAGAATTTCATCTTTGGACCAGAAACCGCTGAACGGGATAATTCCGCAGATCGCCAGCCAGCCGGCCAGGAAGGTCAGATAAGTAATGGGCATGTATTTCTTCAATCCGCCCATGCGCCGCATGTCCTGCTCGTGGTGCATGCCATGGATGACGCTGCCCGCGCCGAGGAACATCAGCGCCTTGAAAAATGCGTGCGTCATCACATGAAATATGCCGATCGCAAAGGCGCCCACGCCGCAAGCCATGAACATGAACCCGAGCTGCGAAACGGTGGAATACGCGAGCACCTTCTTGATGTCGTTTTGCGTGATGCCGATTGTCGCCGCAAACAACGCCGTGGCCGCGCCGACTAAAGCGACGACCATCATCATCGTTTGCGAATGCTGGAAGATGACGTTGGTGCGCGTCACCATGTAAAGACCAGCGGTCACCATCGTCGCCGCGTGGATCAGCGCCGACACTGGCGTCGGACCGGCCATCGCATCCGGCAACCAAACGTGCAAAGGAAGTTGGGCAGACTTACCGCAGGCGCCGATGAAGAGTCCCAGCGCGATCCACGACAGGAGTCCCCAGTGTCCCAGCGTTTCCAGCGGAAAACTTCTCGCTTGCGCAAAAACATCGGAGTATTGCGACGTGCCAAAGGTTGCAATGACACCGAAGATGGCTAGCGCGAAACCGAAGTCGCCGATGCGATTTGTAATGAACGCCTTGCGCGAGGCGTTGGCTGCTTCCTGGCGATCAAAGTAATACCCGATCAGCAGGTACGAACAGAGACCGACGCCTTCCCAGCCTACAAACATCATCAGGAAATTCGAACCCATCACCAGGACGAGCATCGAAAACATGAAGAGTCCCATGTAAGCGAAGAAGCGATAGAAGCCGCTATCGCCGTGCATGTAGCCGGTGGCAAAAACGAAAATGCAAAGCCCGACGCCCGTGACGATCAACATGAAAATCGATGACAGCGCATCGAGTTGATAGCTCCACTCGACATTTAGAACCGAGCCCCGCTGACCTTCATCTACTACCGTCACGGCTAACCGCTGCGGATTGGTTCTCTGCTCCGGAGGTATTTGGGCCAGTTTTCGTTGACCTTCTTCAGTCGCCGCAATGGACATTCGTTCAGACGAACCTTGTGTGAGTCGCACCGCGCCGCCGGGAATCCAGTTAAACGAATTGCCGTCCTGGCTGGTGATGTAACTCTCCGGCCAAGTCGCGTGACTGCTGAATGCGTAGGAATAAACTGCGGCAACAGTGATGAGGAATGAAAGCGCAATCGAACCGACAGCAATGCCGCTGATCAGCTTTTCGGAAAAACGAAACTTCCGCCCGAGCAGCCCATTGATGGCCGCACCGGCAAGCGGTAAGAGTGGAACTAGCCAGATGTAACGATGCATTAGTCCAAAGTCCAACGTCCAAAGTCCAGCGTCCGCCAGTCGAATTGACTTTGGACTTTGGACATTGGACTTTGGACTACCATTTCAGAATATCAATCTCGTCGATCAAGATCGTTTCCTTGTTGCGATAGAGCGCGATTACGATTCCTAAACCAATTGCCGCTTCCGCAGCCGCGACCACGATGACGAACACGGTAAAGATTTGCCCCGCCACGGCATTCACACTACCCGTATCCTGCAAGTAGCGAGACATGGCGATGAAGTTAAGATTCGCGGCGTTGAGAATCAATTCAATTGACATGAAGATAACGATGATGTTGCGACGGGTCAGCACGCCGGCAACACCAATGATAAAGAGCAGCGCGCCGATGATTAGAAACTTGGATAGATCGGGATGCTGCGCTTTTTGCCAGGCGACTGCGAATCGTCCTTCAGTCGCCTCTTGAAGTAACAACGCGAACGCTGGCATGAAAAATGTGAACATAAGTATTAAGGGTCTACGCTACCGGTTCCGTCTGGACTTCCGTCAACTCTGGATCGTGTGTGGCCTCCTGGCGCAAGACCTGCGGGTCGACATCATCGACCGCGGCTTCCTGCTTGAGCGTGCGCGCCAACATCACCGAGCCAATGATGGCCACCAACAAAAGGACGCTCGCTATTTCAAAAGGCAACGAACCAAAGCGATAGAGAGCGCTCCCGACCCGTTGCGTGTCGGTTGTCATCCTCGAAGCGCCGGTTGCTGATTTATCGAGCGCCTTGTCCCGCTCCCCCGCATCTGCGGCTGCCGTCGTAATCTTGGCTTCATCACGTTTGGACAAACGGACATAACCAACGTTGAGTGCGCCGATGAGTGCCGCCACCAGCAAGGCGCAAAAGATAACGCTGGCTGCCACCTGGCGTGGCCGGTTGAAAATTTCTTCGCTGCCGCGCTCTTCCGAACCCACGTTCACCAGCATGATGACGAACAGGAACAAAACCATCACGCCGCCGACGTAAACGAGGATTTGCACGCCGGCAATGAACTCAGCGTGCAGCAGAATGAACAGTGCAGCGACGGAAACAAGCGAGGAAATCAGGAAGAGCGCGCTGTGAATAGTGTTGCGGGCCATCACAGTCAGAAGACCTGCAAAGATGGCCGCGAT
>JBDUAQ010000049.1:0-18586 GCA_040004575.1 bacterium
AGGAATCCGCCCATCCCGAAAAGGACCGCCGTGCCGGTGCCAACCAAAATTCCCAGCCCTAAACGATCTGGCTCAAGCTCCGGTTGAGGAGTTGTTCTGGTCTCGCCGATTGCTGGTGGACGAAGGTTATCCATTTGCTGTTTCGTTCGAGTCTATGTTACCTAGACTTTCAGGGCTGCTGCCACGCGGCTGTTCGCCCACTGCCCCGCATGCGTGACACACGACGGGCCAACCACATCATCGTTCATGTCGATATTCAACTCACCATCTTTGATTAATAAACTGAGAAACGCCGTGACGTTGCGCGAATAAAGTTGGCTGGCGTGAACCGGCACGGTCGCCGGCAAATTCGTTGGCGACATGATCACGACGCCGTTTCGTTCCACAACTTCATCGGGCTTGCTTGGTTCGACGTTGCCTCCAGTTGTCCCTGCAAGGTCGATGACGATCGCACCGCGCTTCATTCCATCGACGGCAGCTCCGTCCATCAACAGCGGCGCGCCCCGCCCGGGAACCTGCGCAGTTGTAATCACCACGTCCGCAGTCTTCGCGTGCTCCGCGATCAAGTCTCGCCCGCGCTTGAGGGCTTCTTCTGACAACTCAACCGCGTAGCCACCCGCGTCTTCAGTTTTGAGTCCACCGAGATCGACTTCCAAAAACGTCGCGCCGAGCGAACGCACTTGTTCACCGGCAGCGGCACGAACATCGTAGGCTTCAACCACAGCTCCTAGTCGCCGCGCGGTGGCAATCGCCTGCAACCCGGCGACGCCGGCGCCAAGCACCAGCACGCGCGCCGGCGGCACAGTGCCGGCCGCGGTCATCAACAAAGGAAACATTCTCGGAATACTGGAAGCAGCGAGAACGACAGCTTTGTAACCCGCCACCGTGGCCATTGACGAAAGCGCGTCCATCGATTGCGCGCGCGTGATGCGCGGCACCAATTCCATCGCAAACGTAGTGAGGCCGCACGTCAACGCCGGTTCCAACGCCTGCGGCTCATCGAGTGGACGCAGGAAGCCAAGCACCACCGCGCCTTTGCGGAGTTTGGCAAAAACTTCATCGGCAGGGCGATTGACGGTAACCAAGACATCCGTCTCCGCGAGGATCGCATTGCGGTCAGCGGAGACTTGTGCGCCTGCCTCTGCGTATTCAGCATCCGATCGCGCCGCCGCGAGACCCGCGCCACTCTCAACGATCACCGACGCCTTAAGCATCAGCAGTTTCTTCGCCGAGTCAGGCATCAACGCCACGCGCGCTTCACCCGGCAATTCTTCTTTGAGTACGGCGACCTTCATTTCAGTTTCGGTAGGATGCGAGATCCAGGGAAAGGTTTCGGCATAAGCCCGGCGAGCGTTTTCAGCATGCGTAAGCGACTCGGAGTATATCATTGGCCCTAAACGAGCCACAAAAGCTTGTGCCCCCGTTACTCAAGAACTATTCTGCGGTCGCTAACGTAGCGTGGTTTGCCAACCTTCAACCACGCCCTCTATAATCAAACTCCTGTTTACGTGCGGCGCATTGGTGTAGTTGGTTAACACGCTGCCCTCTCAAGGCAGAGATCACGGGTTCGAGTCCCGTATGCGCTACCAATTTCTTGCTTGGCCCCCGTAGAATTAGTTAGTTTGATCCCCTCCAGCCCCCTGGCCTGAACGACTAGTAATCCCGCTGGATAGAAGGTCCTATTCTATTGCCAGGAGCGAAGGAGATTAGAGATGTTTCCCATTGGTGATGACGACAGTACTCGCCGGACTGCGCCGGTTGTGACCTACGCGTTGATTGCGCTCAACCTGCTCTTCTTTTTTGTGGAGTTAAGTGGTGGCGATCCTTTCATTCAGCACTGGTCAGTAGTTCCGCGGCGACTGCTCGCGAATCCGGGTGCTGACTTCCCGACGATCTTCACTTCAATGTTCATGCATGCCGGCTGGCTACACCTGGGCGGCAACATGCTTTACTTGTGGATCTTTGGCGATAACGTCGAAGATAGTTTTGGCCATCTCAAGTTCCTGGTTTTTTATCTGCTTTGCGGCATTGCTGCCACACTGGCCCAACTAGCCTTCAGCACCGGTTCCAATGTGCCAAACCTCGGAGCTTCAGGCGCAATCGCCGGTGTGCTTGGCGCTTACATTTTGCTTTTCCCGCGCGGACAGGTGAAGGTGTTGATGGGTAGGGGCGTTATCCCCGTGCCGGCACTGGTGGTAATCGGTTTTTGGATTGTATTGCAGTTCGTCAGTGGAATCGGATCGATCAGCAATAGTGCCCAAACCGGCGGCGTCGCCTATATGGCTCACATCGGCGGGTTCCTGGCGGGAGTTGTGTTGACGCTCTTATTCCGGGCTACCGGAACAAGACAGGAAACTGTTTGAGTGCCCTCCTCAAACGAGAGCTCACGGGTTCGACTCCCTTATGCGCTACCAATTTTTCGACACTTGGTGTATTTAAGAGCCTCCCTCGCCAGGACAGCTACAACCGAAGATTATTTACAAAAGCCTGAAGGAGAGAGAGATGACACGAATGAGAAAACTGTTATTGACCGGCGTGTTGGCGGCAGTTGCTTTGTCGTCCATCGTTGGTCTTATCGCTACTATCCCGACCGCTGGCGCCGAGACCGCTCGGGACGACAAGCCTGCGAAACCAGCTAAAGTCAGTTACCTACCAATCCCCGCCGGCGACTACAAAATTGATCCGGCCCACACCATCATCGGGTTCTCTATTCGTCACAACGAAATCACTTTGGTGACCGGTCGCTTTAAGGACTTCACCGGTGCGATTCACTATGACCCTAAGGACGTTACCAAGTCGTCCGTTGAGTTCAAAGCCAAAGTCGAGAGCATCGACACGGGCGTAGAAGCACGAGATAAGCATCTGCGGACGGCAGACTTTTTCGAAGTAGCAAAATATCCGGAGCTGACTTTCAAGAGCACCAGCGTGGCGCGGAAGGGCAAGGGCTATATTCTTACCGGCGACTTAACGCTCAAGGGAGTCACCAAACAAGTCTCGCTTCCTTTTACAATCACCGGCGCGATCAAGGACGCTCGTGGCAACACGCGCATTGGCATCGCAGCGCAGACGACAATTGACCGCCGCGATTATGGCATCACCTGGGGCCAAGCGCTCCCGGGCGGAGGATTCAACGTCGCCCACGATGTGATGATTGATCTCCAGCTTGAGGCGCTGCAGCCGGCCCCAAAGCCCGCTGGTTAAGAGATCGCTTGCTCGCGATACAAATGAAACGGCCACCGCATAAACGGTGGCCGTTTGCCGTCTCTTTAACTTTCCCGCTGACTGTAATAAAGTCGGTACTCAAAACTTTTCCAGACCTGTTCGCGAAAGAGGGCCGATGAAATCGTCTCTTACTGACAGCTCGCTGCGTGATTTGGTGGCGCCGCTCGTCCAAGCCAACAAAGACTTCGCCGCGCGCTATCCGGGTGAAACCGGAAGACGGCAGCCGGTGCACACCGTCTATGGTGGCGCGCATCTTTTCAAATCAGATTCAGCGGCGCGTCTCGGTGCACTAGCTCGGCGATCGCTGGATCAGTTTGCGCCAGATTTTCTCAGCTTCGCCAAAGCGGTTGGCCTGGTCGGCGCCGAGCAACTTCCTGAATCACCCGAAGATGATAGCGGACTGCTGACGCGGCTGGAGACCGAGAACGAACAAGTGCGCCAGGAAAACAAGGCCGCCTGGTTCGCCCATGCGATCTACAACCGCGTTGGTGAGAAGCTGCGCCGCGAGCCGGTCGAGGATTTTCGCATCGACTTTGAAGACGGCTACGGCAATCGACCCGACGATGAAGAAGATGGACACGCGGCGTCGGCCGCAAATGAAGTAGCCGAGGGCATGGTAAACACCACGCTGCCACCGTTCATCGGGATTCGCATCAAGCCCTTCAATGAAGAACTGCGCGCCCGCAGCATGCGCACACTCGACATTTTTGTTTCAACATTGGTGGAGAAGTCTGGCGGTAAACTTCCGGAGAACTTCGTCGTTACGCTGCCGAAAATTACGATTCCCGAACAGGTGGGCGCGCTCGCTGATCTCTTCGAGTTGCTTGAAAGCAAGACCGGTCTGCCGGCGGGTTCGCTGAAACTAGAAATGATGATCGAGACTACGCAGTCGATCATCAACGCTCGCGGTGAAATCAATCTGCCGCTCTTGCTCCGAGCGGCGCGCGGACGCTCGGTGGCCGCGCATTTCGGCACCTACGACTACACGGCGAGTTGCAGTATCACCGCGGCGCACCAGCACATGATGCACCCCGCCTGCGACTTTGCTAAACACATGATGCAGGTTTCATTCGCAGGCACGGGCATTTGGCTTTCGGACGGCGCCACTAACATCATGCCCGTGGCGCCGCATCGTTTTAGTGAAGGCGGGGCTCCGCTGTCACCAGAACAGATCGCGGAGAATCGCACAGTAGTTCATCGAGCCTGGAAACTGCATTACGACCACATACAACATTCGCTCGAGAACGCCTTCTATCAAGGTTGGGATCTGCATCCTGCGCAACTACCAACGCGTTACGCTGCCGTCTATGCCTTCTTTTTGGAAAGTCTCGACGCAGCTTCCGAGCGGCTGAAGAATTTTGTCGAGAAAGCGGCAAAGGCAACGCTGGTGGGCGACGTGTTTGACGATGCCGCCACGGGCCAGGGCCTGCTCAACTATTTTCTGCGCGCGATCAACTGCGGCGCGCTGACGGAAGCAGAGGCGGTTAAACTCTCGGGACTGACGGTAGCTGAATTGCGCTCTGGTTCGTTTGTAAAGATTCTGAACAATAGACAAAACTTGTAGAGACCCGACGCGTAGCGTCGATCTGAGTTTAGCCCGGCGTTTTAACGCCGGGAGGGCAAATAAAAGCCAATCGGGTTGCGCACACCTGAGGTCATAATTCAACCGTCGCTAAGCGACGAAAGAAACGGAGTCGACTAAGTTCTCCCGGCGTTGAAACGCCGGGCTAGATTCAATCTGCCGCTACGCGGCAATGCACTTGTTTCGCGGAGGATTCAATGAAAACTTTTATTAGCTTGTTACTACTCGGCACTCTTATGCTGTCTAATATTTCCGCAATGCAACGACGCGGACGCAAAACTGCCGCCGGTGATCCGGAACTCGCAAAGAAGATTGCGCGGTTCGCGCCCACGATACTGACTGCCAACAGGGCTCGTCTCTCGCCCGGCGATCGCAAAGCGCTGAACAAGATCATCGCCGCGGCAAAGTTGCTTGATCCTTTCTTTCTGCGTCAGGTGTGGAGCGGAAATGACGAACTTTACAAGCAGCTCGCAGCGGACAAGACCGCCGTTGGACTGGAGCGTCTCCACTATTTCCTGATTAACGATGGCCCGTGGTCGCGGCTCGACAACAACGAGCCTTTCATCGACGGCGTGCCGCGCGAGAAACCGCCGCAAGCGAATTTCTACCCGGACGACATCACCAAAGACGAATTCAATTCGTGGCTTGCAGGCCTGCCTGATTCCGAGAAAGAGAAAGCTACCGGATACTTCTATACGATTCGCCGGAACTCGAGTCGCAAGTTAATTACCGTGCCTTACAGCGAGGAGTATCGCGAGTTTCTCGAACCCGCCGCCAAATTGTTGCGCGAAGCTGCGGCGCTCGCGACGAACCAAACACTAAAAGATTTTCTGAGCAAACGTGCCGACGCTTTTGCTTCAAACGACTACTACGCTAGCGACGTCGCCTGGATGGATCTTGATTCGCCGATTGATGTGACGATCGGGCCTTATGAAACTTACGAAGACGAACTCTTCGGCTACAAAGCCGCGTTCGAAGCCTACGTCACACTGACGGACTCTGCCGAGAGCGCGAAGCTCCAGAAATTCAGCCAACACCTGCAAGAACTGGAAAACAACCTGCCGCTCGAGGCGCGTTATCGCAATCCGAAGCTGGGTGCGTCGTCGCCGATGCGTGTCGTGAATGAAGTGTTCGCCTCGGGTGAGGGAAACAATGGCGTGCAGACTGCGGCCTTTAATCTTCCCAACGACGAAAGAGTAGTAAAGGAAAAAGGCTCGGCGCGGATAATGCTGAAGAACGTGCAGGATGCGAAGTTCAATAAGGTCCTGATTCCGATCTCGAGAGTGGTTTTGAGTCCCGCGCAACAGCGGGCGATTGCCTTCGATTCGTTTTTCACGCACATACTCATGCACGAGCTAATGCACGGACTGGGACCGCACAACATCACCGTCAACGGCCAGGCGACGACGGTCCGCCTGCAGCTCAAGGAGCTTTATTCGTCGATTGAAGAAGCGAAAGCGGATGTAACCGGCCTCTGGGCGTTGCAGTACCTGATTGACAAAGGCGTGATCGATAAACAGATGCAGCGCACGCTGTACACGACTTATCTCGCCAGTATGTTTCGCTCGGTGCGTTTCGGCTTAACCGAATCACATGCGCGCGGGGTGGCCATGCAGTTCAACTATTTCACGGATGAAGGCGCGATTAAGTTTGACGCGGCGACCGGCAAGTTCAGCGCTGATGATGCAAAGATGAAAGCGGCTGTGCAGAAACTCGATCACGAGTTACTGACGATTGAGGCTGAAGGCTCTTACGACAAGGCTAAGGCAATACTCGATAAGTATTCGCTAATTCGTCCGGAAATGAAGGGCGCGCTGGATCGTTTGGTTGAGGTGCCGGTGGATATAGAACCAATCTTTCCGCTGGCGAAGTAGACAATTAGGAGTGCCTGTCGGCTTGAAGTGCCGTAGGCACGAAATGTTTATAGCTGTGGCAATACTCACAATGACCTTGCACCCATTTATGGGTGCAAGACGTTGCGCTCCTACGGAGCTAACTCGTTTCAACCCTTTCGAATCTATAAACGTTGCGCCGCTACGCGGCTAGTTAGGCCCGTCGAATAAACTTCGCGGCGACCCAGCCGATCAAAATAAGAACAGCGAGCACGGCCCAGTTGTACTGGTCGCCGTAGGTGACGCCGGGGAAATGATTGCTGATCATTATGAACACGACCGGCACGGCCATGAAGGTGTTTTGTTTTGAGCGCAGCTTGGCTTGAGCGCTGAGCGCGTCATCAGGTTTTTGTCCGGCATTGAGCGCAGCAATCATTTTCTTCTGCGCCGGCAGGATTCGCATCCAGACATTCGCCGCCATGATCGTGCCGAACAACGCGCCCACGTGAATGTAAGCTGCGCGACCAGACAGATAACGCGTCAACCCGTAGGTAAGTCCAACGATCATCAAGTAAGCGATTACCGCAAAGGCCTTCTCGTTTTTTCTCAGCGGCGAAAGCATCAGCAAGTCGTACACCAACCAACCGCCAACCAGTAAACCCAGTCCGATCGCAATGGCGGCGGCGCCACTGATGTCGTCGGCGTTTCCCTCAAGCAGGCCAGAGCCCCCGCTGATATAAAACATGAGTACCAGCAGTGCAAAACCGCTGAGCCAGGTGGTGCCGGCTTCCCAGCGAAACCAGTGAAGCGTGCGCGAAGCGAGATCGGGAACTTTGCGTTTCTCAACTACGTAAAAACCGCCGCTGTGTACCATCCAAATCTGGGCGACGTTGCCTGCGCCCAACCCAGCGGGGCTGCCCCGCTGGGGACCCCGGTTGGTGTTGGCAACTGCCTTCTCTTCTTCGGTGAGCCGCGCGTCGAGCCAGGTGAAATAGTAAGTCGTGCCCACCCACATGATGCCCGCGAACACGTGAATCCAACGGAAGATCAGATTGAGCCATTCGCTGATGGTTGGATTGATGTTCATCGCTTAACTGCCGCGGTAGGTCGAGTAGCCATACGGGCTGATCAAGAGCGGCACATGATAGTGTTGCGCCGCATCGTCGATTTTGAAGACCACTGTAACCTGCGGATAAAAATACTCGATGCCGAGTTCCGTGAAATAGTGTTCGGTATCGAAGACCAAACGGTAGGTGCCGCCCGAAAGCGGCTCTTCAACCAGAAAGAAGGGTTTCACGCGTCCGTCTTCATCGGTCCAGGCATGACTCAACTCGGCCCACGTTTCATCCGTATTCTGGATATCCAGATGGACGGCGACGCCGCCTGCGGGCGCGCCGCGAGAAACGTCGAGTATGTGCGTGGAAATGGTGCTCATCTTTTAGTCAGTAGTCAGTGGTCAGTAGCCGTTTGTTGCTCGGCAGTTTAGCACCAAACCACTGACAACGGACCACTGACAACGAAGAAGGCCTATTCAGCTGCCAGGAGCTTTCTTAGTCTCAGTTCAGTAATCTTCGCCTGCTCCGCGGCAGCAATGCGCAACTCTTCGTTGGAATTGTTTTGCAAACGCTCGCGCAGTATGGCCAGCATCTCTTCGGAGCTCTTCCCTGACGCGCAAACAATGAAGATGTAGCCAAACTTCTCTACGTACGCGCGGTTCAACTTCGCGAGATCGTCGAGCGTCTGTTGTTGAGAATTGCGGATCCCGGATTGTTCGTCTTCAGACCATTGTTGTGCTTCAACGGCAGTCGGAGCGGCAGCTTTCTTCTCACCAATCTTAGGGTGACTATGAAATGCTTCGAGCCAGTCCTGAGGACCGAGCGACCACCAGATGCGATCAGCGTCAGCGATCAGCGCGTCGAGGTTCGCAAAAGGCCTTTCAGCGGTTAAGCGCCGAGCCCACGCTCTTGAACCGCAACACTTCAACAGTTCTCCTTCGGTCCCGCTAGGTGACATTGAATTCAGCGAAGCAAGTCCAAGATCCGACACTGCGCTATTAACAGTTCTCAAGGGGGACTGTACCTTACAACGAGCCAGCGAAGCTGGCCGAAGAATGTAGCCCCGGGCGTGAGCCCGGGGTAGCGACTGCAATAAATGGCAGAGCCCCGAAGGGGCGATAGAGCTTTTGCTGAGGGCCCATTCTCCGGGTAATTGTGAACATAATCTCTTTCTAAACGATCGTGCTTTTGCTGCTCGGAGAGTATCTTTCGCCCTCTTCGAGGGCTCCTCTCATTTCGTTGCGTTGATCCCCGGGCTTACGCCCGGGGCTACTTTTCTTTCGCGCCTACGGCGCTGTTTGCTCGAACACTAGCAGATCACTTGACGCTTGAATCGAGTTTTCCATAAACCCGCAACCGGCTCACACCACCGTCGGGAAAAATATTGAAGCGCAAGTGCGAAACTGTGCCGGCGTCCAAAACTTCCTTCTCGAAGAAGTGTCGCGTATGCGCTTGCAGCCTGGTGCGCGGCAGCACCGGCTTCCAGTCGAGTGAGGTAGGTAAAACATTGCCGGTCGTCCGGCACCCTTCGAGCCCGCAGCTCTCGGGAAAATTTCCTTTGAACCAGGCGGTGTCAACTTCAATCCGGCGAATCTGTCCAGGCCGACCGAGGCGGACAATTGTCCAATCGTGACCCGGTCCGCGACGGCGCTTCGTTTCCCAACCGTCACTCATGTTCGCGGCGCTGCCCGGCATGATTAGATTGTGCCGATGGCCAAAAAACATATCACTGCAATCGAGAACGAGGCCGCCATTCTCAACCGCCGCCAGATCGATCTCGCCGCCAATGCGTTTGAGCCGCTCCCAATCGGGCACCACCTCGCCATAGACTCGCAATCGCGCCACGCCGCCATCAGGATAAATTTTGAAACGCAAATGCGTGACGCGTTGCTCGCTCTCAATGACAAATGGGTTTTGCGAATCACCCGCGAGCGACGACTGCGGCAGGATCTCAGTCCACTCGATTGCTTCGCTCGTCAGTTCTTCAACAGTTGGCACGCCATCAAGCGCGCAGGCTTCGAGCGAACACTGCTCAGGATAATTACCGCGGAAGAAACTGGTATCAACCACCACGCCATGGATTGTTCCGGGCAAACCGAGACGAATGATGCACCAGTCGTAGCCTGGCGTGCGTCGTCGCCGCGACTCCCAGCCGTCCATCCACTTTCCCAGGTCGGTGTACTTGTCTTCGATGAAGACGGGCGCCGCAGCCTTCAGTAAATTTTCTTTGGGCGCAAAGAAATCATCGTTGGCGAAGAGCACGGCGCCGCCAAGTTTTTCCGCAGCCAGGTCAACCAGTTCAGTGAAGTCCATGTGCGCTTCTAACCTTCGGGATAAAAGACAAAAATTGTGCAGCCGGTTTTCGACTGCGGCACGTGCGAAGAGCCTCGCGGATTGTGAATGAAACTGCCGGCGGGATAATCACGAACGCCATCATTGAAAACGCCCGAGACTACATAAACTTCTTCCGGTCCAGGCTCATGCAGATCGATTCCCTCCCAACAAGCGCCCGGATCGATTTCGACAACTTGCGCTGTCGCTCCGTTTGGCGCCTGCCAGAGCGTTCGCACTCTGATGGTTCCGCCGAATTTCTCTTTTACGGGCGCGTCTTCGGTTAGCGCCCACTCTACTTCAGGCATAGGGTTCTCTCCAGTAGTTCAGAGTTCGAGTAGTAGCTTGTCTGCCGATGGCCAACCGGCAACCTAAAGGTTGAACTCTGCACTGCTTGCACTAACAGTGCATAAGCAAGAGTCCGCGCGGTTCGCCGGTGAATTCGCCGCTATCATATATCTTCCGGCCACGAAGGAAAGTTTTCTCTACTACGCCATTCAAAACTCGGCCCTGATACGGCGTCAACTTGTGACGATGATGCAGCGCGGCGCCCTCAACGCAAAATTGCTTCTCAGGATTCCAAATCACAATATCAGCGTCGTAGGCGACTTTGATCAAACCCTTTTTGCCTTCAAGGCCGACGAGTTTCGCCGGCGCACTACACAACCAGCGGGCCAGGTCTCTGACAGAAAAGCCGCGGCGCTCACTCTCCGTCCAAACAGCCGGCAAGCGAAGCTGCAGGGAAGATATGCCGCCCCACGCCTGAAGAAAATCTCCGCTCTCTGGCAATTTCATTTCGGGAGGACAGGGCGAATGATCCGAAACAATCATATCGATTGTGCCGCTTTCGAGCGCGCTCCAAAGCTGTTCGCGATTTTCACGCTCGCGAATTGGCGGACAACACTTGAACTCCGTAGCGCCGTCAGGAATTTCTTCTGCGGCAAACGTCAGGTAATGCGGACACGTTTCCGCCGTGATCTTTAGTCCTGCTGCCTTCGCTTCGCGCAGCAGCGACAAAGAATCGGCAGATGAGTGGTGAACGATGTGAACGCGAGTGCCAAACTCCCGGCTCAACTTCATCATTAATGCAACTGCTTCGTCTTCCGCTGCACGCGGCCGAGACGCGAGGAAGGTTGCATACTCGGTAGGGCGGACATCCCTGTCTGGCGAAATTGGGAGGACACCGGTGTCATTCGCTGTTGCCGCAGCTTCAGAAGGACAAGCAGGAATGCCTGTCCTACTGATTGGCCCGGGCACTTCAGCGTGTACTATCAGCAGCGCGCCCAGCCGCGACAGCTCAGGCAGTGCGGTGCGCAGATCTTCCTCAGTAACGTTCGGGAATTCATCCACACCGGAGTGAATCAGAAAACACTTGAAGCCCACCACCCCCGCGGCGGCAAGCGGCGCGAGTTCTCCGGTGTTTCCCGGAACCACGCCACCCCAAAAGCCCAAGTCGACAAAGCATTGACCGCGCGCGGCTGCTAATTTCTCCCGGAGGCCTGCGACCGTGGTTGTCGGCGGAATGGAATTGAGCGGCATATCGACGATCGTAGTTACGCCGCCGGCCGCCGCGGCTCGCGTCGCGGATGCAAAGCCCTCCCACTGAGTACGGCCCGGCTCGTTGATGTGAACGTGGCTATCAACCAACCCAGCCATCACAAGTGATGCTTCGTCTGCTTCAACCAGCTCGCAGCCCTCAGGCACACTTTCGTAGGAACCGACAGCAACAATTTTGTCGTCAACGATGTGGATGGAAGCCGGCGCAATCGAATCCGGTAAGACAACTCGAGGCCCGCGTATGACGAGATTAGGAGTCGGCATCGTGTGTTGAAATCCCTGGGAGCGCGGGCATCCTGCCCGCATTGTTGTTCTGAATCCCCGAACACAGCTTCTAATGATTGCGGGCAGGATGCCCGCGATCCCAGGGTAGTCCTCAAACGAATGAGGGCGGCGCCGGCGGTATATTTGGCGACGGTTGGCCTAATCCAAACACTTGCTCGTAGGCGGAGGCGATCGCGCCATACATTATTGGAGCCACGAACAATGCTCCCACATAACAAAAAAGTGCGCCGACGAAAACCAGGAGACCGCCCAGCAGCATCATGCCGAGAAGACGCCAAAAGTTTGCCCAGCCAGCGCGGATACTTAGTTTCACCGCATTCAGTCCTGACAGGCGCCGATCCACTATCAACGGATACGCAAAGATAAACACAACGGAGATCACGATCACCACCACCATGACTACGAGCCAAATAACCAAAATCATTCCCAGGAACCCGATTAATACCGCGGGGTTGGGCTCGGTGCCACTTATTTGCGAAAGGCCTATCGCCGCAAAAAATCCTACATAAAAGATGATGTAGGCAGGAACGATGATTACGAGAATTGGAATAATGTGAAGCAGCGTCGCGACAACAGCATCGCCAAAATAGTTGAAGCCCTCAAAGAGGTTGGCAAACTCAATTCGTTGGCCGCGTCTCGCTCGGAATAGCGTCAGATACAGGCCGCACATCATTGGAGCCAGCAATAATCCGAACGGGACCACGCCGCTTATTGTCACGAGAAACACCATCGCGACGAAGAGCCAGTAATTAGTCTTGACCAACTCCAAGCCGGCCTTGAGACATGCGACCGGCTCTACGGCATTTCGTTTGAATGCGATTTCATTAATAGGAAAGCTCATTGTTTCTTGTCCTCACTGTGAGCGATTCGATCACGTTTCCATCCGGCTCTATCTATTACTTGCAACAACTGTCCCTTTATCGCTTCCGTATAAACCAGCGCTCCCATGTGGTTGGGATGGCCCAGCGAAGCATAACGACAAGTTAGAAAAAGATCCTCCCGGTCTTCCTTTTGCTTCTTGTCTTCCTTAATGCCCGTCGGTTTTTTGAACGTGTCTTTGCAGCTTTTAATTCTGCTGTCCCTCATATGGTCGTTCGCTTTATAGGCTGCGGTCCCGAATGAAAGTAAGACTACAACTTTCGTGAAGCCGGAAAGATGAGTGGAGGCAAACAGAAAGGTCCAGAGCAGCGACTCGGGGGCCGCGAATAAATGCTCTGGTCCAAACTGAAGTTCTACGAACCTGACTTTAGCTGACGACGGCCCTGCCCCAGCTCCGTTTGTTTTCATTACCGCTTCGGCCAGACTGGCAGTTGAAGTCTTATACCACTCATTGGAGATAGCTATCAGACGCTCGCGCATCTCCTTGTCAGTCATATGCCGGGCTTCAGGCCGCTGATTGTTTAATTCCTTCACCAGCAGTCGCAGAAAGGCATTGTCGGCCGTTTGTGTCGAAACTATCGGATAGTAACTCGTCACGACTACTTCTGCTTGCGGAAAATTATTCCTGACGCGCTGCAGCAACGTCTGCATTTTCTCGCCACAATTTTGTCTTACCTGCGCGCGCAGATCCTCGAGCGGGGTGGACGCAGCCAGAAGGTTTTTTACCCCGACATCGTTTATGCAACCGTTCATCAGTATCAACGCCGGAGTAACCTGGTTCTGCTTATAAAACTGAACGGCATGATCCAACTGTTCATTTATTGTTGGCGAAACCAGGTTAACCTCGCCGTCGCTGGCCGTGAAAGTGGGTTGTGCCAAAGCTGATCCGGAAATAACTGCGCCCGAATGGGCCTCCATGTGCAGTTTTACTTCTCGGTTAGTTTGCTCCTGCAGCCAGCACTTCACTCGCGACGAAAACTTCTCGTCGTCTTTCAGCCCTTGTCCCCACATGATCGAGTCGCCGAGCACCAGCATCTGCAAGGCATCGGCTCCCGAAGAATCGACCTGATTCGGACAGCCGGCGAAGGCAGCCGACGCCGTCAGAGAAATAAAGGCGATCAGTGTGGAGACAATAAGGGATACTTTGTTTAAGCGTTTTAGCTTCATCATGTAGATCTCAATTGGCGCAGGAAATCTTCCAGCACATTCAGGCTGACTTTAAGACGATAGTCCCTGGTGGAGCGAATGTCATCAATGGGTACGATCTCCCGGGACAATTCGGCCCTGGCTTTCGCGATAAGGCTTTCGTCAAGCGTTGCGCCTTGCAACACGGCTTCCGTCTTGCGACAGCGAAGTGGAACTGGCGCTACGCTGCCGAAAGCGATGCGAATGTGGTCTACCGTGCCTTCGTAGACTCGGGCTGTAGCCGCCAGACAGATTTTCGATATCGCTTGCGCCTTTCGCGTGCCCACCTTGCGGTAGAAATGAATCAGTTTCGCGGACTGGCGCGGCAGGCGAATGCGCGCCAGCAGTTCATCAGGCTGCATGATTGTTTGCTTGTAACCGGTATGAAAACTTTGGTAGGGCACCCAGCGGGACCCGCGCACGGAAAGAAGTTCCAACTCCGCATTGTAGGCGAGCAGTGCCGGAGGCGAATCTGCCGCGGGAGAAGCATTGACGATGTTGCCTCCGAGCGTGCCGCGGTTTTGGATCGCGAGCCCGCCGGTCTCGCTGGCCGCCTGACACAGCATTGGAAATTCGTCGCGCACGACGTCGTGCGCTTGGACTTCGGTGTATGTCGTCAGCGCGCCCAGCGTGATTTGCCCGATCGAGACTTCAATGCCGCGCAACTCCGCGAGGTTCCAAATGTTGAGATAGTTTTTGTGCGGCAGCTTGCCTGATTCGAGCAACACCATCAGATCCGTGCCACCGGCAAACGGCTGCCAGACTCCCGGCTCGCACGCGAGCGAGGCGAGCGCATTCGTCAGACTCGCCGGTGAGATCATTTGGTAACTGGGGACGTGTCCTCTCATTTCTCTTTCTGCGCGACGGTTTGCGAAGACTCGGCTCTCGGTGTCCTTGTGCCTGTGGTTTTGCCTTCCCCAGGCAGCTTAGCTTTTTTTAAAGACAGGCAAAGGCGGCGCAACTGAGAAACGCGCTTGAGGCGAGCAGTAACTGCCTTGTCCGACATATCAACCTGCTTCATTCGACCCCTCACCTCTTAGTGCTTTGATATCGACTAGATCCTGGTCACTTCCGCGAAGTTGCTTTAGAGCAATTAAGCCCTTCGCGGAAACGACCGAAAGTTTCCTGCCTTCCCACTCCGCTTCCAGACGAGATTCCCAGCTTTCGATTATGTCCGGCGTTACCAGCAGTAAATCCAGTGACAGCAGCTCTCCATCGTCAGGATCAATCTTCGACACCCGACGCATCTCGACTGCCCCATTGGCGAAACTCATATCTTTGCCGCGGATGTTGTAATTAAGAGACTTCGCGATCGTCAATACATCGTCAAGAGCGTCTGAGAGAATCAATAGGTCGATGTCGATAGTTGTGCGTGCAAAACCATGAACGGCCATCGCCATTCCGCCGCACAAGGCATAGTCAACTTCGTGCGTATCAAGAACCGCAGTCAGCGCGCGAAGTTCATCTGTGATATCGATCATACGTTAGACTGTTTCTGGCAAGCCCGCACCACCGACTCAAAAATCTTTATATAGCCCGTGCAACGACAGAGATTTCCGGCCAGTCCATTACGAATGTCAGCTTCTGTAGGATTCGGATTTCGTTCGAGCAGATCCACCGCGGCCATCACCATGCCCGGGGTGCAGATTCCGCATTGCGCGCCGCCACACTCAATGAAAGCCTGCTGCACTGCGTGCAACTGCTCGCCACTAGCGACGCTCTCGATGGTCTTGATCGTGGCGCCTTCAACTTGCGCTACCGGCACCAGGCAACTATTCACGATCCGTCCATCGACGACGACGCTGCACGCGCCACACTCGCCTTCGCCACAACCTTCCTTCGTGCCTGTTAAGTGCAACTGCTCGCGCAGCACGTCGAGCAGGCGCTCCATCGGGTGCGCCTCGACATATTGCGCTTGTCCATTCACCGAGAATTCCACTTTGATTTTCTTCATGAATCCAAATTCTGTTGGAGGCTCATAGTAAGCTGACTTGTGCAGAACCGCGAGCGGTAGCGAACGGATGCTAACCACAACTCGCGGGAAATGGTTTTCTACGGCAGGCTGTCTAATTTAACCTGAGTGTCAGCATCCGCTCGCTACCGCTCGCGGTTCTGCATTCATCCCAGCCCTTCCATCATCGCTTCCGGCATCAACGGCACGTGACTGAAGCTTACGCCCGTCGCATTCTCAATCGCACTTAGTATCGCCGGCGCAGCGCCGTCCATCGGCAGTTCGCCAATTCCTTTTGCGCCTCCCGGGCCATAAGCATAAGGGTTCTCTTCGAAGTAAACGCGTATCGGCGGAATGTCAGCCGCGGTTGGCATTATGTAGTTGGTCATTTGACCGTTAGCCATGCGCCCATCTTTCCAGACTACGTTTTCGAAAAGCGTGAAGCCAATCGCCTGCGCCACGCCGCCTTCGATTTGTCCGGCTGCTAACACCGGGTTGATCACTCGCCCCACTTCCTGCACGGCCACAAAGTCGTCAACATGCGCTTCGTACGTCAGCAGGTCAACTGAAACTTCGGCTACGTAAACCGCCCATGCGTAAGTGCCGTATGCGTCACCCTGATATTTCTCGTCGTCCCAGTGAACATTTGGTGGCGGCTGATACCTACTAAACGCTTTCAAGGCGCCGTGGCTTTCGATGTAGGCGCGACAGGCTGCCTGAAATTCCGCCGAGCCATAACCTTCATGCAGGTGTCCACTGCCTAGCAGCGTTTGCTTCAGACCGAGCACGGCCGACTCCACGAGTTTGCCAACCACCATGCAGGTGCGCGACGCCACCGTCGGCCCACTGTTAGGAACGTTCGCCGTATCAGGCTGGCTAACATCGATCAAATCCCCGTCGATTCCCAACGCTTCGGCAGCGATTTGCGAAAAGATTGTATTGGTTCCCTGACCAATCTCCGTGCTCGCCGCCAGAATGCGTACGCGACCTTCCGCCGTCGCTTCAGCGCCGACCACAGACGCCAGGTAAACTTCGCCCGAGCCCGTAAAGCCAGCGCCATGCATGAACGAAGCGAACCCGATCCCCTTCCTTACGCTCGGTCTCCTGCCTCCTGCCCCTGCCTCCTGCTCCTGATTATTCTCGCGCGCGAACTGCTGCTTCTTGTCATGATAGCCGGTCAACTCAAACGCGCGATCGAGCAACTGCTCCATCTCAACTTTTTCGCGAATCACCTGACTGGTCGCTGTCGTCTGACCTTGCTTCACAAAGTTGCGGCGCCGAAACTCGTCCGGCGTCAGACTTAACGTCCTGGCAACCTTATCGAGTTGTCGTTCGAGCGCGAAAATACTTTGCGGTGCGCCAAATCCTCTAAATGCGCCGTGGGGCGGAACATTCGTCGCCACCGCGCTCGAGCGTATGCGCACGTTGGGACAGAAGTAAGGACCAGCAGCGTGAATTGTGCCGCGAGAAAGAACCACCGGCGAAAGTGTGCAATAGGCGCCGCCATCGATGATGAACTCAATGTCCATTGCCAGCAGCTTGCCGTCTTTTGAGACGGCAGTTTTGTGCCGCGTCCGCGAAGGATGTCGCTTCGTCGTCGCCACCATGTCTTCGGCGCGGTCGTAAATCATCTTCACCGGCTTGCCTGATTTCCACGAAAGCAACGCCGCGTGGCCCGCCAGGAGCGACGGGTATTCTTCCTTCCCGCCGAAGCCACCGCCGGTTTCAGTTTGAATGACGCGGATTTTGTCTTCCGGCAGTCCAAACAATTTCACCAGGGCTTTGTGAACGTAGTAAGGACATTGCATCGAACCCCACACGGTCACGCCTTCCGCCTCGTTGGCGATGGCAATCGCGCCATTGTTTTCGATGTAAAGTTGCTCCTGCGCGCCCGTGTGGTATTCGCCTTCGACAATGAAGTCTGCGGTTGACCAGACGTCGTCCACGTTGCCCTTATCAACCAGGAAGGATTTGAAGACGTTCCGGTCTTCCCAAATAATTTCTTTCTTAGCTAGAGAATCCTCGAGCGTAAAGATTGGCGGCAACTCTTCAATTTCCACGCGAACATTGCGACGCGCTTCTTCCAACAAATATTTGTCCGGGTGGGCCAGCAGGAGGATTGGTTCTTCCGGATGATTAACTATCTCGTCGGCGAGGTAGGGCTGATCGTTTAGGATCAGCGCCACGTAGTTCTCACCAGGGATATCTTTCGCAGTGATGATCGTAAACTCGTGCCAGGGAATGTCGCCTGCGAAAGCGATGTTCTTGATGCGACCACGCGCTACCTGGCTACGCACCGTCGTACCGTGAAGCATCTCCGGAAAGGAAAGGTCGTCGACGTAAACCGCTGCGCCGGTGACTTTCTTCCGGCCTTCCTTGCGCGGGGCTGATTTGCCGATGGGGTGATTGTTTCCGTTGGGATTCATTAGGTTGAAGTACTTTACAACGCCTTTGCCGATATCGCGCAAGTCAATTGGATGTCTGGGAGGGACGAGCTAAATCCCAGCGGACAGCCTTATAAGACGAATCAACAAGCGCCGCAGGCCAAAGCTACAGTGGCCGAGAAATTTCGTGTATGATTCCCGCGCTCTACCATCCCCTACAACTTCAGCGGGCCCAGGCTGACTGAAAATTTAGGAGCATCCAAATGTTAACCAAACTTTCTTTATTCCTTTGCGTGGTGTGCGCCATCGTTTTGGTAGGTTGT
>JBDUAQ010000205.1:0-5468 GCA_040004575.1 bacterium
AACTATCCGTTCGTCGCTTTCATCGCGCGCGATCCGGAAGCGATGAAGCGCGTGCCGGCAGGGTTGCAGTCAGGTGTCAACGGACTCGCCACGATCCTGCTGGCGGGTACAATCGTGCTCGCTGTTGCCTGGGTGGGAAGACAATTACAGCGCCTGATCACCGGCGAGCCGCTTGATATGCCGAAGTATCTGCTGCTCGCCGCCGCGATTCCGATGCATTGGATCGTGTTGCTAACACCGATGCCGCACAAGCCAATCGCGATCGTGGCCATCCTGACCATCTATCACAACCTGCAATATCACCGGCTGATCTGGTTTCATAACAAGAAATACACGGCTGGGAGCGCAGACATCCTGTCTGCTCGTCAGAAATACGGCGCCGCGGAGTTGATCAGCCGCCGCCTGCTTTACTACATCGCCTTCGGCATTCTTTTCGGTTTGATCTACCAGGGACCCAGACAAATCCTCGGCTACATGACTTTGAAGAACAGCGATGGCGGCCTCGGCGATCCGTCGTTCGCCACCCAACTCGGCATTTCGTTTCTCTGGGGCTACGCCTTCATTCATTACTATCTCGACTCCAAAATCTGGCGCGTCCGCCGCGATCCCTCCGTCGGTAAAGCGCTAAACATGGCGTGACGCTTTTGGAGTGCGGTTACCTGTCACCGCTTTGGTCGGTCGCGACTTGTCGCGACCATTGCGGTTGAACTCATCAGGGAAACGCGGCGTCAAGCCACCGCTAGCCAAAGCGCCGACAGCCGGGGTCCCCGGCGCGGCAGCCGCGCTGGGGTGGTCGAGTCGGCGCACTCCAAAAATTTGCCAACTCGCTTGGTTGAGCGAAACAAGTCGGAAACCGAGCAACGCGCTTTGACCCGTAATTTTCCCGCCTCGCCTAAGGTAGCGAAACATTGACGCCTTATTGAGACCCCACCTAACATAGTGCAGTGCTTCGATATTCTCACTTGGTTCTGTTGTATGCCGCAGCGATGATCGCGTTGGCGGCGCCATGTTCCGCACAAACTCCCGCCACATCTATTGACCAGGCCAGCCTTACTAAGATCCTTGGCTTCGAAAACGAGCACAGCGGCGATGTACCTGGAGGGTGGTTTGCAAATCCGTCCGGAACAGTGTTCATCGACAACAAGATCGTCCACAGCGGACAGTGGTCGGTGCGCCTGGAGCGCAGCGCCCAAAGTGATGGCGAATTTTCGCTTATCAGCAGGAGTATCCCCTGGGAGTTCTCGGGCAAGACGATTGAGATTCGTGGCTTCCTGCGAACGGAGAATGTCTCGGGCTTCGCCGGCCTGTGGATGCGACAGGACAATGGGCAGGCGATGCTCTCGCTCGAGAACATGCAGAGCCAACAATTGAATGGGACTCATGATTGGGCCGAGTATAAGATCATTTTGCCGGTTCACCCAGAAACGCGATCTCTGATTTTTGGGGTCTTAATCGTCGGAACTGGCAAAGCATGGGCGGACGACATTCAGATTCTCGTGGACGGCCGGCCCCTTTGGGATCTACCCAGAACGCCAAGAGCTCCAGCACCAACTACCATTCTCGATCGCGACCGCGAATTCGACAGTGGTTCCGGCATCGTGCGCTCCGAACTCTCCCGCATCCAAATTCAGAACCTGGCGACAGCCGGCAAGGTTTGGGGATTTTTGAAGTATCACCATCCGCTGATCACTGCCGGCCAGCGCCATTGGGATTACGACCTGTTGCGAATGCTGCCCGCGATCCTTGCTGCGCCCGATCGCCACACGGCAAATGCCGCGCTGGCGAAATGGATTGCGGGTCTTGGACCTGTCAAGCCCTGCGCCTGCGTAAAACTGGATGAGAACGAGATTCAGCTCCGACCCAGGCTCGCATGGATCGCGGATAGTAAATTGCTTGGCCCTGAGTTGAGCGCGAGTCTGCGAACAATTCATGCAAACCGACTGGCGGATGCGAAGCAATTCTACGTTTCCCAAACGCCAAACATTGGGAACCCATCGTTCGACCACGAGCCGAACTATCAGAGTATCAAGCTGCCGGATGCCGGATTCCAGATTTTGGCGCTCTACCGATTCTGGAACATCATCGAATACTGGTTTCCCTATCGCGACATCCCTGCCGAGGACTGGGACAAGGTATTGATCGGCTCGCTGCCCAAGGTCGCCTTGGCCAAGACTGCTGAAGCCTATCAACTTGGCATGATGGAGCTGATTGCCAGGGCCCGCGACACGCATGCCAACTTGTGGAGTTCGCTCAAAGTACGGCCACCTACCGGCGCTTGCCAGCTTCCCGTGAACGTCCGCTTCATTGAAGGCCGTCCCGTGATTGCGAGCTACGCCTCTCAGAGGGGCGAAACCAGCGGAATGAAACCCGGCGACGTAATCACCGATCTGGATGGCGTGGCCGTGACTAAGTTGTTGGAACGTTGGGCGCCTTACTACGCTGCTTCCAACGAGCCAACGCGGCTGCGGGATATCGGCCGGCAGATGACGCGCGGGGACTGTGGCAAGGCCACTATACGCGTCCGCCGGGATGGTGCTGCGATGGAGATCAGCGCCGAACGTGTGCCTTTGAAGGAACTCAACGCCATCGCCCAAACGCATGATCTCTCGGGCGAGACTTTCCGGCTGCTGTCGAAAGATGTGGCCTATCTCAAGCTTTCCACAGTGAAGAGGGATCAAGCTGCGAAGTACATCGAGTCGGCGACAGGCACGAAGGGTTTGATTGTTGATATTCGCAATTATCCGTCAGAGTTTATGGTCTTTGCCCTGGGATCGCTCTTCGTTGAACAGCCGACCGATTTTGTTCGGTTCACGCAGGGAGACCTGGCGAATCCGGGCGCCTTTCATTGGACGCCGCCATTATCACTGATTCCACAGAAGCCACATTACGCAGGCAAGGTAGTGATCCTGGTAGACGAAGTGACCCTGAGCCAAGCGGAATACACCACCATGGCGTTCCGTTCCTCGCCGCGCGCCACGGTTGTCGGCAGCACAACCGCCGGCGCCGATGGCAACGTCTCGCCAATTCCCTTGCCGGTCGGCCTCAACTCCCTGATCAGCGGAATCGGTGTGTTCTATCCCAACAAGAAACCGACGCAGCGCATCGGGATAATTCCGGACCTCGAAGTGAAACCAACTATCGCCGGAATCCGCGCCGGCCGCGACGAAGTGCTTGAGGCGGCCATCCGCGAGATCTTGGGAATGGATGTCCCAGCTGCAGAGATCGAAAAAATGATCAAGCACTGAGATACCTACTGCTCTAACTCGACGTTTCGGCTCTGAGGACTTTCCTGCGGGGAACAAAACTCCAAAACCAACTTAACAAACTCCGTCGGATACTCTTCATGCGGCAGATGTCCACACTCGCGAAACACGATCAGCCGCGATTCCGGAATCGACTCGTGCAGTCGCTTGCCATCCGCGAGCGGCACTTCACGATCGGTGTCGCCCCATAACAGCAGCGTCGGTTGCGTGAGCAGATGCGCATCGCGCGAAACGCGTTCCGCGTCCCAGCGACGCACCGTACGTATGATCGCTCGATGGGCCCCGCGCGTCCGCAACGGCAGATGCCGCGCATCGACTCTGCGCTCGTCAAGCACCCACGAATGCCGGTCATACACACGCTTCATCCGAAACCGCAACAGCAGGCGCGAACCAACCAGCAGCGGCGAAAGAATGTCGCCGATAATTGGCGAGCCGAAGAGACGCATCAACAAATATCGTGTGGGTTTGTTGTTATTCACCGCGCCCACCATGATTAACTTCTCGATCAGAACCGGATGATCGAGCGCAATCGTCGCCGCAATCGCTCCGCCATACGAACTCCCGAGAAAAACTCCGCGATCGATTTCCAGTTGCTTCAGAAGACCTACAATCACCTCTGCCTGACCCGCGATGGTGTAGTCGAGATGTTCCGGCTTCGCCGAATAGCCGTAGCCGGGAAGGTCCGGCGCGATCACTCTGTAACCTGCGGCCGCGAATTCCAAAAACACTTTGCTCCAAACGAGGTTGGACGCGGCGAACCCATGAATCAAAATCATCGGCGGCGCGCCTGGATCGCCGGCTTCCTGGTAGTGGAGGCGCACGCCGTCAACTTCCATGAAGCGCGAGTAGTCCGCATGAAAAACTACTGCACGGTTCTGCTCCCACTCGACATCTTTCGGGCGCAACCAAAGCTTCGCAGCCACCGACGCCGCCGCCAAGGTTGCCGAGATACCGCCAATCCAATAACGCTTCTTCATGAACTCTCGCGGGCGATAACAACGCTCGGATGCAACGACAGCGACGCAGCATCAAACTCCGCAACTGCGATCAGTTTGCCCTGCTCGTCGCGCATTCTCACCCGCTCTCCATTGCTCCAAGCTGCTTCAGAAATGCGAACCGGCATGCCATTTTGCACGCGGCGCACATCGTCACCGCTCAAGTCGACAGCAGGGAAACGCGCCAGCGCTGCATCGGCCGGCAGTATGGTCCTGCCCAGAGCTGCCTCGGCAACGTTCACTTTCACCTGCTCCAACGTCTGGGCGTGTTGAATCTGAAAATCGCCCACACGCGTACGGCGCAACTCCGCCAGGTGCGCCCCCACTTGCAATCGTTTACCAAAATCCTCCGCCAGTGTCCGTATGTAAGTGCCGGACGAACACGCCACGCGCACTTCGAAATCGAAAGTTCCGTCCAGATTATCTTTCAGTAGCTCACCGGTTGGTTTGATCGCTTCGAACTTGTAAATGCAAACCCGCACCGGCTGTCGTTCTACCTCTTCACCGCGCCGCGCGAGTTCGTAAAGCTTGCGGCCGCCCTGCTTCTTCGCCGAATACATCGGCGGCACTTGATCGATATCGCCGCGCAGGCTCTCAAGCGCCGCTTCGATTTGCTCACGGCTCCACGGTAGGACAGACATTCCTGTCTGTTCTTCTTTTAAGTGTGTTTCGAATTTATCAATCGGCTTCCCCGTCACGTCTCCGGTATCGGTCGCGTAGCCCAAACGAATTACTGCCTCATACTCTTTGTCCACGCCGCTCAGAAACTGCGCCAGACGCGTGGCGCGCTCGACGAGAATCACCAGCACGCCGGTCGCAAAAGGATCAAGCGTTCCGGTGTGCCCAACACGTTGCACGTGCAGAATGCGCCGGATGTCGTCAACCACATCGTGCGAAGTCACACCGGCAGGCTTATCGATCACGAGAACTCCATCCATGAGATTCATTCTAGATGGTCGAGCGCACAATTGGCGATTGGCACAACACAAAGTCAGAACCGGGAGCGGTAGCGACCGGGTCGTATGCAGTAAGCACATACTCTGATAGTAATCATTCCACGGTGCTTGAATGTGAAACGAAATCACCCGGTCGCTACCGCTCCCGGTTCCGACTTTGTGTTCCGTGTGGTAAATATTTTCCTACCGAATGCGCCTGCGTCGTCCAAAACTCAAAAATGCCGACGAGAAGTCGAGCCGCCTGACTCCTGAAG
>JBDUAQ010000206.1:0-5452 GCA_040004575.1 bacterium
CTCTGTGCGCCCTCAGTGTTCTCTGTGCCTCTGTGGTTACGACCGAATGTTTACCACAGAGACACGGAGGAGCGCAGAGAAAGCACTCCACAAAAACTAAAAACCGTTCCACCTCGATCAAAAGGATGGAACGGTCACGTGAATAACTGTTTCTCCCTTCGACGGTGCTAACCGTATCAGGTTCAAGGGGTCTCCGAAAAATTTCGGATTTTGGATTGCGAAATTCGGAATTGAACACCTACTCAAATCCGCCATTCGAAAATTCGCATTCCGAAATTCTCTTCGGACTCTCAGCCTTTGCGGCTCCCCCGAAAACTTTGGTAGACACAGTCTACTACATCCTTCGTCGATCCACCCACGCGAAGGCTCGTTCCCTATGGCTGAGTAAACGCCGTGACCAAAAACGAGTTGGTCTGCTAGAATCCGCGCCACAAGGGCCGGCACGGCCGGCTCGCCTTTCTCAAGGGCAAATCGGGAAGCCACTATTTCCCCCGCGATGGGTCCCCCGGTGCTTTCAGAAACGGAGGTAAGAATGAGGCGCTATTCTATTTTCCATCCCCTGGTTCTGTCGTTCTTCTCAAAATCCTTATACCGTGACGTCGGCAAGAACTGGCGCGGAACGGGCCTGCTTTACCTGCTTCTGGCCCTCGCTTTAGTCTGGATTCCCACGATCATCAGTGGCCAAATAGGCCTGTCGAGGTGGGTTGACAACGATTCTAAAGAGATCACCAAACAGATCCCCGCAATTACGATTTCTAAGGGTCAAGTCTCCACAGACGTTACCACACCATATTTCATCAAGGATCCGAAGACTGGCGCTGACATCGCGATTATCGATACGAGTGGCCAATATGAAACGCTGGATAATACCGACGCTAAATTACTGTTGACCAAATCAAAGCTGATTATGGAAAAGAGTGCGATGGAAACCCAGGCTTATGATCTCGCAGGCGTTCAGAGTTTTCATGTCGATCGTTCGCGCGTCGAGAGTTGGTTGCTTACCGGCAAGCGGTGGTTTGTTCCCGTCTTCTACCCGCTGGCTGTGATTTTTTCCTTCATCTTTCGGGCAGTCCAGATACTTATCTACGCCCTTATCGGACTTCTCTTTGCGCGGATGTTGAACGCCAACCTGGATTACAAAACCCTGATGCGGCTCGCAGCGATATCTATCACGCCTGTTCTGGTACTCGATCTCTTCCTGGAATTTGTGCCCTTACATATCCCGATGTGGTCCCTGATCGGTATCATCATTGCCCTGGGTTATCTATTTTTCGCCGTCAAGGAGAACGCACAACCGGAAGACGTGCCGGAATACCAGCCACCTCCGCCCTATCCAACAGTGATGCCTTGATTGCCTCAAGACTTTGCTCTAATTACTATTGTCACCAAACAACCGTTCTTGAAAGGAACCAACATGCCAGCAGAAACAGGAAAGCGTTTTCCGGATTTTACTTTGCAGAACCAGAATGGCAAGACCGTCAAACTGGATGACTTCGCGGGCAAGTGGCTCGTAGTTTACGTTTATCCAAAAGACGACACGCCGGGCTGCACGATCCAGGGAAAATCATTTACCGCCTCGAAACAAGATTTCGATGATGCGGGGATCGCGGTGGTGGGAGTCAGCGCTGACGACGTAGCTTCGCACAAAGACTTCTGCAACAAATTTGGCTTTACGATCGACTTGCTCGCCGATCCGAATCACAAACTGCTCGACGCGGCGGGCGTAGGGCAAAGTGAATATAAAGGCACGATGTATTGGAACCGCACTTCATTCGTGATCGATCCTGAAGGCACGTTGCGCAAGGTTTATGAGAAGGTAAATCCTGAAGGACACGAGCGCGTGCTGCTGGACGACATCAAGGCGATGCAATGAATCCAAGCTCTATCACGCCTTTCTTAGTAGCAGAGGGTAAATATGAAGCGAATCCTTGCCATTCTTATTTTCCTGCCTTGCCTAAGTGCGTTTGCCCTGGCTGATACGGCGGAGCTTGAGCCCAACCCGCGAGCCGAACGATTCGTTAAGATGCAGGTGGCAGCCGGCGAACCAGCCGACTTAGAAAAGGAATTTCCCGACCCGGGCGATCGCGTTCTAGGTTCCGAGTTCCTGGTGAATCTGTTGACGGACGCGAGTAGCAACGTGCATCGCCACGGCGTACGAATCATGAATGCCACCTTTGCCGATGACATTGATTTGGAAAGCGCGGATGTGTCTCACAACGTTGAGCTTTCAGGCTGTAACTTTTTAGGAGATCTTGAACTCTCGCAAAGCCACTTTAAAAAGAACCTGATCCTTGACGGATCGACCATTGGGGGTACATTGAATCTGATTCGCGCGATTATCGATGGCGACCTGAAAATCAACAGCGTGAAATTTACAAGTGTTGAAGGTGAAGCAGACTTTACCGACTTGCAGGCTGCGGGGTCATTTGAATTGAGGAACGCATCGTTTGCAGGTCGGGCGCTGTTTATACATGACAAGATTGGCGGAAATCTCGACGCGCAGAGCGCATCCTTTGCAAACAGAGAAACGGAAATTTCCTTTGACAGTATGAAAGTTGGGGCGTACGCGTTATTCAGCCGCGCGAATTTTTCCTCCTCGGTTACCTTCGCTTATGCTGACGTGGCGCGAAATTTTGGAACTGAGGATGCGCACTTCACGAATTCGCAAACAGACGCGCACGCGATCTTTAACAGCATGAAGGTCGGCCTCGATGGAAAATTTCATCGCACTGTGTTCGATTGCTGGGTTGACTTCGGACACGCCGAATTCGGGGGACGATTTGAGCTGACGGAAGCGAAATTCAATGCGCCGTCGAGCTTTCCAAATTTTTCAGGATTGAAGGCGGACGTGGTCGATTTTAGTCTGGCGAAATTCAGCAATCAGTACGTGTTGGAAGGGATGGAATACCGCGAGATCAAGGCCGACTCGGTCGGTGATTTTGTCGATCGAGCAACTTACAGCCCCGATGCATACGCCAGCTTGGAATCGTTTTTGAAGCGAAAGGGAATGGAAGGAACCGCAAACACTCTCTACATCGCCCAGCGCCGCCGAGAAAGAAGTGGACTTAGTTTGCCCGGTAAAGTCGGCAGTGTGTTACTGGACGTGCTGGTTGGATATGGACGACGCCCGTGGCTGGCTTTTGTCTGGGGCGCCCTTTTCGTAGCGCTGGGGGCTGCAGTGTTTCGGCGCCGTACGAGTATGCAGCCACAGAAGCCGGAATATGAAAGCCGACACTATTCAGCTTTCTGGTACAGCCTCGATATGTTCTTACCTTTTGTAGACTTGAAAGCGGCGGATTATTGGGAGCCGCGAATGGATCGACAACTGGCGCGAACTTATCTTCGCATTCATATCCTGCTCGGCTGGATATTGATTCCGATCGGTCTGGCGGCGATCTCGGGGCTGGTCAAATAGAGCGACGGCGGGCGTCGGGCAAAGGCGAATACAAGAGCACGATGTATTGAGATCGCACTTTATTCTTTATCGATCCTGAAGGCACGGCAAAATAGTCGCTGTCGTATCGGCGGACCCGTCAAAAAGTTTATGCTCAATTAATGACACCGGCGAATACTTCGCTTTCGGAAATGACTATGCCCAGGCACAGGTCCCGTCGAATATTGATCCAGCTTCTGCTGGCGATTTCCTTGATCGCCGCAGGATCTCACGGTGCTGACACCGAGGTAACGGCGACCACGCGTCGTTTAAGGGTCGATCTGTTAATCGTCGGGGGAAGGGTCATTGATGGTTCTGGTACCAAGCCGCGCCGCGCCGACATCGGTATTCAAGGCGACCGCATTGTCTTCATCGGAAACGCGGAAACGTCCGGCAGTACCGCGGCGCGCACGATTGACGCAACCGGTCTGGTAGTCGCGCCCGGATTTATAGATCCGCACACGCACGCGATGGAAGACCTCTCCGATCCCAAACGCAAGACGAATGACAATTACCTAATGCAAGGCGTCACCACGGTCGTCACCGGCAACGACGGCTCGAGCGCCGTTTCCATCAAGGCGTTGCTCGACAAGTGGGAACAGCAGGGTATCGGCACGAATGCAGTGCTGCTGGCGGGACATGGGACGATCCGCGGTCAAGTACTGGGTCAGAGCGACGCCGAACCCTCGCCGGATCAACTGGAACAGATGAAGAAGTTGATGGGACAGGCGATGGATGAAGGCGCGTTTGGCATGTCCACGGGCCTTTATTACGCGCCCGGCAGTTATGCTAAAACCGAGGAAGTGATCGAGTTGGCAAAAGTTGCCGCCGCGCACGGTGGCATCTACGACACACATATGCGATCTGAAAGTTCGGCAGGCATGGGGCTGCTCGGTTCGATAAACGAAACCATACGCATCGGCCGCGAGGCGCATATTCCAGTGCACATCTCGCACATTAAAGCGCTTGGTCCCGATTCGTGGGATCAAAGCAAGCGGGCTATTGCGCTGATCAAGAAAGCGCGCGCCGCAGGCATTGCCGCGAGCGCTTGTCAATATCCGTATGCTGCTTCCGGAACGGGCTTGCAAGCGGCCCTGGTGCCGCGCTGGGCCGAAGTCGGCGGGCGCGAGGAACTGTTAAAGCGAATTGACGATCCGCAGGTGCGACCCAGGCTGCTACGGGAAATGGAAGAGAATCTCAGAGGGCGAGGCGGTGCGGAGTCGTTGCTGATCGTGAGCGGGCGCAACCGGCAGTTGATTGGCAAGCGACTGAACACGATCGCCGAAGAGATGAAAAAGACGCCGGTCGAAGCCGCGCTGGAGATCATCAAGGTGGGAGGCGCCGGGGTAGCGTCCTTCAACATGAAGGAGCAGGATATCAAGCGATTCATGAAGCAGACGTTTGTGACCACCTGCTCTGACGGTTCCACCGGCCATCCGCGCAAGTACGGAACTTTCCCTCGCAAGCTGCGCGAATATGTCTACAACGAGAAACTTATCAGCCTGTCCTTCGCCGTGCGCAACAGCAGCGCGCTCACTGCCGAAACGTTTCGCATTCCCGAGCGCGGCCTGCTTCGCGTTGGATACTTCGCTGACTTGATTGTGTTTGACGAGAAGACTATTGCCGATCGCTCAACCTATGAACAACCCGAACTCCTGGCTGTCGGAATGCGATACGTCATCGTCAACGGCCAGCTTGCGGTGGATGATGGCAAACTAACGGGTGTTCTCGCCGGCCGACCCTTACGCAAACCAAAGGCGTAGTTCCATCCGGGAGCCGGGTTTATCCACCAAGTTGATACGAGCAGTTTTATTGCCCAGCGGTCGAGGCGACAACTGCAACCGGCTCGGTAACGAGTGGCGTTGTCAGGTATTTTGAAAAGAACCACACGTAGCGCCGCACGCGATCCAGATTGTGACGCGGCTCGGTAAACCCGTGGTTCTCGCGCGGGTAAACCACAAACTCAACCGGCACCTTACGCTCGACCAGCGCCTGGTAAAACTCCTGCGCCTGCGCGAT
>JBDUAQ010000050.1:0-18415 GCA_040004575.1 bacterium
GTCCGGCTTGCAACGCAGCTTCGACGTAGGTGATACCGTCCGCCAATGTGAAGGCAACTTCCTGCACCGCAGTGGAGCCGGCTTCGCGTATGTGGTAACCGCTGATCGAGATCGTGTTCCAGTTAGGCACTTCGCGCGCGCAGTAGGCGAAGGTGTCTGTAACCAGACGCAGCGACGGCCGCGGCGGATAGATGTAGGTGCCGCGCGCGATGTACTCCTTCAGAATATCGTTTTGCAGCGTGCCTTTAACTTTGTCGAACGAAACATTCTGCTTGCGCGCCACTGCCAGATACAAACAGAGGAGTATCGCGGCGGTCGCGTTGATGGTCATTGAGGTAGACACGCTGTCAAGGGGAATCCCGTCAAACAATCGCAGCATGTCTGCCAATGAATCTATAGCCACGCCAACTTTGCCTACTTCGCCGCTGGCGAGTGGATCATCAGAATCGAGACCAATCTGCGTCGGCAGATCGAAAGCGACTGATAGCCCGGTGGTGCCTTGCGCGAGCAGGTATTTGTACCGCGCGTTGGATTCCTCGGCGGTGGCGTAGCCGGCATATTGCCGCATGGTCCAGAGCCGGCCGCGATACATGTTTGAATAAATACCGCGCGTGTAGGGGAAGTCGCCGGGGGAGTTCAGATCTTTGTCGTAATCGATAGGCTCGGTATTGGACGGATTAAAATCGGCCGGTAGATCGATCCCCGAAGAGGTTTCGAAACGCTTGCGGCGCTCGGTTTGTGACTTGGTTGCCATGATATCCAAAAAAGCTAAGAGCGGGGGCAAGCCCCCTTCCTGACTGAACGTTTACACGAAGGAAGTCGCTTAGATTACTCTATACTCAGCAAGTATTGCACAAGCGAAGAAAGTTAAAGGTTAGGAAGGGGCTTGCCCCCGCCTGCAGGCAAACTTAACACGGCGAAAAGAAGGCATCAATCTCGTGGTGTCATGAACGAAGTAACAGTCAACAAACGCGGCGCTGATCGCATTCGCGGTGGGCATCTTTGGATCTATCGCAGCGACGTCGTTGAAGCAGACGAGGCGGCGGGCGGGTCGGTTGTCGTCGTGCGCGACCAGAACCAAAACTTCGTCGGCCAGGCGTTCTTCAGTGACAGTTCTCAAATTGCCTTGCGGTTCCTCAGCCAAACGGAAGAAGCAATCGACCGCGAATGGTGGCGCAGACGGATTCTCGAAGCTTCAGGTCGCCGGGCGAACCCTGGGAGCGCGGGGATCCTGCCCGCCGATACTAACGCTTATCGTCTCGTTTATTCCGAGGGCGACTTGCTGCCATCGATAATCATCGATCGTTACGATGATGTGCTAGTGCTGCAAACCCTCTCGCAAGGTTCCGACGCCATCAAGCCGCTGCTCGTCGAATTACTGGCGCAAGAGTTTCGCCCGCGCGCGATCATTGAGCGCAACGACGTGCGCGTTCGCCAGCATGAGGGTTTGGAAATGATTGCGGGCACACTCTATGGCGAAGCGCCGGCGGAGTTTGAAATTGTTCAGGAAGGGATTCGTTTCCTGGTAGCTCCGCTATCGGGTCAAAAGACCGGATCGTTTCTCGACCAGCGCGAGAATCGCATTGCGGCGCGCTCGGTGGCGCATGGCCGCGCGCTCGATTGCTTTACGTTTGCGGGAGCGTTTGCGCTCAACCTCGCTGGCGTTTGTGAAAGAGTTCTGGGAATCGATATCTCGGCTGAGGCTATTCAGGCGGCACGCAAGAACGCAGAGCTGAACAATATAACCAAGGTTGAGTTTCGCGAGGCGAATGTCTTCGATGCCTTACGCGGGCTGGAAACTGCGGGTGAGCGCTTTGACACAATCGTGTTGGACCCGCCCGCGTTTGCCAAGAACCGCGCCAGTGTCAACGCAGCCGCGCGTGGCTATAAAGAAATAAACCTGCGCGCGATCAAACTGCTAAACCCTGGCGGCATACTCGTGAGTTGCACCTGCTCTTATCACATGCCGGAAGATTTGTTCCTGGGAATAATCGCCGCCGCCGGAAGCGATGCCCATCGCAGACTCCAACTCCTTGAGAAGCGAACGCAAGCCAGCGATCACCCCATTCTCCTCGGCGTGCCGGAGACTTATTATTTGAAGTGTGTGATTGTGAAAGTGTTGGACTAAGAGTTTGGGCCGCGGATGAACGCAGATACACGCGGACAAAACAAATGTACTGATAATCGTGAATCTGCTTGTCCGCGAAAATCCGCGTATATCTGCGGCTAAGATTCTTAAGGTGGGCTCAGCTTCGCAACTCTTCGCTGCGCGCTGTCTCGGCGAGTCGCTTCGCCTCGGGCAAGGCTTCGAGTGCGCGCAAAACCTGTGGATCGCTGTCGAGCAAGATGCGTGCGCCCGCGTCGTTGGAATAGGCGGCGGTGACGATTTCTTCGCGCAGCCGCAACTTCACAAACTCGATTTCTTCATCAAGCTGGGCCGGCGTCAATTGCGACGCGGTGTCAGTTCTCACAAAGTTGCGGAAAGCTTCCAGCACGCGATCATTGATCGGATAATCGGTCGCCTTTGCATTCTTGCCATACTGAACTTTCTCAACTTTGTACGACTCCAAACCGGAAACAAGGCCGGCGGCTAGTTGACGCGTAAACTGGAATGACGCTTCGGCGACGCGATTTTTAAGTGGCGAGAAAACAACTGGTTTGATTTCTATATCCGGCGTGATTCCGCCACCCCCGTAAAAGACGCGGCCTGCCGCTGTCTTCACTGCCGGGCCGTTGGGCGGATGGGGAGTTGGCGATGCCTGCGCTAACGTCGCTTCGGTATTGTGTGCGCCCGGAGCAGGTGAGCGCTGCGGCTTCGTCACGTCCTCATCGTGGCGCGTGTAGTAGTCGTAGAGTGAGCCGCTGGAATAGTCGCGCTGCAACGACCGACCGTAAGGCGTGTAGTAACGCGCGGTCGTAAGTGTCAGGCCGGTACTAAACGGCAGCAGGAATACGTGCTGCACCAGCCCTTTGCCAAAACTCGTTTCACCGACGATCAATCCGCGACCATGATCCTGAATTGCGCCGGCAACAATTTCTGACGCCGACGCGGTACCACGATTAATCAAAATAACCAGCGGCACATCCTCAGGATCAGAGCCAGTCGACTTGTAAACTATGGGATCGCTGTATTCAGTCCGGCCCTTGACTGACACAACCACCTGCCCACGCGGCAAAAATTCGCTGGCCACATCTATCGCCTGAGTGAGCAGGCCGCCGGGATTGCCGCGTATGTCCAGAATCACCTGGCGCATTCCCTGTTGCTTCAGTTTGTCCAACGCCTCGCGCAGCTCTTCGTCGCTCGTGGTCTGAAACCCGCCCGTCAAACCGATGTACCCGGTTCCCGGGCGCAGCATGTAAGCGTTACGGATTGACGGCAGCGGAACCGAATCGCGAATGATGGTGAAATTGAGTGGCGCTTCCGAGCCGGCGCGATCAACCTTGAGGGTGACCGGTTCGCCTTTGCCGCCGCGCACCTTTTTCGATACCTGCTCGCTTGACCACTCGCGCGCGTCCCGGCCGTCCACTTCCAGTATGCGATCGCCATAACGCAGACCCAGCCGTCCTGCGGGCGTGCCCTCCACCGCGGACTGGATGTACACGCCGTCGCGATGTTGCACGATCGTTACACCAATGCCGTAAAAGCGCGAATCCTGATCCTCTCTGAGCTTCTTGAATTCGTTGTAAGGAAAATACATCGAGTGGGGATCGAGCGTCGACAGCATTCCCTGGATCGCAGCCTGAGTGGCCTTCTCGTAGTCGATGTCGCCTGCATATTCGACCGAGATCGCGGCAATGGCTTCGTTGTAATCCTTTTCAATGTCGTCTGGCTCGGTGTAGGAAACTGTTCCGCTGGCAGGAGCGCTGCGACGGAATCGTCGCGAGCGGCCGATCGTGCCGCCGACAAGGGCTGCAATCAGAATTAGCGCACTCGCAATGAGAATGAATCGTCTGGTCATAATGGTTAGCCGGCGGCTTCCTGAATAACTGTAACGGCGGCTCGGCATGCTCCCACCAGAGGGATATTAACACAACCGCCTTTTTTCCTCAGAAAGGCGCTACGTCCCTGCTGTGGTATATTCGCGGCATTAGGATGACGCTTTCCCTTTCAATCGTTGTTCCCGCCTATAACGAAGGCGCGCGCCTCGCCAAATCGCTGCGCGCGATCGTGACGTATTTGAACGAATACGCTCCGCAGTCGGAATTAATTGTCGTGGATGATGGATCCACTGACGACACCGCGGGCACCGCTCGGGCAGAACTAGCCGACTCGCAGAACGTCAACACTTCAGTAATCAGTTATCGCTCGAATCTTGGAAAGGGTCGCGCCGTCAGGCTTGGCTTGCTTGCTTCACGCTCTGAGATTGCTCTGTTCACAGATGCCGACCTCTCGACTCCGATCGCGGAAACTCCCAAACTCGTTGACCCGATCCTGCGTAGCGAATGCGATCTCACGTTTGGCTCGCGCGCACTTGATCGCAGCTTGATTGGTGTCCATCAACCATGGCGTCGCGAACAGGGTGGGCGCATCTTCAATCTGGCGGTGCGGCTGGCGACCGGCCTTCCCTTCTGGGACACACAGTGTGGCTTCAAGGCATTTCGCATGAGCGTCTGTCGTCCGCTTATCGAAGGAGCTACAATCGATCGTTTCGGTTTTGATGTTGAACTACTTTACGTAGCCCACCGCGCGGGCTTGCGACTGAAAGAGATTCCGGTGCGTTGGGATCATGCCGAGGGAAGCAAGGTCAACGTCGCCAGCGATAGTTTCAAAATGCTCAGTGAGGTGGGCCGCATTCGCCAACAAGCGCGGCGCGGCGTTTACGATCGCGCGATCAAGTCAGTCCACGATACACAGACGTAACGCAAACTGTTAGTTTGCGGTATAACGCCAGGGCCCAAACTGCGAATAATGTTTCGGACGCAAACTAACAGTTTGCGTTACAATTCGAGAACAAAATATGCCAGCACGCCTTAACATCAACATCGATCACGTCGCCACGGTCCGGCAGGCGCGACGCGCGCCGGAACCCAGTGTCGTTGCCGCCGCAATGCTCTGTGAACAGGCCGGAGCCGACGGCATCACCATTCACCTGCGCGGAGATCGACGCCACATCCAGGATGCTGATCTGCACGCCCTGCGCGCGAGCGTGACAACTTACCTGAATCTGGAGATAGCGGCGACGGAAGAAATGTTGAAGGTTGCGCTGGAGGTACGGCCCGACGCTGTGTCCCTGGTGCCGGAGAGCGCGAATGAAATAACCACTGAAGGCGGCCTGGATATTACCCCCAACATCGCCATTGTGCGCGCCGCCGTGGGCCGCCTCCGCGAAGCGGGAATACTTGCAAGTCTATTCATCGATCCGGATCCGAAACAGATTGAGGCGGCGCACAACGTAGGCGCTCAGCAGATTGAGTTATGCACCGCTCCTTACGCCGACGCCACTCTGGGCAGCAGTGGCTTTCATGGCGAGGGCGCATTGCGCGTGGGACAGGAGTTAAGACGGTTGCGCGAAGGAGCAGCGCTCGCGACACAGTATGGATTGTTGATTGCCGCCGGTCATGGACTGACCTATCGAAACGTTGGCGCTGTCGCGGCGTTTCCTGATGTCGCTGAATTCAATATTGGGCACAACATTATCGCGCGCGCAATCTTTATCGGGTTGGAACGGGCGGTGACCGAAATGCGCGAGGCGATCAGGGCGGGAACCGGAAGCTAGGCCCGAAGGGCCGGCATTCAATAGCCGCGTGGATGAAGAACGGTGCAAGGTGAATGAGCGCCGAAGGTGCGCCAAACGAAAGATGTTGGCGGTATTGCCGGAAGTTCCGGCCCTTCGGGCCTCAAAGACTCATCAAGAGATTTCTCGACCACGCCCTGACGGACGTGGCTATTCAATACCGGCCCTTCGGGCCTCTGAACTTTGAACTACTTGCGCTAATTTTTCGAGGCGCCGCCCGCGAGTTGCAGGCGAACAACAGATCGCTCCAGCTTCGCGCGAGCTTGTTCGAAGTCTTCTTCGGTTCCGCTCCACGCAGTCAACTGTTTCTCCACATGCTCACGCGCCAAGCGCGCGCGCGCCGCGTCAATCTCTTCCGGACGCTCAGCAATCTCAGCGAGCACAGAAACAACGTCGTCTTTAACTTCAATGAAACCGCCGGAGACGTGCAGTTGCGACGTCTTGCCGCCGCTCGTATAGGAAAGAACACCGGTTTGCAATTGTGAAATCAACGACGTGTGCCCCGGCAATATGCCAAGCTCGCCGCCCAGGCCGGGGGCAGTCACCGCATCCACGGCTTCGGAAAGTACGCGGCGCTCGGGTGTCACTACTTCGAGTTGGAGTGTAGCCATAACGAGTAAGCATGAAGGCGGAAGGATGAAGGATGAAATAGGCTGCACAGCCCTGGTTCACCTTCATCCTTCATCCTTTACTGGGCGATCGTCGCTCCCTTTTGCACGGCCTCTTCGATTGTGCCAACCATAAAGAAAGCCTGTTCCGGCAAATCGTCATGCTTGCCGTCAACGATTTCGCGGAAGCCCTTGATCGTATCTTCGAGCTTGACGTATTTTCCTTCGACCCCGGTGAATTGAGCGGCGACGAAGAACGGTTGTGAGAAGAACCGCTGCACCTTGCGCGCGCGCGAAACGATCAGCTTGTCTTCATCAGACAACTCATCGAGGCCGAGGATCGCGATGATGTCCTGCAAGTCTCTGTAGCGCTGCAGCACGCGCTTCACATCCTGCGCAGTGTCGTAGTGTTCCTTGCCGATGATGCGCGGATCGAGAATGCGCGATGATGATTGCAGCGGATCAACCGCCGGATAAATTCCCAACTCAACGATCTGTCGCGAAAGCGCCGTAACCGCATCAAGGTGCGCGAAGGTGGTCGCCGGTGCCGGATCGGTATAGTCGTCCGCAGGCACATAAACCGCCTGAATAGACGTAATCGATCCGGTCTTCGTAGAAGTGATGCGTTCCTGCATCTCGCCCATTTCCGACGCGAGGTTAGGTTGATAACCCACTGCGGAAGGCATGCGACCCAACAGCGCCGAAACTTCCGAGCCTGCTTGCGTAAAGCGAAAAATGTTGTCGATGAACAGCAACACATCCAGGCCCTTGTCGCGGAAATACTCAGCAACCGTCAGACCTGATAGCGCCACGCGCAAACGCGCTCCCGGCGGCTCGGTCATCTGGCCGTAAATGAGCGCCACCTTCGACTGCCCAATCGCTTCCATATCCACCTTCGTCATGTCGAACTCGCCGGTATCGTGGAAGTGTTTATTAAACTCGTCGCCAAACTGTATGACCTGCGACTCAACCATCTCGCGCAACAGATCGTTGCCTTCGCGCGTTCGTTCGCCGACGCCGGCGAACACCGAGAAACCTGAACGGGCTTTCGCGATGTTATTGATCAACTCCATCACGATAACTGTTTTACCCACACCAGCCCCACCAAAGAGCCCAATCTTGCCGCCGCGCACAAACGGCTGAATCAGATCGATGACCTTGATGCCCGTTTCAAACATCTGCAGTTCGGTCGACTGCTCTTCAAAGGACGGTGCATGACGGTGGATGGGATAACGCTCAGTGTGTTTGACATCACCAAGGTTATCTACCGGCTGCCCGATAACATTGAGCACGCGCCCGAGCGTTCCCTCGCCAACCGGCATCGTAATCGGGCCGCCAGTATCGATCGCCTTCATGCCGCGCACCATGCCGTCAGTCGGCAGCATCGAAACGGTTCGGACCCGGCCCTCGCCGAGATGCTGTTGAACTTCCGCGATCAGATCGATTGGGGTGGGAACGTCAAAGCCCTCAGAGACAATTCTGAGGGCCTGGTAAATGGGCGGCAGTTGCTTCGCCGGAAACTCGACGTCTACAACCGGGCCGATAATCTGCACCACGCGGCCGGTTGCCCCTTCGACGGGCGTGGTAGTTGCGCTGGACGTAGCCATACTTTCTTTCTGCTCCTCTTTGCTGCCATGAAGGCGAAAAAACCGGAAGGATTAAAAGCCAGTCAAGATAACACAGGGGCGAAAGTTGCGCCAAGCGAACTCAAAATGTGCTGATGCAGTTTGAGTTGGCAATGCCTGGTCATTACGCAAGTTGCATTGTCATGAGGTCGGTACCGCTTCGCGGTAGCGGGTGGGTTCCGCTCACATTTTCTGATCTTCAATCTAGGCGGATACAACACTTTTGCTGTAAGATACATCTGGAGCACGTGGGTAATAAACAATAGAGTTAAGATACAGAGGAGTTGCAAGTTACCCGACCTCACAACGTCTCTCAGTTTTCAGTCTCATTCGCCAAGCCCCGAAGTAATTACCCTAGGAAAACCATATCGCAGGTTCGTAGTTAAGCGCTCCGTTTTAAATTCGCCGTAAGGAGATTTCTTAATGAGTAAGCATGCGCAAAGAAAAGGGCGAATTTCGTCCCGGAAGATCAGGCGTCTGGTGTTGATTAGCATCATCCTGGCTGTTTTCGCTTTGGGAGCAATGGCGGCCGTTTCACTACGAGCTAACGGGATGAAGAACTCGACGCCGCAACCGAACAACGCCCAGACAAGCGATGCGCGCGCCACTCAGCGCTTTCGCGTTGGTGCGCCCGTACCGCTTAATCCGCAAACCGGTCAGATCAGACCGTTAACGCAGGAAGAAGCCCAAAGATTGGCTGCCGACCTCAAGCAGCTCGTCAATCAGTCGACTGACGGATTGCAGTCCGTCCGGCACGCTGACGGGTCAGTCTCAATGGACTTGCAGGGACGCTTTCAGAACGTCGCCGTCGCGAAGCTGGATGAGGACGGCAAGCTGACTCAGTCGTGCGTTGACAACCCTGAGTCCGCGGCGGCTTTCTTTGAGATTGATCCGCAATTGGTCGGCGTGAATAAGAGACCCAGTGCGCCTATGAAGAACAACGCTGCGGCGAAAGGCGAGCTCCGATGAAAAAATCTATTCTCGCCAGAACTTCCCTGGTCCTATTCACCGCGCTCATAGTTATTTCTCTTGCTTCGTCAGCTTTCGGCGCGGCCACCATTGTGATCCAGAATGGTGATCTTCCGAACGTCGGCTTTAACGATACGACACCAGTGGCGCCAGTCGGCTTCAACCCTGGCACAACTCTGGGCCAGCAACGTCTCAACGCTTTTCAATTCGCCGCTAACATCTGGGGCGCAACTCTGAATAGCAACACGCCAATCACTGTGCGGGCTACTTGGGAAGCACTCAGTTGTACCTCCAACTCAGCCGTTCTTGGCTCAGCCGGCGCAGCCTTTATTGCAAGCGGCTTCCCAGGCGCTCCATTTGGCGGCACCTTGTATGGAATGGCAGAGGCAAACGCGCTTAGCGGGACTGACCTTAATGGTGCCAGCCAGGAAATAAACGCCCGCTTCAACATAAACCTGGGGAATCCTGGCTGCCTGGACGGCATTCATTTTTATTTGGGACTCGACAACAACCATGGGAGCGACACCGATCTGGTCACCGTGCTCGTGCATGAATTCGCACACGGCCTTGGATTCCAAACTTTCAGCAACGCCAGTACGGGTGCGTGGTTTAACGGCTTGCCTTCCATATACGACAGATTTCTTTTTGATAACACCACAGCGAAAACATGGGCGAACCCGGCGATGACAGATGCCGAGCGACAGGCTTCGGCAATCAGCGTCAATAAGCTGGCTTGGAACGGAGCCAGTGTAACGACAGATCTTCAGACTGTTCTTGGGACGCCCCTGCTGAGGGTTCACTCGCCAGCGGGAATCGCCGGAGACTATGCAGTGGGCACAGCCGGCTTCGGTGCGCCTCTATCGTCTCCAGGAGTGACCGCCAATGTCATTCAAGCTTTACCTAACGACGGCTGCTCGGCGCTGACGAACGCCGGGGCAATGTCAGGCAAACTCGCGATCATCGATCGCGGCAATTGCACCTTTGTACTGAAAGTGAAGAACGCACAGAATGCGGGCGCCGTTGGCGTAATCATTGTTAACAACGATGCTGCAAATCCAAACCAGGTCATTAACATGGGAGGCGGAGACCCGACAATCACGATCCCTTCTCTTTCAGTTTCGCTTAACAATGGCAATACGATTAAGGGTCAGCTTGGCGGCGGGGTGAATGCAACCCTGCTGTCTAATAACGCGGTTCCAGCGGGTGTAGACGCCTCCGGACGAGCCTTGTTGTTTGCTCCGAATCCCTTCCAAGGTGGTTCTTCCGTTGCGCATTGGGATTCAACCGCGTACCCAAATCAGTTAATGGAACCTTCGATCAGCGGAGATCTGACGCACAGTGTTGTGCCGGTCTGGGATCTTACGTCTTCGTTGTTGCGGGACATCGGCTGGCACGGTAACAAGATTGGCGATTCGCAGTTCTATGTGCGCCAGCATTATCTCGACTTCCTCAATCGCGTGCCTGATTCCAGCGGCCTTGCTTTCTGGAACAATCAGATTGTGGAATGCGGCATTGACCAACCCTGCATTGAACTCAGGCAGATTAACGTCTCTGGTGCATTCTTCCTGTCGATCGAATTTCAGGAGACGGGATATTTGGTCTATCGCTTTTACAAGTCAGCTTACGGCAATATTTCCCCAAGCAAGCCAGTGCCAGTAACGTTCGGCGAGTTTTTGCCTGACACGCAACAGATCGGGCTGGGTGTAGTCGTAGGCGTGGGAAATTGGCAAGCGCAACTCGAAGCTAACAAGCAGGCTTTCGCGGCGGCTTTCGTGACTCGGCCACGATTCACCAGCGCGTTTGCTACAACTCTAACTCCAGCACTGTTTGTCGATGCGATGTTTGCAAATGGAGCTGTGACGCCTTCGGCAACCGACCGCAACGCTGCCATCGCGGAGTTTGGCTCGGCTACAAACACGGCAGACAACGCGGCCCGCGCGCGCGCCCTGAGAGACGTTGCTGAAAATTCGCTGCTCAAGAATCAGGAGTTCAATAAGGCGTTCGTTCTGATGCAGTACTTTGGTTATCTGCGAAGGAATCCGAACGATCCGCCGGAAGCTGGTTTGGATTTCGCCGGTTACAACTTCTGGCTCAACAAGCTGAATCAGTTTAACGGCAACTTCGTCAACGCGGAGATGGTAAAAGCCTTTATCGTTTCCGGTGAATACCGGCAGCGTTTCGCATTCTGAGGGATTTCGAAGTAAGCCGGACCGCCAGGTTAGGGATTGGCCGGAGGTGGACTGGAGCGCATCCTTTGATCGCCTGAGGGATTGCACGTCATCTCGATCACGCGATAGCGCTTCCGCAGCTTCGCGAGTTCCGTAGCCTGACGCTCAAGCTGTTGCTGGTAATCATCCGGGGGATTGCCCCAGCAGCCGATGAGCTGGTAAAAGCGGATCTCTCTCCCCTGCGCATCAACCAATTTGTGTTTCCGGCAGCGCGCTTTCAGTTCCTTTAGTTTCTCGGCGACGGTGACTGTCATCCCCTTGCCGCGTGCTACCCGGACACCGACAACGTCCGTTGACTGGATTCCGGCCGGCAGGCAAGTGTCAGCAGTACCGGCACAGGCTCCGGAAGGCGATAGCATCACCAGCAATGCTGTACTCAAGAGAAATAGTGACGACATTCATTCTCCCGTCTTTCACTGAAAAGGATTTGGAATCTATTATTGGGATTTCTGAGATTGGCTATAGCTTCTCTCCCGGATCTATCCGAATCTTCATCCGCTGCAATACCTGGACGTCTTCGTCAGTTAACTCGAGATTCGTTTCTCCGTCGCCGGCATCTTCATTAGAGTGCGGTCGTAGACCGATTTCGAGTCTGAGCGTCAATTCCATCTCATAGCCGGCATCTCGCAGTCTTTCGATTGCTTCAGCGACCCGGGGCGAATTCTCTACCGACTCGTTAATAGCCGTGCCAATGTCGCGAACGATTTCTTTTGCTTCGTCGTCTATTTCCAAACCACTTGCCTCTGTTCCCAAACCTAGTACGTAACAACGCCCTGCGCTCTGTTGTCTTATGACCATGCTACGCGAGCGTCCCGCAGAGGGTCAACCAGCAACTTTCTCGCCTGAAATGATTTAGCCTTCAGGGAAAGCCGCTTGAAATCGCGTCCGGCGTCAATTACTCTTAGACCTCCCGTTAACCATTATTCGCCCCCAAAGGAAATTAGACGGCAGGAGTTCTCCATAGTCTCCGGCCCCCGCAAATATTCTTATGTACAACACGATTGGGATACTAACTGGTGGCGGCGACGCACCGGGCCTGAATGCCGTGATTCGTGCGGTTGTCACTACCGCTACCGGACAGTATGGGCTGAAGGTTATTGGAATCGAAGACGGCTTCGAAGGGTTGTTGGGCGAGACTCAGACACGCGTGTTAACTGCCGCTGATGTGCGTGGCTTGCTGCCGCGCGGCGGCACAATCTTAGGCACACGCAATCGCGGCAGATTTGTCGAGCGCAACGCGGAAGGCATCGCTACGAAACCCCAGGCAGTCTACGACGAAGCGGTGGCGAATCTGCAGCGCAAGGGAATCGATGCCTTGATAGTGCTCGGCGGCGAAGGGACGCTGGCAATAGCTGCGGAGTTTGACAAGTTGGGCGTTCCCGTCGTGGGTGTTCCCAAGACTATAGACAACGACCTCGCCTGCACGGAACTAACGTTTGGCTTCATCACCGCGATGGACTTCGCGACTGATGCGCTCGATCGCCTGCACACCACGGCCGAGTCGCATGAGCGCGTCATGATCCTGGAAGTGATGGGCCGAAATACCGGATGGATCGCCTTGCACTCCGGGCTCGCCGGCGGCGCGGATGTGATTCTCATTCCTGAAATCCCCTTCACCATGCAATCGGTCGCAGACAGGATACGCGCGCGCGATGCAGCAGGGTCGAATTTCAGCATCGTCGTTGCCGCTGAAGGAGCGATTGAAACCGGTCACGATCTCATTTACCAGGACAAGGGCGACCCGCAACATGCGCCACGCCTGGGCGGCATCGGTGCTTACTGCCGGTATGAGCTCGAGCAACTTACCGGCAAAGAAACGCGTTGCGTGGTGTTGGGGCACCTGCAAAGAGGTGGCCGGCCCAACGCTTTCGATCGTATGCTGGCAACGAACTACGGCTCGTGCGCAGTGCGCGCCCTGGTGGAAGGAAAACGCGCAGTGATGGTGGCGTTGCAGGCGGGCGACGTCATTACGGTTCCCATCAGCGAGGCCATCGCTAATATCAAGACTGTGCCGCCAAACGGCCAGCTCGTGCGTACTGCGCGTGACACCGGAATATCTTTTGGCGCGCCGGATGAATCCCAGTATCATCGTCAAACCGCAGGTGAAAGCGAGCGCGTTCCAATGAAAGTGAGCAAATAATTGTCAGCAGATATAAAAGAAAAACTTCAGTTACAACTCGACCAACTGGAATCCGAGTTACGCGTACATCTGCCCAAGGAGATCAAACGCGCGCTCGAGTTTGGCGACCTGCGCGAAAATTCCGAGTATCGCGCAGCGCTCGATCGGCAGAATGTCGTCAAGGCACGGATTGTCGAGTTGCGCCAAAGAATAAGCGAGATATCTTCGATCGACGTTTCTAAAATCTCCCGCGACAAGGCTGGCTATGGTTCAACGCTGGTGCTGTATGATGGGGAGAAGGACGAAGAAGTAACTTACCGCCTGGTGACACCAGAAGAAAGTGATCCACAGGGTGGTTTGATCTCCACTACGTCACCGGTCGGGAAAAGTTTGATGGGCAAGGAAGAAGGGGACGAAGTGGTAGTGCGCACTCCCGCCGGCGCGCGCAATTTCGAGATCAGACGCTTGACTACTATTCACGATCAGGTCAAGACGTGATCCACAAAAGGACACGAACCAACACGAAATGTCGTTAGTGTAGTTTTGTGTTATTTCGTGGACGGTATCTCTTCCTCAGGTTCTGCGTAATCTGCGGATTAGAATCTTGAAACCGAGATCAGCCTTCCTAAACTTCGCCGCTTGACGACTGAGGCTGTAAACTAACAAAACTTTTCGGCATAATGGCGTAAAGGAGAATCCAACCAGAAAATGTTCGTGGGTGCTATCGGCCGCGGGGCGCAAAGAATCATCGACGCGATGGTGCGCTGGCTCGCCTACGGCCATATCAATCCCAACTTCCTCACCGTCATCGGCGTCGCGATAAACGTTGGCTGTGGTCTTCTATTCGGATACGGACAGTTTTTCTGGGCGGGAATTGTTCTCATCGTTGCCAACCTCTTTGACATGCTCGACGGGCAAGTGGCCAGGCTGTCTGGACGGGTCACGCAGTTTGGCGGATTTCTGGATTCTTCTCTCGACCGGCTTTCCGACATGGTCGTTTTCGTTGGTTTAATGGTCTTCTACGCGCGCGACACCGAGTTTCATTCCACCCTCAATGTTTTTCTCGCCGGCGCAGGACTAATGGGTTCAGTTATGGTAAGCTACGCGAGCGCGCGGGCCGAGAGCCTTATTTCCAAGTGTGACGTCGGCTTCCTAAAGCGACCCGAGCGCGTGGTTCTCTTTATAATAGGCGCTTTAAGCACTCATCCGGGTTCGACAAACTTCTTCGCTAATCGAATGCCGGCAGTCCTGTGGGTACTTGCAGTAGGTTCTTATTGGACCTTTGCACATCGCATGTATCACACCTGGTATGAGTTAAATAAACTAAAGGCCGCCCCGGACGAAGAAGAGACAACACCTGTGATTCCTGCATCAAACGCCGGGCCTGAACGCCGCACCGAACAGCCGTTGGTTCACAAGGCCGGTTAGCTCCGGAGCCCATTGAAATTCGATTGAGTACTGCTGCCAGTATCTGAGGTTAAAAACAACGTGACGATATGCCCCTGCTGCGGTTTTAAGTCTGCCAACTTTTTGAGCGGCGTTTCAAGTGAGGCCTGCCTGTCTTGTGGCGCACACTCCGTTGGCGAACCTCTTCCGCGACCCGAACACGAACTACCCGCCTACGGACGTTCGTTATTGTTGGCGGTCACAGGCACGTTGACAGTGTTTGTGTTCCTAACGCAAACCATCATCGCTTTAGTGCAGGGTTCATCACGAGCTGCAACCTCCACCTTAGCGCTCTCTTCGGTAGTCCCCTTTGATTTCTGGTCATGGCTAACCGCGGCGGAAACCGCTGCCTGGAAACTGAAGTGGATAATGATCCCAGTCTCGATTCTGGTTTTTTTCGGCAGTCGCAAACTCTATCGTTCGATTCGTCAGTCGCCAGCTGGTTTTTGTGGCCAGCGAGCCGCGCGTAACGGCTACTTCGCGTCAGTAGCAGTGCCGCTGTTGGTCTTGACCTTGATTGGAGTTACGGTGCCGGCGCGTTTACGTCATCGAGGATGGGGCATCGAGGCCGGGGACAACGCCCAAGGGTATGCAATTGATCGAGTGCTGCTACAGTATCGAGAAAAGTTTGGCACTTTCCCGTCAGACAAAAAGGATCTCGCACGACTTCCCGATGCGGATGGTTCCATCGCTGCTTTGCTGAAGGAAATCGATGGCTCAGAATACAAACCGAGCGCCGACGTTGCCGCAGTGCCCAAACAGAATCCGCGAACTCTCCGTGGCGCAGTAATTCGCAATGCATCACTCAGTACCGCCGCCGATGAGCCTATTAGTGAAGGACTGTCCTTCACTAACTACGAGGTTCGGCTTCCCGGTGCTGACAAGATCCTGAACACTGAAGATGACTTGATCGTGCGCGATGGCCTGATCGATAAAGCCTCCGAAATGCCGCACCGCGGAGTTGGCGCCACGTCTGCGACGCGAATAAGGCAGCGCTAAACCAACTTACCTTAGTTCTGCATAGAACGACGCCCTGTATACTTTGCAGGGCGTTGTTGTTTATGAAACCTAAGTGATGAGTGATGAGTGATGAGTAATAAGTAATGAGTAATGAGCAAAAACAGTACCGGTTCTCGCTTACTCATCACTCATCACTCAGCACTCATCACTCATCACTTCTCTAGGTAATTAACGATTCATGTTTAAGAAAATTCTCATCGCTAACCGCGGCGAGATTGCGGTGCGAATAATTCGCGCTTGCCGCGACCTGGGCATTTCACCGGTTGCCGTCTATTCGGAGGCCGACGCAGCGTCAGTTCACGTCGGGCTTTGCGATGAGGCAGTGTGTATCGGTCCGGCGCCTTCCCTTGAGAGTTACTTGCGCATCCCCGCCATCATCGCGGCAGCGAAAGAAACAAACTCCGAAGCGATTCATCCCGGCTATGGCTTCCTCGCCGAGAACGCCGATTTCGCGCACGCAATAACGGAAGCGGGGCTCGTGTTTGTCGGCCCGGGCGCACAGGCGATGGAGATCATGGGTTCGAAGACAAGCGCGCGACGCGCGGCGGTAGAGGCCGGAGTTCCCATTGTTCCTGGCACAGTTGAACCTTTGAATTCACTTGAAGAGACGAAAGCGGTAGCCGACGAGTTTGGGTATCCGGTAATGCTCAAGGCTTCGGCCGGTGGCGGCGGCAAGGGCATGCGACTCGTTGCTTCGTTTGCAGAGTTGCGTTCAGCTTTTGAAAGCGCTAAGTCCGAGGCCGCATCGGCATTTGGTGATTCCTCAATCTACCTGGAAAAGGCTATCGCGCGGCCGCGGCACATTGAGATTCAGGTCTTCGCCGACAAACACGGCAACGTCGTTCATCTCGGCGAAAGGGAGTGCTCGATTCAGCGTCGCCATCAAAAAGTGATTGAAGAATGTCCGTCACCAATTAACGATGTGGGGTTGCGTGACACGATGGGCGCCGCCGCCGTTAAACTGGCGCGCGCGGTCGACTATGTAGGCGCAGGGACGGTAGAGTTTCTCGTCGCGGATGAAACTCGCGACTTCTATTTCCTGGAGATGAACACGCGTCTCCAGGTTGAGCACCCCGTAACCGAACTGGTAACCGGCATCGACCTCGTTCGTGAGCAGATCACAGTCGCCGCCGGCGAGCCGCTTAGTTTTAGTCAGGAAGGTACTCGCTGGTCCGGTCACGCGATCGAGTGTCGCGTCTACGCCGAAGACCCGGAAAACAACTTCTTCCCCTCTCCTGGAAAAATTACTCACTTGCAGGTTCCCTTTGGTCCGGGAATAAGAGACGACAGTGGCGTCGAACTAAACTCCGAGGTTTCGATCTATTACGATCCGCTGATTTCCAAACTCGCCGCCTGGGGACGCACCAGAGCTGAAAGCATCGATCGCCTGCGGCGCGCACTCGACGAGTATGAAGTGGGCGGGATTAAGACAACGCTTCCCTTCTTTCGTGAGATTGTTCGTGATGTCGAATTCAAGTCTGGCCAGTTGGATACCGGCTTTATCGGCCGTTTCAACGAACGTCGCGAGGCGGCGCGTACTGCGGGAACCGGGCATGATCAGCAGAGTAAAGACATGGCCATTATCGCCGCCGCCATTCATTACACTACCTTGCGGCGAGAAGCGTCCGCGGGGCGGCAAGCGCCGGGCGATCGTGAGAATCGTTGGAAGATGTCGGGGCGTAGATCACTGTTGGAGGATCGCAAGGTGATGAGCGCTCGCGGCAAGCCGTTTAGAAAGTAGCAAGGGTCGGAGTTTCATTCACACCTCGCTTCAGCGAGGTGGTCAGATGAAGTGCCGTAGGCACGCGATGTTTATAGAACCGTTCGACTCTCTAATCCGATTGCGGGCAGCGAAACGCCTGCCCGCAAAAGAGAAATTATTAGGCGCACGAGCTATAAACATTTCGCCGCTACGCTGCTGCCGTCGGAAGCTCATCGAAGATTACGATGAAACTAAAAGCAGCAATTGCTGGACAAGAGCACGAAATTGCGCTCGACGTGGTAGACAGTGCCGTTGCGGCTGAGATCGACGGTCGACATCACGACGTCGAGGTGCGCAAGCTGGCGCGTGGCGAGTATCTGTTAATAAGCGGAACCAATGTCTACAAATCCAGAGTTGAACAGAAGCGCGACCCAGCCTCCGGCGAGTCGTTTGAGATCGTACTGCGCGGAAATAACTACGACGTTACGATCATTGATCCGAAGCGTCTTCGCAGCGGACAAAGCTCTGCCGCCCATCACACCGGCGCTGCCGAGATTGTTTCGCCTATGCCCGGCAAGATCGTGCGCGTGCTGGTAAAGGCGGGCGCGAGCGTGGAAGCCGGTATGGGTATTATCGTCGTCGAAGCAATGAAGATGCAGAACGAGATGAAAGCACCGAAAGCCGGCGTAGTTGTTTCCATCAATGCGGAAAAAGGCGCGACCGTAAACGCCGGCGATGTATTGGCGGTGATTGAATGAAGGACGTATCAAAGGATGAAGGCGGAAGGATGAAGGATGAAAAGCGATAACGAACCTAACAGGTACAAACTAGCCGACACGCCGGCGGATTCATCCTTCATCCCTCATCCTTCATCCTTAGTCCTTCCGCCTTCATCCTTGCGAATCCTCCTCTGGGACATTGACGGCACGCTAATCCGCTCCGCCCGCACCGGCGCCTTCAAAG
>JBDUAQ010000051.1:0-18407 GCA_040004575.1 bacterium
AGTATTCGGCGCAAATCCGGATGACCGTCAAAGACGACGCCGAAGAGATCAAAAGTTTCCCGCTCGTGCCAGTTTGCAGTGCGCCAGACTCCGGTCGCCGTCGGCACGTGCACGTTCGCTTCGTCGAGCAAAACCTTTAGCCGGAGCCGGTGATGCTTCGTGGTTGAAAACAAATGATAGTTAACTTCAAAGCGCGGCTCTTCTTCGACGCCACGATCCACACCGCAAAGGTCCGCAAGGAAATCAAACTTTGAATCCGCTCCCGTCTTGAGGGCAGCGCACACGTCGACGATGTGGAGCGCCGGGACGATGGCGGTCACTTCGCCGTGCGCCTCGATGACCTCGGTTATCCAGTGCTCGTGTTCATGCTGCAACGCCGTCACCAATTGGGACGGCGTCGATCTTTGATCTTGATTTGTCGTCGGCTCCGGCACGCTGCTCTCGTTGTTTTCCCCTGTGCTCATGGAACAATTGCGCCCGCGCAGCGAACTACCTAAGAAGAGCGGCGGCGCTCATGTCTGGAAGCGATCGAATACGGCCGCGCTTCGCTCGGAACATTGCGAACTGTTGAACCATCCGTGATTGGCAGGGTCCCGGGGACCGAGGCGAGACGCGCTTCATCCTCAGGAATGTCCTTGCGATCACGCGACGATTCCTTCATGACCTTGTCCTGCAACATCATCACCGCGTGAATTAGCATCTCCGGGCGCGGCGGACAACCGGGGATGTAAACGTCGACCGGAACAATCTTGTCCACACCTTGCACGATTGCATAGTTATCAAATACACCGCCGGAAGTCGCACAAGCCCCCATCGAAATAACCCACTTTGGTTCCGGCATTTGATCGTAGATGCGTCGCAAGACTGGCGCCATTTTTCGGGAGACGCGGCCCGAAACAATCATCACGTCCGCCTGGCGCGGGCTGGCGCGAAAAACTTCTGAGCCAAAGCGGGCCAGGTCGTTTCGCGACGAGGTTGCGTTCATCATCTCGATGGCGCAACAAGCCAGACCAAACGTCGCCGGCCACAGCGAAGACTTGCGCGCCCAGTTGATCAGCGAATCGAGGCGTGTGGTCAACACTTCCGGCAGCGCTTCGGCAATGATGTTTTCTAAACCCATTTCGAATTACTTAATCGCGCCGCCCTTATGCGGCAGTTCGTGTGCTCTGGCGTTTCCGGTTTTCCATGTCCGCGAGCAGGCGCGCTTCAGCTTCGGCCTCGCGACGCGCGGTCTCGCCCCAATCAAAAGCGCCCTTCTTCACTACATAAACGTAACCAACCAGTAGCAACGCGACAAATACCATCATCTCGACGTAGACAAGCGTTCGCAAACCATAAACCGGGCTGGCAAGCGTTTTGAAGACTACGGCCCAGGGCACCAGAAAAATAACTTCAATATCAAACAGGATAAAAATCATCGCGATCAAATAAAACTTGACCGAGAAGCGCTCGCGCGCTGTGCCAACCGGATCCTTGCCACACTCGTAAGGCATCATCTTCGTGCGCGTGTGTTTGCGCTGCCCAATAAACTGCGAAATGAAGATGTTGCCCACGGCGAAGCCGCCGGCAACGACGAACATCAACAGGATCGGCAGGTAATCGTTAAGATGAAAATCCATTATTCGTTGCGCGTCCCCAACGAGCAGATTGATGCGAGTCGGATGCAGTTCCTCAGCGATAAACGTCCATCACTCGAGCTCGTTAAAGATCGCTCGAACCATTCCAGCTTGAGAATCATTGTACAAGCCGAATCGTAGTCGAAGTGATCTGGGGTGTCAAGCAACCTTCTCTGCGCTGATCGTTGAAACAATTTCGTGATTGACCCTGCAAAAATGGCTGTGTTAACTTCGATTGAGATTCAGGAATCTTACCTGAAGACCGCCCGTAAAAAATCAGAAACTTCATCGATTCAATACTGTGATCACCGGCTTCAATACTGACATCGAACACGAGGGCGTCGTCTATCACGTGCAGACGGAAGACAAAGGCGTCGAATCTCCGTTGCTTCTCTCGCTCGTTTACGTCGGCGGAGCGATTTTGGCCGCCAAGCGTTCCCGTTACGAGGACCTGATCGCGGCGGGCTTTGACGAGGATGTGTTGACCAAACGACTAAAACGGCAGCACCAACTGATCTGTGCTGCAATCAGAGCCGGACGCATTGGGGAGCTGAAACGCATGGGCGCCAGGACGATCGAAGACCTTAGCGATGAGACAACTCTATCCGACGACGAGGCTGCTCCTGAAAAAGATATTCGTCGCGATACAGCGCCCGTGGACGCAGCGTTTGCGTCTCAACCCAGTCAGCATGCCGGAGGAGAGGAGTGGGCCGACCCGCGACGGCAGGCACCCGAGAGTGAAGGTTTTGAGCCGGTGAGCGGCCTGAGCCTTACGATATTGGATGAAGAAGAGTATCGAGCTGGAGAACCCTTCACGATTCGGATCATGTTGATGGATCGATCCGGCAAGCGGGAGAAAGCAATTGTTGGTGCAGATGTCTCGGTGAAAATCCTCGGCACCGCCTTCCGGCCGCAAATGTATTCTGTCAAAACTGAACGCGGAGGCATCGCCGTCATTGCGAACACGATGCCCATTTTCACGAGCGGCCGGGCCGCGGTTCTGGCCCGAGCCGTAGTGAAAGGCGAGACGATTGAAGCGCGCCGCGTGATTCATCCAGCCGATTGAGGACAAGCTTTGCATATTCAGGTCAATGGCGAGTCGCGGGAGGTTGAAGAGAACATCTCACTTCCGAAGCTGATCGCTGTTTTGAGTCTTAAGGCCGATCAGATCGCAATCGAACTGAACCATAACGTCATTCACCGCGCGCAGTGGGAAGGCACTCTGCTGCAAGCTGGCGACAGAGTGGAGATTGTGCATTTTGTTGGCGGTGGCGAGACCGGGAGGCAGGAGCGGTAGGCAGAAGGCAGGAGGCCGCCTATAATTTATTCATGTCAACACCAGCCGTAGCTCCTACCGAGAATTTTGAAATTGGCGGTCGTGCGTTCAAGTCGCGGCTCATTATCGGCACCGGGAAGTATCGAACGTTCGACGAAATGAAAGCAGCGCATCGCGCGTCTGGCGCCGAGATGGTAACCGTTGCGATCAGACGCGTGCCGCTTGATCGCAGCACCGAATCTTTCCTTGATCATCTCGACCCGTCGCTTACCATACTTCCCAACACTGCGGGTTGCTACACGGCCGAAGAAGCAATTCGCACGGCGCGTTTAGCACGCGAAGCGCTGGGAACCGATCTGATCAAGTTAGAGGTAATTGGCGATCAGACCACACTGTTTCCGGACAACGAACAAACCCTTGAAGCCGCGCGCGTGCTGGTCCGCGAAGGATTTATTGTTCTTCCTTACTTCACTGACGACCTGATCATGGCGAAGAAGCTTCTGGACGCAGGTTGTCAGGCGGTGATGCCGCTGGCCGCTCCAATCGGATCCGGTCTGGGAATTCAAAACCCGGCGAATCTGCGAATCATGCGTGAACAACTGCCCAGTGCAACGATCATCGTTGACGCCGGCGTAGGCACTGCAAGCGACGCAGCGATTGCCATGGAACTGGGAGCGGATGCTGTGTTGATGAACACAGCAATCGCGGAAGCGCGAGATTCAGCAAAGATGGCGGAAGCGATGAAGCTCGCAATAGAGGCCGGCCGCCTCGCCTACATCGCCGGCCGCATGTCTAAACGCCTGTACGCGTGCGCCTCGAGTCCGCTTACCGGCGTCGTACGCTAACGAAAGAATCGGAGCGGGGGCAAGCCCACCTTCCCAACCTGAGAGCTTCTCGCATTGCTCATTAGTCCTAGTCTTGAAAGCCCTTCAATCAAGAGCTAGTTCGATCTGCTCCTGCTCACGCATCACGCGATCTCCCAACTCAGTAATCGAAACGGTTGGGTACGCGCCAGGACTGACGCACAAACACCCGGCTGCAAGCAACGCGTCGACGTAAAGCAGGATGTCTTCCTGCCGCATGTCCCTCAACAAACCGTAGGTGGATAACTCGTTCAGCTTCGCCTGCATCACATTCTTCGCCGCGGAGCCGCGCAGGCTCGCGGCGAGCAGCGTCTTACCGAAGCGTCCTTTCATACGTGCTGCGCACGCCAGAATCTTTCGTACACGCAAATTCTCTTCATCGCTGAGCGCGCGCGGCGAGGCCACCTGGGGGGCAGCTGCGACCGCTCGGCGAGCGCGACCGGTCCCAGGTGAGTCGCTCAACACCTCGGCGCTCGTTAGCGCGATTCTGGCCGGCGAATGTGGCGAACAATTTCCGCAGGTGCCGCACTGGCGCGCGTGATGTCGATCGCCGAAGTAGTCGAGTATGTGGGCGCGGAAACAATATTCGGTGTAACAAAATTCGATCATTTCACGCAGCTTGCGTCGCTCCAGGGCGGCGCGACGGGTTACGTCGCTTGCGTCAACACGAAGCTTCGTTGCCGGAATACTGTCAAGCATGACGATGCTGCGGGCGCGACGACGTTGATTGCTAAAGGTTGAGTCTCGGGTAACTGATGCGGGCGGGACGCCCGCGGTCCCAGTAAGAGCGGTCCGCGCTTCCCACGGAGGAGGTTGGTTGGCAGCGGCGCGCCCCTCGGCACTCGCGCTGCGGGAGATGTGTCCGGCGCGTTCGAGCAGGTAAAGCGACGACTGCACGGCCATCTCGTTGCGCGCGCCGGCTCGCTTCGCGATTTCCCCGGCCGAGAGTTCTATTTGCTTGAGGCCCGTCGAGATGAGCGTGTTGTAAATGCTGCGCACAAGATCGACGGTGGGATAGGAGCCTTCGATGAAGAAGTCGTGCGTATTCTTGTCGGCATAGTTGAACAGCAACACGCAGGAAGAGGACAGGCCATCCCGTCCGGCGCGCCCGATCTCCTGGTAGTAAGCTTCGATCGAACCGGGCATTTGATAGTGTGCGACAAAACGAATGTCTGGCTTGTCGATACCCATGCCGAAAGCGTTGGTGGCGACAATCATCTGCGTGCGGCCAGCCATGAATTCTTCCTGAGCTTTCACGCGCGCCGAATCGCTTAGGCCGGCGTGATACGCTGAGGCCTCCATTCCTAATGCACGCAATTGTGAAGTTACCTGCTCGACGGCTTTGCGCGTTGATGCATAGATGATTCCCGAACCGCCAAATGTCTTCGCGAGTCGCTTGATGTGCGCAATCTTTTCGCGTTCCTTTTCGGTGTGCACGACATCGATTGTCAGGTTCGGCCGGTCGAAGCCACTGACGAAGGTTTCCGGTTTCAGAAGTCCCAGTTGTTCGATTATGTCGGAGCGAACATAAGGCGTGGCCGTGGCGGTGAGCGCAAGCGTCTGGACCTTCCCCAGGAGCGGAATGACGCTCTTCAAGCGGAGATAATCGGGACGGAAGTCGTGGCCCCAGGTTGAGATGCAATGGGCTTCGTCAACTGCGAACAGCGCGACGCTAACGGAGCGGAGCGCCTCGAGGAAGCGCCGGCTGCGGAAACGTTCCGGGGCGACGTACACCAGCTTAAACTCGCCGCGACGCAAGCCCTCAATCCGCGACCATTGTTCCCGCTCGGGGATAGAACTGTTAATAAACGTTGCCGGCAGTTGTCGCGCTTGCAGCGCATCAACTTGATCCTTCATTAGCGCTATTAGCGGAGAGACGACCAGCGTTGCGCCGCTTAACATTAAGGCAGGAAGTTGGTAGCAGAGAGACTTGCCGCTGCCCGTGGGCATGACCACAACGGCGTCCTTGCCGCCGAGGATCGCCGCAATCACTTCGCGCTGGCCATCGCGGAAGTCGTCGAACCCGAAATGTTGACGCAGCGAGATCAGAGCATCGGCGATTGAATGCATGCGCCGGAGTCTAACGTTGGGAATCGTCGCTAGCAAGAGTCGTTGAACTACCAGTAAAGGACTTGCGCTAGCAAAGATTTTGTTATTTGGGGTTCAGGATTGTCAGAGGCGAATACTACCGTGGCTGGGGAAACTTGACGGAAGGTGGCCTCCAGCTCTGTGGGTTGCCGACGATGCCTTTCTTCACGTTCACAACCTCCAGCCTCTCCGGCTTCACGCTGATTAGCAAATAGTCCTTCGCGCGATCGGGGTAGAACGCCTGCCACTCGTCTTTCCACCATTTCAGCCTCGCTGTCGGATCGTTAACGAGGCGGGCAATCCCGTAGATCGTGACGTAAGCCTGCGCGTCGCGATCGAAGTAATAAAGCGCGACGTGCGGGTTGCGACGAATAGCGGCAACTTTGCGGCTGCGTGGATTCGTGCCCAGCCAAACCACCATCTTCTCGTCGGGCGGAAAGGGATCCAGCGTGCGCGCTTGCAGACGGCCGGAGGAATCGAGAGTTATGAGCGCACAATAGCGAGCGGTGATCATGATCTCGCGGGCGGCAGCGATTAGTTTCTCTCTGGACGCTTCCTGGCTTTGGCCGCTTGACCCCAAGACCACGATTAACGAAAGCAGGAACCAGATTTTGATAACGATAGGCTTCATAGTTTCAGGTTGTCAGCGCCGAAGGCGCGAAATGTAAAAGCCTGGGCCAGCGGCCCAGGTGAAAAGCCACCGGGCTCCCGAGCGCTGAAAGCGCGGAATGGCAGCGGAGCAAGCACAACATTAACGTGCTTTCGGTTAACCGTAGCTATTTCGTGCATTCAGCGCTTCAAAAACTCACATTGCCACTGAGCCCAGGGCGTTGCCCTGGGCTTTTACATGTCGCGCCTTTGGCGCTCGCCAGGTTCGTCGAATGGGGTGCGCTTCGGTGTTGAAGATAACCTTCTCGAAATCCAGCGTACGGCGCGGACCGAAGAGCAGGTAGAAGTACTTGAAAGTTTCCGCGAAGAGAAAACTCTGCATCGAGTCAGACTTTTCTTTCGTCACCACAGTCTTAAGAGCGGCATAGCCTGCGTCAGTCCGGCAGTGTCTCACGAAATCGCGAAAGAGCTGTTCGCCCATCACGAGGTACTTCGGATCCTTGGTGTAGTGGTAAAGATAGTACGTTGATTCGACGATCTCAGGTCGCAACGGATAACCGGGGTAGGTAACAGCCATCGTCCGGTAATCAATTTCTTCCGGCTCGATGCCATGAAGGTCCCACATCTTGAACGAGGACTTCTGCAAACGCTGCGCGCGGGCGAGATCGCCTGAGAGCGCCAGCACCGCAGGAAAGAAAGCGTCGAGCGCGCCGTAGGTCGTGCCCGTTCGCTTGCCTGTGTTCATATCGGCATGGCCGTACCAGAGTTCCAGATCAAGCCGCCGGCTGACACCGCGATCGATTTCATCCGGGAGATACTTGTTTATCGCCGCGACGCTATCGAGCCACATCTTTTTACAATCCTGATCGTCGAAGAGCAGCCAGCACTTCAGAAGATACTCATAGTAGCTATCTATAGCGCCGCTGATGTGGCTGTCAGTATCTTTCCATTCGCCGGACTCCACGTCGATCCACGTCCCCACCAGACCGATAGCTGAACGTCGTTTGTAGATCTCGACCAAGGCGCGTTTGGCCTTCTCGTAAAAGATGGGCCGGCCCGTAAGTTTGCTGAGCGTGCCAAACTCAATCAGCAGCGTGCCTGCTTCAGCCGGATTGGTTTTCGCGTCGCGGACTTTGCCCGTTTTGAGATTGACGTAACGGTAAGGCAAACCGGTCGGCGATTCGAACGCCAACAGTAGCCTGTTGCCTAGATCCTCGGCCAGGGTCAGCAATCTCTTGTCGCCCGTAAGCTGATAACTCGAAAGCAGTCCGCCCAACAGCCTAATCGTGACTTCGAAATTTTGGACGGAGATATCTTTGTCGAATGACAGATGCTGGATGATGTAGTCCTTCGTGCTCGCCGCCTCATCTTTCAACCCCATCAAGATCATCGTGTCGAGAGCGTCGACGGGCGTCATCAAGAGCGGCTCGGCGTACCAATCGTGATAGCTCTTGCTAAGCGGCTTCAGATCGTCGTGGCCCCACGCGTATTTTTTGTAGCCGTTCCACGCGTGCAGAAATTCGGCGCGAACATCCGCAGGGGTTGGGCGCGCAAGCGTTTTTCGGTTGGGTGCCACGGGATACGCGGACGGCGCGCCGAGAATCAACAGCAGAAGAAGTGATGTAAGCGTTCGCAAGACGAAACGTCCTCGTTCGGCTAAGGACACAGGGTGGGCGCGGTCGCTGTATTGCGCGCCACCGGTGCCGTCGTAGGATTACTGAAGTCGGCAGAGTTGTTGTTCGTATCGGTGCAGCTTACGGTGCGGATCACTGAACGGGCATTTGAATTCGTACCGGAGACAGAAATGGGCGCGGTCTCAGAACAGTTAGCCGTGCTTCCGTAGCCCAGGAAATCCGCTACGGTTGCGCCGATTGGACAGCCGCTACCCGTCAAAGCTGTAGTGCCAGAAACCAGCGCCACCTTCCCGGCTGTCGCGGACATATTAATCGTGCCGGTCGAGACATCAGGTGTCGGAAGCGGCGAACCGATCGCGCCCCCTGAAGCTTCCTGAATCAGGAAGTAGTGGCCGGGCAGAAGAATTCCGGACGTGATATCAGTCTTGTTAGTCGAGAAGTTGCTGGTCGCCGCGGCGTACTGCACCGAGTAGGGCGTCACCGAGAAATCGATAGTCGTCGTGCCGCGATTGAAGATTTCGATGAAGTCGTTGGTGTAAGTCGCACTCGCGTTGCCGCCCCCGCCGTAAACTTGGCTGATAACCAGGCTCGCGGTGTCGTCGTTCTGAATGGTTCCCTGCCCCTGGCCGTCCAGCACCGAGGCATTAGTAACATTACTGATGTTGACGAAGAACGTTTCGTTCGGCTCAACGAGCGTGTCGCCGTTTACCGTCACGTCAAACGTGTAGGTTGTGTTGCCCGCGGGGATTGTTTGGGCGGTCAGGCTTCGCGCCACATAGTCGTTGTCTTCACTTGGCGGCGTGTGATCCTGAGCGCTGCCGTCAGCCGTGGCTATGTCAAAGGTAATGCCGCTGGCAGGTGCAGGTAAGGACGAGGTGACCGTGAACGTGAAAATTGTCGATCCGCTATTGCCTTCGCTTAGCGAGACGTCATTAATCGTTAAGGTCGGGCTGTCGTCGTTTTGGATCGTGCCAAGTCCCTGACCGTCGGCAATAGCTGCGCCGGACACGTTAGTGACGTTTACAAAAAAAGTTTCATTGGGCTCGACAGCGGCATCGCCATTTACCGTGACAGCGAATTGATAGGTTTGGTTGCCGGCCGCGATCGTTTGTGCCGCAAGACTCTTCGCTACATAGTCGTTATCCGCAACAGTCGCTGTGTTGTCTGCCGTAGCTATATCAAACGTGACGCCGCCAGCGGGTGCGGGAGCAGACAGGCTGACGGTGAACGTGAACGTGGCGGGGCCGGCATTGCCTTCGTTAGCCGAGACATCATTGATTGAAAGCGTGGGTGGCGGCGTGACGACCGTGCACACGTTCGCGCCATCGGGTGTGGGCGCAAACTGATTGTAGGTGGACGTATTCCGCGCTCCCCCAGACCCGTTGGGACATCGCTGGTTGGAGTTAATTGTGCCGTTGCCGCCGGCGTCTTCATTGACTTGTGGTTGGCCGGAATTCAACAACACTAGCAATCCTGGATCGTCCGGGTCACTTGTGTCGTAAACAAGGGCATCAAGCAGATTCGTAGTTGTAACGGATGTGCCGGTAGGAAAGTCGGAGGCATTGCCTACGTAGATCGCAATCGCGTCCGCGCCGTTTTGCATTGTGCCATCAGCGAATACCTGATCCACTCCGGGAACTGCGGCGTTGCCGAGGGTGAAGTAACCACTGACGTTCGTGCTATGACCGTCAAGATCGAAAGCGGCATACGACTTGTCGTCAGTGCCGTTGTAAAAAACAACGACGAGGCCGTTCAACGAAGTGTTGCCCGTGCCGCCATCGTAGATCTCGACAAACTCCTGCGTGTCTGATCCGTTCTGGTCAGAATCAACTTCGTTAATGACGACGTTTGGCGGAGCGACTGGATTCACAGTCAGAAGAGCCGGCGGAGACTGAACTCCACGGCCGGTGGCACGAATCTCTGTCGAACCTGCGGACATGCCGCTGGCCAAACCGTTGTGGTCAATGTTGGCTACGCTTGTGTTGCTCGACTGCCACGAGAAGATAACGCCCTGCACTTTATTGTTGCTCGCGTCAAACGCGCGCGCGGTGAACTGCTGCTGCGCTCCGACATTGATAGTAGCCGAGGATGGTGAAACTTCAACACGTGCTATGGCTGGCGTGCATGAGGTAAAGGCCACGCCGTTGATTTGCGTGCCTGGACTGAACGCGCGAGCGCCGCCGCTAGCAGTCAGGTGTTGTGCGAAGTTTCCGCTGATATCCGGCGAGCGAGTAACTGATTGGTTGTTGTCGGCGTTGATCCCACCCGATCCGCCATACGCGACCAGGTTAACAATCGCTCCAGACTGGTCCTGCAGCGAGATGATGCCGCCTGAGTTAACTAATGAAAGGCCACCGGTCGACGCTTTGACAACCAATGCGCCGCCAAACGCGGGATCGTTGGGATTGAACGCAGCAGTTCCACCGCCGAACACGACCATGGCGCTGCACGAGCGAAGAATAGTGCCCGCGGCGAAGACGTGGCGCAGCGTGTCGGAACCAGCGCCGCGCGTAAAGATTTTATAAGCACTGATATCAATGTCATGAGTCGTTGTATTGACTAACTCAATAAACTCATCGTCACCGGAATCACGCACGCCGTCGCGATTGGCGTCGCCGGCCAGGCCGTCTGGCGGATCAGCGAGAAACTCATTTATCAAAACGTCGCGGTTCGCGTTGCCAATAAACTCGACGCCCGCAGGATTGCTGTCGCGGCCGTCAGCTCGTATGACCAGATCTACTTTACCGACGCCGCGCAAATCTGCCGGCACGAGCACGTGGACCTCGTCCATGCCGGGCATGTTGGGTGTATGCACGATCGACTCCAGCGTCAGCGCGCGGCCACCGGCAGTCACAGATACTGTCGTCCCATTGCGAACGCCCGTCGAAAAAACGATCAGGCGCAAGTTGCCATTCGTGGGATCGAAGGGGCCGGGTTGTAAGGTGTCGGCATTCAGGATGGTGCCATCGCCAAGTCCGTCGCCGCTGTTAGTGAAGACGCCCGGCGCAGCCCTTAACGTGGTCACGTTGCCTCTACTCTGAAAGCCATCGGAGTTAGTAACGATAACTTCAGCGGTGCCGAGCGCCGTCGCGACGGGCACATGGAAATGCACTTCGTTTGGCGAGACGAAAAATATTTGCGCCGGCTGGGCGTTGACCGTGACTGTTGTTCCGCCAACGGTCGTGGGAAACGTTCCATCAGGATTTCGTTGTGCTTGTTGGGTGGTGAATGCCAGCGCCCCGCCGAGCGCGGCGGCGATGCTATCAGGTGCGACGGCTTTAGTAGCGGACGGCTCGTGGCCCATCGAGGCGCGATTTAGGACAGTCACTGTGCCTGAAGAAAGCCGCGGCGGAGTCCCGCTGATATAAATTTCTGAGTCGTTCGCAAAAATGTCCAGGGAGACAGGGCCGGAAAGCAGGCGCGGAAAGTTGAACGCGATCACCGAGCCGTCGTCGTTCATTGAAGAGATGACGTCAGCAGTCGCGCCCGAAGCAGTGACGTTTGTAACGCGTCCGAACGTTCCTGAGGGAATATCGAATGTGTAAAGCTCGACGCCTGTGTCCGAGTTGCTGCCCTGGCCTGGTACGGCGCGCCGCGTGGCGAAAGAGATTTTGGTTCCATCGCCGCTGATGCTTGGGTGCAGCGGTACGTCAGTCACGCGCGAGCCAAGCGATGTAATCTGGCGAGTCGTATTGCCATTGCGGCCGTCGAACAAAAACACCTGGGTGGTGTTAGTAGCGGTCTGTGCTGACCAAACGATGCGCAAACCGTCGTCGCTGATAGCGCGGCCATATGTCATGGCCAGCGATGGGACGTTGGTCGCGACCGTGTGAATCGACGGAGTGCCGACCCGGTTCTGAAGGAGTAAGTCGCGATTGGTGCTAGTCGTTGTTCCAACATCACGGATATAAGCCACGCTCGCGCCGTTACCACTAATCTTCGCGTCACTGGCGCCCATTATTCCCGATGAGTTTGTAAGCTGAGTAAAGCTGAACGCTACTGCGTCGTAAACAAAGATCTCAAGATTGCCGTCGGCGTTTTGGCCGGCGGGATCGCGATTTGAAGAGAACGCAATAAAACGCCCGTCATCGGAAATCGAAGGCTGGAAGTTTCCGTTAAGAACGCGATTCGAGATATCACCCGGCGAAGTGTTGGTAATCTGGATCATCCGGGCGCCATCATAGAGAAATATTTCGGAATTTGCATCGCCGTTAGCTCCCAGCGGATCATCCTTTGAGGCGAAGACAATGCGCGAGCCGTCTTGCGAAACAGCGGGTGCGGGCGCACGCGTAGCACCTATCTCTGATAGCGTTGCCGGATCATTAGCGACGTTGGACCGGATCGCATGAAAGCCTTCGTTGCCGCCGGCGTTGGCAATGTCTTCGGTCGACTCAAACGCCACGATGCGTCCATCACCACTGAGCGATGGGTTAATGCTGATTCCTTCTTCAGTTGTGTTAGTGATTCGGCGAAGTGGAGACTGCATTCGCGCGTTCTGCCAAACCGTGGCACATAGCGCCGCGGCAACAAGGACGACAAAGAGAAGCCTTCTGTGATGAAGCATTCGAATCGCTGCGACTGTGCGATGTGGAGGCTAAAGCGGATTAACCCTCCGTCACCAGTTGAGTTTGCGTTTGTCCAGGGTGACCAGCGGAAGTCGGCTGGAGTTAGACGCAAAGTTGGCTAACGAATTGGGCGTAGCTGTTGAGACGCGGAGGGATTCTATGATTTTTCTGATCAAAAACAAGGTCGGTCCCGAAGGTGTCGATCACCACTCTTTGCAAGAACACTTGCAAGCCCTTCTGGGATTCAGAAATCCTGGAGTGACGGAGTCAAAAAATGCTGGACGGCGCGTTCCAAACTCGCCATTCACTCCAGGACCCGCGAGTTAACTATTTGTTCCTTGGATCGCTTCGTTCTTGGCAACCAAACGATTGAGTGTGTCAGGAACAAACCGCTCGGCAAAGCCGGCAATGAACGACCAAACTATGAGCAGCGCAAAAGAAACTCCATCCGTCGGACCGGTCCCCTTCAAGAAGTCTGTGATTTGTAAAATGCCAAGCTTCTGCGTTTCGGTGGGGGGCGTCGGTGTTGGAGTAGCCGGAGTCAGGGCCGCCTGCTGGGCCTGCTGCTGCGGTTGACTTTGCTGAGGGGTTGAAGTCTGTTCAATGCGCGTAGGAGGCAGGAGCTTGCCGGGGGTGTTGATTTTGGGGAAGACGGATCCTTCGAGGATTCCGGCGGCAAACAAAATAAAAAGCAGCGAGGCGAAAATTCCGCCGTAGAGAGGCGAAAGCGAGAGTCCCCGCCAGCCATTCGTAAGGGATGCAAGATTGAATAGGGCGTCGCCCTCGCTGGGGGTGCTCTGAATGCGCTGCAACATGCTGACGCACCCGCCGACGATCCCCGCGAACGCGACAGACCCGACGGTGAGCCCAAAAGCTCCCCTGAGATCGAACTTGGTGAATCTCTCCAGGAACAACGTTCCGCCAAAGCTGGCGACGATCAGACTTATAATGATCATTAGAATCCATTTGGTCATGTGCACCGCTCTGGAAGTTAGATCTTCCCGCAGGCTCTCGCGCATGGGAAGCATGGCGTAATACAAATAGAACTTGCTCAGCAAATAACTGATGTCCGCACGCAAGACACGTTGGACGATTTCGCTCGACTGGGAAAACTCGAAGGGCATCTTAGCTTTCGGACTCGGCGCAGAAGTATTCGGCTCATCAACTGGCGCGGGCGCTACCGACTCACGAGGTGTCGCAGACTTGTCTGTCTCACTAGCTGGAGTGGACCCTTCCGCCGGAGCAGTCGGCGCAGTCGCATTTGGCTCAACGATTGGCGCCGACACTTCCGACTCATCACCGCTCACAGGCGGCACAGGTTCAGCCGCTTTAGTTGTCGATGTTGCAGAAGCAGCTTGAGCAGGAGTTTCTGTCTTTGGAGCGATTAGAATCGACGTCAAGTCTGGTGGCTTCGAGGCAAGGTATTCGTCATATTCTTTCTGACCCGCGATGCTGCGGTATCTGGCTCGCGCGTCATAAGCTTTGCGAACGAGGTTCTCGAGTGGTCTAACATTGAGGAGCGCCAAATCGAAGGTGTAGATATCACTCCACGTCAGATCGCACTTCAGGCGTTTGGCGTGTATCCCATCCAGCAATGCTACTAATTCCTGATCCTCGATTCTGGCTTTAAGGGTCAGGTATTCACTATGCAAATGGTCGAAGAAAAGCAGCGCGTAATTGGGGACGACGCCTCCAAGGCACAATTCTTCCGCCTGCGCTCTATCCGTTGGTATTTTTCGCGGGTAGCCTAAACCAGAAGTCTCCCCGGCGTTATCTGCAAAATAATCTGACATGTCTTTTATCTCCGTGGAAGTCGTGAGTCCGAGCGACCAATGTCGCCTGCTATATCCTGAATTGAGAAATCAGCAGAAGTTCGGCCGAAATGCGCTGTTGGACCTGAAAGAGAATTAAAAACGGCTGGCGCTGACGATGAGAACCTTTGCAGCGAGAACCACGCGCGAGTCGCTTACGTTGTCAAAAACGGAAGCATTATAGGACTACCACATACGAACGCAAGAGAATTTGCAACTGGCGAGGGTGTCGAGTAAGAAAGTCAATCAAGCCTATTTTCAGTGTGAATATGATAACGTTCATCCGGAAACCTAAGAGACTCGGGGAGCATTTGAGCAATGAAGATTCTCGTAAGCGGCTCGCATGGCTTGGTGGGAACGGCCCTAATCAAATCGTTGGAGGCGGAGGGCCATGAGGTGTCCCGTCTTGTCAGGTATGCACCGCACTCGAAGACCGAAGTCGAGTGGAGCCCGGACCGTTACAGCATTGCGCTGGCGCGGATTGAAGGATTCGATGCGGTAGTGAATCTCGCGGGCGAAAGCATTGCCGAGGGACATTGGACTGACGACAAGAAACGTCGCATTCGCGAGAGCCGCGTGAAAGGCACAAAGCTACTGGGCGATGCGCTGGCGAATTTGACGGTCCCGCCAAAGACTTTCATCTGTGCTTCCGCAATTGGCTACTACGGAAATCGCGGCGACGAAATTCTCACGGAAGCCAGTGCTCCAGGGGACGATTTCCTGGCAGAGGTTTGTGTTGAATGGGAGCAAGCAACGGCGTTAGCAACGGAGAAGGGAATTCGTGTTGTCAATACGCGCTTCGGCGTTATTCTTGACACGAACGGCGGCGCGCTGAAAAAAATGTTGCCGCCATTCCGGTTGGGGCTGGGCGGAAAGATTGGCAGCGGGAAACAGTGGATGAGTTGGATCGCGCTGGATGACGTTGTCGGCGCGCTGAACTTTGCTTTGACCAACGAATCACTACGGGGTCCGATAAATTTTGTAGCGCCGAATCCTGTTCGCAATGCCGAGTTTACCAAGACGCTCGGCAAAGTTCTTTCGCGTCCGACGCTGTTTCCAATTCCCGCTTTCGGAATCAAGTTGCTTTTCGGAGAGATGGGAGAAGCGTTGTTGCTGGGCGGCCAGCGTGTCGCGGCGGAGCGCCTGATGGCGACGGGATATACATTTCAGCACTCGCAAATTGAAGCGGCCCTTCACGACGTTTTGAAAGAGCCACACTAGTCCACATAAGCCTTACTTGAAGGAGCAGACGTGAAAGTCTTCATTAGTCATTCCTGGCAAAACAAGAACACTGCACAGATCATTTCCGAGTCGCTGAAGAACTGCGCCGAGGTTTGGCTTGACATCAACAACCTAAAGCCTGGCGATGCCATTCAGACAGCGATTGATCAGGCAATTGAACAGTTGGACGTTGTTCTGGTGCTGTGGTCCCAGCACGCGGCAACCTCAGCTGGGGTCAACGCCGAGATCGAGACGGCGGTTAGACTAAAGAAGAAGGTCCTGCCGGTGCTGCTGGAGAAATCTCCAATTCCGGAGCATCCACTGCTGAAGGGAATCTACGGCATTAATTTTGACCAGGAGGATCCCAAGCCCGCCCTCTTTCGCGTCCAGGCTGCTCTAGTGCGTATATCGCTGGGCTCGATGGATCTTGCTTCAGCATCAGCCTTGAACGACCTGACAAGCTTTGAGGGCTTTTACCAGTACGTGCAGGAATATCGCAACGCGAAAGGGATCGGTGGTGACGACAGCACCGACTGGGCCTTGCGGGGCATGGAGCAATGTAACCAGTCGTTCAAGTCATTATCGGAGCTAAGAGATCAGGTAGGTCAAACTCTCAAGTTCATCCAGGACGTTTTCGCGCGAGTGCAGGCCGCCGGCGATGACCGTAACGCGATTCAATCGATCCTCAACGAAGTTATCCGCAACCCAAAAAGCGATACCAAAGAGTTCAAAGTTCTGATCAGCTTCATCGAGGGCAAGCTTTCCACCTTACCGGCCGTCGAGACGCCGCCTGTCGCGATAGCGGACGATGTGCGAACTGCTGCGAGTGACCTGGCACGAAAAGTTTCGGGCTTGTCGTTGGAGACAACACCCGTGCGTAATATGCGCGACTCTGCGCCGCCTAACGAAACTGCGCCGAATCCGGCACTGGAGTTGGTAAACGGCTACATCCGCAGCGCGCCGTCGAGTTTGCAAAAGTTTATTGACTTTGCGTCCTCCTTACCCTCGATGGCGCTAAAGCAAGTGGCCAACGGCCTGCATGCTTATCTCACCAATCCCAACGATTTGATTCCTGACGATCAAAACGGTCTGCTGGGTCTAATCGATGACGCCTGGCTGATTCACAACACGATCTATCGTAGCATCGAGGCCGGCTTCTTCGGCGCGCAGGATATTGGAATCCAGTGGGATAGAATCGTGCAAGCAGACGCGCTGGTGCTGCAAATGCTTCCGCCGCAGGTGCGCAACGTTCTGGAGCAAGTGCTCATGCAGTATCTGCAATTGATTAGCAATGAGGTGGCGCAGTATCAGCCGCAGTTTATGCCACAGCCGGAATCGAATTCGTATGCGCCTTTTATGGACTATGGGGGCGCGGTTGGCGGCACGCCGCAGCAGAGCGAGAAGACGATCGACGATGTTTTTTATACGATCGGCGACAAGATGGTTCACTACAGCGGCAGTTAGTGGGCTTCAGTCGGCTGGCGCTCGAAGTTGAGAAGGCGCGCCGAAACTTTCCAGCACCTCAAACACCTCGAGCGCATACTTCACGTTGCCAAACGGCGCGGACACTTGTACACCCTGAATCACATCGCGCACCTCCAATAACGATTCGCGCGCGATCTTCAATCCTTCGTCACGTCCCGCTTCTTTGCTTATTGCTGAAGCCGCGCGCATGCGTTCCATGATCGAGGGCGTCACGCGCACGCCGGGAACTTCGTTGTGCAGAAATTCCGCGTTACGAAAAGAGACGAGCGGCCAGATTCCCGCGACAATTGGAATGCGGCAGTGTGCGATGCGCTTGAGAAACACACGCAGTTGCTCAGTGTCGAACACGGGTTGGGTAATTGCATACTCGGCGCCGGCCTCGATCTTCCATTCGAAGCGCTTGATCTCTTCATCCAGATTCACTGCGCCCGGATTCACGCCAACGCCAATCGAAAAAGCCGTCGGTTTGCCGGTCGGGTTGTTGCCAAGATCGAGACCGTGGTTCAGCTTGTTCACCATGTTCGTCAGACCGATAGCGTCGATATCGAACACCGCGGTGGCGTCGGGGTAAGGTCCCATCTTTGGCGGATCACCCGTAATCAAGAGTAAGTTATGCAATCCCAGCGCGGCTGCCCCCAACAAGTCAGACATCATGCCCAGCAGATTGCGATCGCGGCAGCAATAATGGAGCACGCTTTCGATTCCTATCTCGCGCTCGACGAGGATCGCAGTCGCCATCGCGCCCATGCGTGTCTGCGCTCGCGGCCCGTCGGGGATGTTGACACCATCGACCCCGGCCGTCTTCAAAAGTCTGATCGCATCCAGCGTCTTCCACGGATCGCAGCCTTTGGGCGGCAGTACTTCGCAGGTAGTGACAAACTCACCCCTCGCGATTTTGCGCGCCCAATTCGATCTCTCCTCCGCAGGTACGACCGTTACATCCGGCGGTTTCAACTCGTGGACCGCCACCTGTACTGCACCGGCGGCGACCACTTGCTGAGTGCGCGGATTAAACTGGCGAACAGCGTCTGCGATCCATTTGATATGCGCGGGCGTTGTGCCACAACAGCCGCCAACAAACCTTGCGCCCGCCTGGATCATGCGCCGCGAATATTCAGCCATGTACTCTGGCGAACACATGTAAAACTGCCGTCCCTGCACGTCGCGAGGTAAGCCGGCGTTCGGCTGAGCGGAGAGCTTGCGAGTTGTAACCGGGCGCATCTTTTCGATCGCGTTGAG
>JBDUAQ010000207.1:0-5444 GCA_040004575.1 bacterium
TTTGTTGCATTGTGGGCCGACGAAGTCAGAACCGCGAGCGGTAGCGACCGGGTTCTTCAGGTCAGTGCCGCCTGCGGTAGCCGGCGAGCTCTTAACGCTTAATACATGCGCTCGCACTTAGGGAATTAATACTCTTCGACGCATGAGTAACGTGGCCGTACACCAGGTCGCTACCGCTCCCGGTTCCGACTTTGCCTTGAGTAACCAGTCGCTGATCCGATCAAAGTTCAAAAGGTATATGATTACCGGCACGATTCGAAAAGGGCAGAGTTTGTCGAGCGCTTGATCTTATGCGGCTCGAAATAGGAGAAGTATGGTTAAGAAGAAAACAAATCGACTCAGTCAAATGCTGGAGCGCTTCTCGCGCAAGGCTACAGAGGCGACCGGAACATCGTCCGCTTTCATCATCGCTGTGCTAGTGATTGTCGTTTGGATAATCACCGGCCCGTTGTTTCACTTCTCCGATACCTGGCAGTTGGTAATCAACACCGGCACAACCATCGTTACTTTCATGATGGTCTTTCTGATTCAGCGCAGCCAAAACAAGGATGCGCTGGCTATCCATCTGAAGCTCAACGAAATTGTGGCAGCGCTGGAGGGCGCCAGCAATCGGCTGATCGATGTGGAAGACCTGACGGAAGCAGAAATCAAGACGCTTCACACTCACTATCAAAAGCTCGTCGCGATGGCGAAAGCAGATCTAAAGCTTACCCAAAGTCATTCAGTGGAAGAAGCTGAGGCTCGGCACAATCTCAAGCGCAGCAAGCACAAACATCAGCGCAAATAGCGAAGTCGTTAACAGGCGATGTGCCCTGGCATTGTTTCAGCAACCAGCGGTTTGCCAGATCATCTCATTAGCACCGTGGGCTCTAGCCCGGTGAAATTTAGTAAGCGAAATAGCCTGAAACCGTTTAAACGGTTTCCCTCCTGAATTCAACAACATGATCACCGGGCTAAAGCCACGGTGCTAATGAGAAAGGCGGTCAGCTTCAAACTAAACCAGCCCCAATCCGCGAAGCATATTCCCAATTATTTCCAGAGGTGTTAATCTCAGCGGCGACAAAACTGGAAAGTCTCGAGACACAGTTCCACAAGGAGACCGTGATGTCCCGCGATCAAGTTACCAACGACCGTCTATCGAAACTGCTGCAACAGTTGATCTCCCTGACCCAGAAAGGCGAGTTGCATTGGGAGCGGCAGCTTGGTTCAGCCCACCGCTACGCGCGCTGGAAAAATAATCTGCTGATACTGGGCCCGGCGGAGTCGCCTGCCAACAGTAAATTACCCCGGTATCTTTTCCTGACCCCGTTTGATTCGCCATCATGTCTCGAGATTAACTCCAACGATGATCTACTTGGCGCCGCGCTGGAAGAGTTGGCTGCACTTGTCGAACAGAAAAGCAAGCACGAACCACCGACCGATCCTTTTGGCATCAGCGAAGAGGAGTTGAGGCGAATAACCAACTAGACAAATTGAAGAGCCTGAAGAAATCAAGCTAGAAGCATAGGAGATTTGGCCCCATGTCTACCGACATCATACCGAGCGATGAAGCTGATAGCCTCTCGCGCATTCCTCTCTTTAAGCGATTAACTTCCGAAGAGCTTGAACAGTTGGCCGCAGAAGTCGACCAGGTAAAGTTCGACGCTGACGAAATTGTTTTTAATGAGCAGGACAAGGGCGATGCCTTGTATGTGGTGGAGTCGGGCTCAGTGCGCATCTGGGTCTTGGATGAAGATGTGAAGCCGGTGACGCTCGCGGAACTAAAACCGGGAGAGTTTTTTGGGGAACTGGCGGTGCTGGATCGCGGACCGCGTTCGACCAACGCCACGGCGATCGAGGAAACCACGCTGCACCGTTTAAGCAGCGACGATTTTCAGGCGTTTCTAATGAAACATCCGGACGTCGCCATCGACGTGATTTGCGAAATTGGCGCGCGCATGCGGCAGACCAACATGCTCGTTTCTCAACGCGCCACGCGTAATATCAACGTGGAGATGGCCGAACGGGCCACGATTGGACAGCGGATAGCCGATAAGGTTGCGTCATTCGGGGGATCATGGACCTTCATCATCATCTACGTAAGTTTTCTCGTGGCCTGGATGGCTTTCAATACGTTTGTTCTGGTTCATTACGGCCACGGTGAAAACGGCGCCGAGTTTGATCCCTATCCTTACATCCTTCTCAATCTGATGCTTTCAATGACGGCAGCTCTGCAAGCGCCCATCATCATGATGTCGCAAAATCGCGCCGCGGAAAAAGATCGGCTGGCTGCGGAACAGGATTTCAAAGTGAACCTGAAGAGCGAGCTGATGCTGGAAGAATTGATGCGCAAGAGCCAGGGTCGTGAGGCACAGATTGGGCAACTAGTCGAGTTGGTTAAGGATTTGTCGTCGTCGGGGAAAAGCCAGTAACCGCGTAGACCTTCAGACTTTCCGGAATCGCGGACAGGCAATAATGCCTCTCCTACTCATGGAGTCTTGTTTGTTCCGGTCGTTGGCTTGGTTTTCGTCGGCGGAAGCTTCGCCGCCGGCGGTTCGCCCTTGGGTGCGACGCGTCCGTTGCGAGTCAGGGCAATATGTTTGTCGCGGCTCGCGCTGTCATCCACCATCACCTTAATCGAGCGGAAAGAACCATCACGCAATTTGTTGGTCGGGTTGTAGGCAACTACGTACTGCGTGCGCAGGTCGCGCACAATCTCGTTGGCGATTTGCGGCAACTCGGACAGCGACTGCGGCAGGAACGCGCGTCCGCCTGTTTCAGTGGCGAGTTTGTTAATGAGGTTAACGGCTCTATCGTGCGGACTCTTACGGATGAGACCGCCTTCTTTGTCGAGCTCCTTGACGAATCCGATCACGTAAATCTGCACGTCCTCTTCGCGCAGCCGCGCAAACAATTTCTCCTGGGAATAAAAGCTGGCCCGGTCCTCGCCGTCGGTAATTACAACCAGGGCGCGCAGCCGGCGATCGCTATCGTCTCCCTTCTTGTACTCAGCAACGTGCTCAGCGGTAAGGTACACCGCGTCGATTACCGCTGTCTGGCCTCCCTCAACATACAAATCGTCTAAACCATCCATCAATAGATCTTTGTTCGAGGTAAAGTCCTGTAAGGTCTCAATCTTGTCGCTGCTGATAAATCGCACCAGGAAAGTTTCGTCGCCGGGCTTGTTGCTGCTGACGATAGTTTTGCCGGCGTCGATGACGGCTTGTATCTGCGAACGAAGCGATTGCGACGTATCAATCGCCAGCCCGTAACTAATCGGCACTTCCTCGCGCGCAAACGATTCGATAGGCTGCGCGACGCCATCCTCGAAAACGTGGAAATCGCTTTGCCGCAAGTTGTTAATGGGCCGATTATTTCGGTCAATAACACGAACATTCAGCGTCACCAATTCCGTGTTTACTCTGATGACATCGCCGGCATCAAATTCCTCCGGCGGCGTTGGCGTTGGCTTGGGCTTCAGCACTGGAGGCGGTGGAGGCTCACCGAGTTCCGGAGCAATGCGGTGGTCAGGAGTTGGCGCGACTGTTGGTCGCGGCCTGGGGGTCGGCGTTGCCGCCGCTGACGACGTCGTTGTCACCGGCCGGCTGACGGACTGAGTTGTACGCGGCACTGGAGTCGGAGTAGGGGTTGGTCTGGGAGCTGTGACGACTGTACGTGCTCGCGAATTCTGGGTCCTGGCTGCGGAAACCAGGCCCGAACAAACTATAGAACCGAGCGCGAGAACCAGCGCCAGCATTAATATGAATCTTTGTTTCTTCAATCCCTTCACCCGCGTTTTCATCCCGTCCCCCATGACCCAATACAAACCCAATAGCCGCCAATCCTCACAGAACTCTTTTTCTCTATACGAGTTTAACCTTTCACGTGGTCGCTTGCGAAACAGCGACAGTCCCTGATAACGCGCACACAGGTCGCGCTACCTGACGACGGTATGAAAGATGTTCAGGAGAGTTAATGCGTTGCCGAGCCGACCGCCTGTATCAGCGCGAGCTGGGGACAGCGTAATAGCCTTCTTTGGAACGAACGAACAGGCGCGGCAAGCCACGTGGCGGAGTGACCTTCACTTTGATCTTGTGCCAGCGGCCGTCGTTGGTGAAATTCAGCGGCTTATAACCAATCGAATACTGATGGCGCAGTTCCAGCGCAATCTGCTCAAAAATGTCGTCCATCTCGGCGTTGCTTCTGGGAAAGAACGCTTTGCCGCCTGAGACGCTGGCGAGCTCATCCAGAATGCCCTGACCTTCCATGCCCATCGCGCTGCCGGCGTCGCTGCCGCTCAGTATGCCGATGCCGTAGAGCGTTACGTCCGACTCTTTCAGCACGCGGCGCAGTTCATTGAAAGTGTAGCGAGAGTTATTGTCCTGACCGTCGCTAATCAAGAGCAGCGCGCGCTTGGGATGGGCGCCGCGCTGGACCTTCTCAACGCCGAGATAACAGGCATCGTATAAGGCAGTATTGTTTTTGGTCTGTACAAACGTGAGCTTGTCGAGGACTTGATTCCCGTCGCGCGTTTTGTCCAGCAACAATTGGGCCCGGGAATTGAAGGCGATTAGGAAATACTCATCCATGTTATGACTGGTCTGGATAAACTTGGACAGAGCATCGCGCGCGCGTTTGATCTTGTCGCCGTTCATCGATCCCGAAACGTCAAAAATCACGCCAACTGAAACCGGCGCATCGTCGTCACTAAAAAAAGTTATCTCCTGGGGTTTCTTCTCATCCAACACCGTAAAAGCGCCTTTGCCCAGCCCCGAAACATAGCGGCCATAGGTATCAGTGACGGTAACGGTAAAGGTTATCAGGTCGGTGTTGGTGATGACCGGCCCCTGGCCAAGCTCGCTTAGAGACTTCTGCGGGCTGGGCGCTGAGGGCTCCGTACTGGGAGGCGTTGGCTGGGCGGCTGGTTCGCTTGGGTGCACACTCGAGGACGACGCTGGGCCGGTAGATTTTTGCGGGCTCTTGTCCTGCGTTCGCGCCACGCGGGCATCAGCAACGAGAAACAGAGTAACCAGACAGGAGATTATGGCGATGGTGAAAGCGCGTCCAGGAGCTAAGTGCATGTAAGCCTCGCGTTCCTCGCAAGCGTTACTGACCGGGAGCCGACTGATGGTTTCAGATCAAGGACAGGACTGCAACCAGAGATGCCGGAAACAGAAGTCGTGATGTCCGAAGACCTTAAATTTTCTTAGATCTAGTTGGGGATCGCCTACGTGGGGAAACGCCGCGCGCTACTTCCAATCCAGTCTGTCGTGGCTGCGCTTCATTGTAAGACGGTTTGTGAGACGGGGTAAAGCAAAAAGGGCGAAGAAGCCTCCGATGGGAACTTTCCAGTCGGCTCATCGTGTACCAAGAGCCGAGTGCGGGGCAGCAAACGGCTGTCGCGAGGCTGCATGCTATACTTTCGCGCTATTTGGGAGTGTTGGGACTCATTAACTAATGGCTGA
>JBDUAQ010000208.1:0-5444 GCA_040004575.1 bacterium
AATCTTCACTGCCTGTTCAATCACGCCGCCTGCTGTTTCGAGTGCCGCCTTCGCTTCTACGTACGAATGTCCTGTCTTCATCATTACGAGTGCCGCGCGCAAATCTCCGTCAGCTCCTGCCAGGGCGGCTCGCGCTGTCTCTTCGTCGAGGGCCGTCTCAGCCATGATGATGCGAAGCGCCCGCGCGCGAAGTTTGGCATTGCGTGGCAACACATTCGTCATCCGGTTTCCGGTGATATAGCCCAGCTTGACCATCGAGGCCGTAGATAACATATTGAGGATCATCTTCTGTGCTGTACCCGCCTTAAGCCGCGTTGAGCCCGCCACGACTTCCGGACCAACAACGGGAACAATGCTAACTTCTGCCGCGTCTGTAATGGGAGAACCTGGAGCGCAAGTGATTGCGATAGTGAACGCACCGCAACGCCGCGCAAACTTTACTGCGCCAACCGTGTAAGGCGTGTGGCCCGATGCGGCAATGCCCACTAACACATCGCCTTTCGCGAAACCTCGATCCTGCAAATCCTTTTCACCAGCCGCCGCATCGTCTTCCGAAGCTTCGACCGCACGATAACACGCCTCATAACCGCCGGCGATAATTGCCTGAACCAAATCCGGCGACACGCCAAACGTCGGCGGACACTCGGCAGCATCAAGCACGCCAAGCCGCCCTGATGTTCCGGTGCCGATGTAGAAGAGCCTGCCGCCATTCTGAAGCCTGGCCACAATTCCCTCGACCGCCCGCTCCACCTCCGCAAGAACCCTACGAATTGCCGAAGCAACAAGTGCGTCCTCGTCGTTCATCAGCCGGATTATTTCGCGAGTAGACAACGAACTCAGATTGCTCGTCTTCGGATTCTCTTCTTCAGTGATGGGAAGCGGATCAGTGTTTTCAGAGTTCATTCAGGTATTGACGCAGTTTGGATTAGGATTCACGTAGTCGCATGAAGTCAGTACCACCACGCGGTAGCGGGTGGGTCCTCCGATTGCTGATTGTCGATTGGCGATTTCAGAATAGTGTTCCGGTATCAACCAATCGGCAATCGGCAATCGCAAATCGACAATTGAAAGGGCCACCCGCTACCGCGTGGTGGTACTGACTTCATGTCGCAGGGAATCAAATGCTGCCCGCTCAAACAGCCAGCGCCATATGGTTGAGATGTTCCCACGCCATCCGTGCCGCCGCAACTGCGGGAGAAAACCTGGGCGGCGCGAGATAAGCCTTGGGAGCCACGCGGATTACTTCCTCGCGCAGCGACGACAACACCAGCTCACCGGCGCCTTCGAAAACACCGCCGACATAGGCGACCTGAAAAGTCTCAGTCTCCAGCTTTAGGTTCCGAATCACGGCCGCGGCGGCCGCACCAAGTTCCCGGCCACCTTCACACAAGATTTCCCGCGCCACCCGATCTTTTGCCTTTGCAGCGTCGATTACATTCTTGCCAAAACCGGCCAGCCATTCGTTCGTCATCGTTGGCGCGTAGATGGCGGTCGATAGATCGTTTGGGTCCGAAACATGAAAGTAAGCACAAGCCGCATTGGTAAGCGAAGTTGCCGGGCCGCGCCCATCAACCGCGTGTGCGATGGCGCGCAACGCGCGACGCGCGATCCAGGCGCCGGCGCCTTCGTCTCCGGCGATCGGTCCCCAACCGCCGGCGCAGAGCGTCTTGCGACGCGCGTTGATGCCGCAGCAGATTGAGCCCGTGCCGGCTATTACGATCACACCAGGTTCGCCTTCGGTGGCGCCATACAGCGCAATATCAGCATCACCAACAACAACTATCTCACCGATACCAAGGCCGAGGAGAGCTTCGCGCATGCGCGCGTTCAACTCCCGGCGACGGGCGCCGGCCAGGCCAATTTCCGCGGCGATGAGATCCGTGCGCCGCAGTTGTGCTGCTTCGCAGCCACGATCAATCGCTTCGCGAATCGCCGCCGCCGCAGTAGCGATCCCCACCCGCAAAGGATTTGACGGACCAGCAAGACCTTCACCGAGTACTCGAAAATCACTATCGAGAACTACGGCAAGAGTCTTCGTTCCACCTCCGTCAACGCCAACAACGGCGCGTCTCGTCGGTGGACGGCGCGTACTCAGGAACCCTGCTTGTCCTCTCTCAGTCGTGACCATAGTCGGGTGAAACAGCGCATGCCGGCTACCATGGGCCAATTCGGCCTCATTCTAGGTAACGGCGATTTATAATGGAAACTAAAAGATTTTATTATTACAATAACCGTCTGTGATAACACGCCGTAACCCGTTGTTAGCTTCTGATAACCCGCTGGTAATTTAACGTCTATGGAAATTCGACAACTAAGAGCCTTCATCGCCATCGCCGAACTGGGGACTTTCACCGCTGGCGCCGGGCGCGTCCACGTCACGCAAGCTGCGATCAGCATGCAGATCCGGCAACTGGAAAATGAGTTGGGCGCGAAACTATTCATACGCGCGCCGCGTCGCGTGATGCTCACTGAAGCTGGAGAGCAATTGCTGCAACGTGCGCGGCAAATCCTGCGCGACCACGACGCGGCGGTTGATGAGATCGCGGAGCTGGCGGGCGCGGAGCGCGGACGCTTAAGAATCGGGAGCGCCTCGGCAATGGTCACGACGGATGTTTTGCCAAAGCTCTTAAAGGAAGTTCGCAAACAGCATGCGGGCGCCGAGATCACCGTTGCCTCGGGAACCAGCGAAGCTTTGGTCCAACAGATTCTTGGCGGCGAGCTCGACATTGCGTTTGTATCGCTGCCGGTGGAGGCGCGCGGCATCAACACCGAGAGGCTGAGCCAGGATCAACTCGTGGCGGTCGCTTCGCCGCGTCACCGGCTGGCCAGGCAACGCACCATCAGCGCTTACACTCTCGCTGGGGAAAAGTTGATTCTCGGCGAGCGCGGCGGCAACACGCGCCGCCTGATCGATCAGTTTTTTGCGCAAGCAGGAGTAACGCTTCATGTCTCAATGGAACTAAGCCGGCAGGCCGCGATCCGGCGCATGGTTGAAGAGGACATGGGCGTGGGAATTGTGCCGCTACAAACAGTCAGCGACGCGGTCGATAAGGGCCGGCTGGTCCGGTGGTGGATTGAAGGCGCGCAGATAAACTGGGAGTTGGGCGTTGCCCGGCTGACTGGCGGCTACGAATCACCTATCGTGCAGACTTTCGTCAAGCTGGCACGAAATCACTTTGGCGGCGAGGCAGCCCGCGCAGCGATTGTGAAAAAGGCTAAGTCAGTAAGTAAGAAACGCGTTAAGAAGTAATCTTGTCAGAACCGGGAGCGGTAGCGACCGGGTTTATTTTCAGTTCTTAGCCGCGCTGGGGACCCGGTCGCTACCGCTCCCGGTTCTGACAAAGCCCCTCAATCAACCGCTCAACATCGGTTTCGTTATTGAAGAAGTGCGTGGCCACGCGAATTCCCTGAGGCTTCTTTGTAACGATGATCTTTTGCGCTGCAAGCTTTGCCACTACGCCTGCCGGATCGTCTACCGCCACCAGCGTCTCCGTTGAGCGCATGCGCTCATCAGCAATTGGCGATAACACTTTGAAACCGCCCTCCAGCAACCGACTCGTCAGCAGTCTATTGAGTTCAAGCGCGCGCTCCTCGATGTTCTTCGTGCCTATCGCCGCTATCAGATCAACTGACGCGCCCAGCGCAAACATGCCGGCGAAGTGTGGACAACCGAGTTCCGCGCGCGCCGCCGCGTCATGACGCAAGTGGACCTCATTGTTTCGATCCGCATACGGATCCTCGACACTCAACCAACCAATCGCGCGCGGCTTCGAGCGTTCAAGTAATTCGCGCGAGAGGTAGACGAACCCGCTGCCGTATCCGGCGAGCATCCACTTGTGACCAGTGGCGCTGAGCGCGTCGATCTTCATTCGCTTCACATCGATCTCAAAAACCCCGGCGGACTGGGCGGCATTAACTATCAGCGCGTGACCCCCTTTGGCCGAGCCCAGTTCTTCTAAATCCGCTCGGAAGCCACTGGAGTATTGGACGTGACTCATACAGATGATGCCGCTGCGTACATTCATCGCGTCGCGAATGTCGTCGATTGCCACTGCGCCCGCGACCGACTTAACCAGATGCACGGGAATCCGGCGATTCATCCAAGGCAGCGTCGAAACGGGAAACTCAAGATCGCATGAGATCACTTCACCGTGCGTCTCCAGCGCGTCGATGATGACGTTCATGCCCGAAGACGTGTTGGTGGTGAGCGCTACCTCGTCCGGCTCGGCATTGATGAACGCGGCGACTTTGCGCCTCACGTCCTCGCGTTTTTCCAGCCACTCGTCCCAGTGAATATCTCCATCGTTCATCATCTGCTGGTAATACTCGGTCGCCGCCGCAGTGGTCGCGCGTGATAACGGCCCCGCCGCCGCTGAATTCAAGTACGTCGAGTTTTCCGTTACCGGAAACTGTTTGCGAATGTCGTCCCAGTTAGTCATCTCGCTCGCAAGATACACAATGAAAGGATTCTTGTGAAACCGAAAAATTGACGTCTCTCACTCGACTGTTTAAGGAAGTTTGAAATATTCGCATAATTAGAGCGTGGATGATCAAGTTACAGATGAAATGAACGGCAAGCGTCCTTTCGAAGATAGGGTGTTCGGTCGCTTTGACGCGGTGGACTCATCCATACGGCTTATTAACTCTTTTATGCATGGAATGGACGAGCGCCTGCAAAAGCTGGAGATTTGGGCTTACGACACGAAGCCGATTTGGGAGAGAGCTTTGAAAGAGATTATTGAAACGCGTCGCGAACTTTCCAAACGTCTGGATCTCATTGAAGCTGTTGTTTACAAAACTCTCTCGGATCTGAGCGATGTGGAAGATCATCTTGATAGGATTGACCCTAAACCCACTGAATAATCATCATCGTCGGGTGCGAAGTGGTTGACCCTCAAACCACAACGTCGCCAGCGGCGGCAAGGTAATAGTCGCTGAATATGGCTGGCCGTGGATTGGTTCCTGCTCCGCTTTGATCGTCCTCGGCAACTTCCCGCCACTGCCGCCATACACTTTGTCATCAGTATTTGCGATCAAGCGGTAGGTTCCGGGTCGCGGCAAACCAAGCAGATGCTTCTCGCGCAAGACGGGCGCAAAGTTTGCGACGCAAATCAGTTCCCTGCTGGTGGATGATTTCGCGTCCGTCGATGACGAGCAGCGGATAAACGAGACAATATTTTCCGCCGCATTGTTTGCCTCGATCCACTGAAAGCCTTCAGGCTCGCCGTCAACTTCCCAAAGCGAGTTCTTCTTCTGATAGACGCGGTTGAGATCGCTGACCAGACTTTGTATCCCACGGTGCGCCGGGTCTTCCAGCAAATGCCAATCGAGGCTTTCGGTTTCAGTCCACTCGCGCCACTGCCCAAACTCGCCGCCCATAAACAAAAGTTTCTTCCCCGGATGTGCCCACATGTATCCATAAAGCGCGCGCAGGTTCGCAAACT
>JBDUAQ010000209.1:0-5417 GCA_040004575.1 bacterium
TCATGATCCGCTTCACGTGGGCTGATAATCTTCAACTCGGCGGTTGGGTCATTCGCCGGCAGATAGCGCCACTCCGTGGAAGTCTTGCTTTCCGAGCCCAGCAGGATGACGGCCTTGTCGCGCGAACGGCCGGCGCCGATGTCGAAAAGTTCGTCCTTCTCTTCAAAGATCAAATCAGTCTGGTCACTTCCCAGCACATGACGAAAGAACTTGTCGGACCGTTTGGTGACTGCGTCTTCGGTAGTGAAGAAGATGGTCTTGTTGTCCGTGGCCCACGCCACACTTCCCACGCGTTCAAAAGTCTCCGGCAGGACCTGCCCCGTGCGCAGGTCTTTGAATTGCAGTTTGTATTGGCGGTAGCCGGTGGTGTCGGTTGAATAGGCGAGCAGGTTGCCGTCGTCGCTCGGAACAAACGCCCCGATGCTGAAAAACTTCAGACCCTTCGCCATCTCGTTCTGATCCAGTACGACTTCTTCTTTTGCGTCGAGGCTGCCTTTCATCCGGCAGTTTATTGGATATTGTTTTCCTTGCTCCGTGCGCGTGTAATAAAAATAGCCGCCCCAACGGTAAGGCACGCTGCGGTCGGTCTCTTTAATGTGGCCGACCATCTCGTTGTAGAGCTTGAGCTGCAAGGCGGCGGTGGGTTTCATCATCGCCTCGGCATATCCATTTTCGGCTTCGAGATGCCTGATGACTTCCGGGTTTGTTTTCTCGCGCAGCCAGAAGTAATCGTCGATCATCGTTTCGTCATGAATCTTCGTTGTCTTGGTTTTCTTTTCGGTCATAGGTGGTTGAAGCGTATTCGCGTTCGAATTGGATTGGGCAAAACTGGTAACGGTAAGCGCTGCAATGATCGAGAGAACTACCAGCAGATGCGCTACCGCGATTTCTCGTGTCTTCATATGTGGACCTCTGCTCCGTAACTTAATCAGGGATGAATATCCAGCGAGGAGAATCGAAATGATCTTCTTGCTAACGGCTCACGGCCGTTAATCATGGACCGTTCAACCACGCGGCGGATCGCCCCAGCCCGATCCTTTGTACTTGCCGTCTTCAACAATGCAGGGCACGGTCGGATCGCCGCCCGAGAAACTAAGCATTTCCTTGCGCCGCGCGCGATCTGTTTGGGCGTCGTAGTCGATAAAGGGAATACCTGCCGAGTTGTAATAATCACGAGCCTGCTGGCAATAAGGGCAGTCCGGTTTTGTGTAAATAACCAGTGACAACTAATTCACCTCCGTGTGTGGCTATTCTAACAATGGACGAGCGAAGATGTGAAATCAGTGAGCGGTAAGCAGTAAGCAGTGAGCAGTGAGCGGTAAGCAGTGGCCGGTGAACATACAGTGCGAGCTATTCGTTTTCACTGCACACTGCTTACTGCTCACTCCTCACTTCGGTGCTATACTTTTGCCCCATGAGCGAGCAGACCTGCGAACCGCCGCTATCCCCAATCGATAACGATTTGCTTGACCCCTATGAGCGTCTGGTGAGTATCGAGGTCCTGGGCAAACAGGTGGAAGTGCCGGAGAAGAATCGCCTGCTCCGTTGCTTTCAGTTTCTCTCGCTGAAGACGATTTCTTACGGGGATTTTTGCTGGAACGGTGAGTGTACGAATTGCCAGATTTGGTATCACACCGCCGGAGAATCCAAAGTCGACGACAAACCCGCACTTGCCTGCCGGCTGGAAGTGATCGAAGGAATGACGATTACTTCAATGACTCCTTACATCAAGCTCGAGGGGATCACGAAACACAAGAAGGGGTAACAAGGAAAAAGGGGAACGGGGAAAAAGGAGCAATGCCTGCCTTCCTCCACTCCTCTTCCCCTATTCTCATCTTACCCTTTCCCCCTTGTCTTAATGCCGGGCATCGCGCCGGTCGCGTCGGAAATCGCGTCGGTCACCGCGCAGATCGCGTCGGTCTTGACGACCCTCGTGCCGGTCACCCAACACTTCGCGTCGATCGGATCTAATCTCACGACGGTCCGCACGCAGCTCTTGCCGCGAAGCGCCTTCGCGCCGATCCTCGCGATATTCGCGCACGTCGGATCTTGTTTCGCGCCGGTCTTGTCTGATCTCGCGACCATCCCCGCGAAGGTCTCTCCGGTCGCTGCGGATCTCTCGTCTATCCGCGCGCAGCTCGCGGCACTCCGACGGTTCAAAGCGGCACCGATTTGTATTCTGCGCAAACGCCATCGCTGAAAGACCCGTCAGCGAAATAGCAATTACAAACAAGCTTCGTAATAGTGTTCTCATTTCATTTCCTCCGTTAACTAAGTTTCTGGCCATGCGGCCAGACTGTTGAGTTCACCGAAATCATGGAGGAGAGAGATGCAGACTCCACCCTGTGACGCGCATACAAGCTGCGATGCGCGCCCGGCGAAATTCGTCGGCACTTACATCGGGAACCCCCTTGCTGAAAGCTTAGACGCGTCGGCAGACTCGATAGACGGAATTTTTGGGAATTGGAAGTCAGGGCTCCGTAGGAGCCAAATGTTTATAGCCCGCCAGGATGATTGTTTCCTGCGCTCTGGTAGGAGCGCAACAAAAGAAACGTTCCGCTCCTACGGAGCTGAATTTTGAGGCACAGGTGCTATAAACATTTCGCCTCTAACGAGGCGAGGAGCGCGAGTTACGGAGTTAACGACTCTTTCAGAGGTTGCTAAGGTTTGTCGATCACCTCAATACTTCGGCACGCTGGGATCGACATCATTCGACCAGGCGGTGATGCCGCCGGCGAGATTAAGTAGGTTGCCGGTAAAGCCTGAACGCTTCAGTGCCTCAATGGCCCGCGCGCTGCGGCCACCCAACTTGCAGTGCACCACCGTCTCGCGCGCCGGATCGATCTCTGACATGCGGTTCACAATCTGGCCGAGCGGAATGTGAATAGTGTTTGGCAGCTTTGCTATCGCAACCTCGTTGTCCTCGCGCACGTCTATTATTTGAATGTCATCGCCGTTACCGAGGCGCTGCTTGAGTTCAGTTGCAGTAATTTCCGGCATAGCCTGTTGCGTGGTTCCGTTCATGATGTCTCCGTAAGAGCGTTTGGATTAATGACCCAGCATTCTATCCGCGGGCCATGCTGTAAACAAGAAGGCAGGTCAGCGCCAAAGGCGCGAAATGTAATAGCCTGGGCCAGCGGCCCAGGAGAAGGCAGCCCAAGCTTCCCAAGCGCCGAAGGCGCGCAATAAGTCTGGCCAGACATAACGGCTGGCCAGGCGATTACGCGCTTTCAGCGCTCAAAGAGATCATGTATTACTTGTACCTGGGGCGTTGCCCCAGGCTGTTACATTTCGCGCCTTTGGCGCTTTGCCTTACAAATCCAGCCTCATCAGACAGGCCTGAAAGCACCGGCTCTCAAATTTCTTGTTCAATACAAGTATCGGCTAGACTGTCCGTATTAATTAAGAGGAGTTCCACTATGCGTTTTGAGTATTACACTGCCGCTCTTGACGACGTTCCCAAACTCTCGGTCGACGGCACGGTGTCCAACAGCGTCCACTTTTCCCACTGGCAGGGAAACGAAACGCCTGCCCAACTCAAGGCTGACACGTCAACCGAGATTGCCTTGAATCTCGTCGCCGCTCCGAACCGGAACAAGCTGACACGCGGCATTGAACTCGTCACCAACAATCATTTCGATACTGACGGCGTGCTTTCCGTTTGGACGGTTCTCACTGGCGAAGGCGCGTTGGAATTGCGCGAGCAATTGATTCCCGCAGCGGAGGCCGGCGACTTTTCCGAGTTCAAAAACGAAGCGTCGGTGCGGGCGAGCATCGTGATTCAGGGTTCCGACCAACCGAATTCCGACGACGACTCAGGCTCACCTCTCGCTTGCAAGCTCGCCGGCGAAAGCGTGGACGATGCCCGGGCTTACGAGTTAGTGCTTCCCGAAGTTGAACACGTGCTCACGAGGCCTGACGATTATGAGCCGCTGTGGCGCAGCGCCTGGGACAAGATTGCCACAGCGATTGAAAGTTTCGAACGCGGCGCTTCAACTGTGACCGAGTTTAGCGACGCCCGTGTTTCACTGATTACGCTGGCGCCGGATATCTTTAGTCCATCCGGTTTTAATCCGACTCGCCACGCGGCGCCTTACACGGCCATCTCCCGCTACGCGAAAGGCCGGCTGTTTCTAATCACCACTCCCTTCAAGCACGGCTGGGCTTATCGAATTGATTATCCCTACTACTCCTGGGCAGAAACAATTGTTCGTCCACGCATCCAGCGGCACGATTTTTCGCAACTGCTGACGGAACTCAATCAAGTCGAGCGTGAGCGCGCCGGCTTGTGGAAGTTGGATAACAGCGAGATGACTTCGGCGATCAAGTTTCTTGGCAGTGATGGAAAGCTGGCTGCCTCGACGCTCGCGCCTGATGAAGTGGCGAAGGCCGTTCGCGCGCAGATGATTTCTGGTGAAGCCAGTGGCGCGGCTGGTTCGGTTTGAATTGCTGCGTGGAGTTGTTACGGGCTGGTCTTGTGACGGAATCTAAAATTTCAAGTTTAAAATCCAAGATGATTTGGAATCTGAAATCGCAAATCTGCAATCTAAAATCGGCCGATGCATGACGTCATAATCATCGGCGCGGGACCAGCGGGCCTTTCAGCGGCACTCTGGTGCGATGAGCTGGGACTCGACTGTCTCGTGCTCGAACAAAACGAGCGCACGGGCGGTCAGCTCCATTCCATCTACGGCCCGGTAGAAAACTATCCCGGCGTGCATGCGAACAATGGCGATGAATTTTTTGCACGTTTTTCGGAGCGTGTAAATGCAGCCGAGTTTGATCTGTGGACAAACGTCGAAATCGAAAACGTGGACTTGAAGGCCAAGCGAGTTCGCTTGCGCAGCGGTGAAGACTTGCAGTCCATCTCGCTTATCATTGCCACGGGCGTGAGACGCAGGCAGCTTGGGATTCCCGGTGAGAAAGAATTCGTGGAACTTGGCATCATTGAATCGCCCAGCCGAGACCGTAACGACTTCGCCGGCCGGGATGTTTGCGTAATCGGCGGCGGCGATGCCGCTGTTGAAAACGCTCTACTGTTGGCTGAGGTTTGTCCTACCGTCACGCTTGTCAATCGTAGTAAAGCGCTAAGGGCGCGCCCAACTTTCGTTCAGCAGTTGCAAGGTCAGCATTGCATCACGGTTTTCCCAGAGTCGGTTGTCACCAGGATTCTGGGCAACAACGATGTGGAAGCCGTTGAGATACTCCGCAAAGACGCGCTGAAGCCTTTTCAGATGGCAGTCCGGGGTGTGGTAATTCGCATTGGCGTTGAGCCAAACACGGATCACTTCCGCGGGCAGATACAATTGGACGAGGCAGGTTATGCCCTCGTGACAAACCAGCAAGAGACTGATGTGGCGAACGTATTTGCGATTGGCGACGTTTCGAACCCAATGGCGCCGACAATCAGCGGCGCT
>JBDUAQ010000210.1:0-5404 GCA_040004575.1 bacterium
TGGCATTGCGTTCAGGAAGTGGGTCATGTGGCGCGCACCCGCTTCGTGGGCCAGGACGAGCACAGCTATGCTGGCGCGCGTGTGGCCGATTGCTACTATCCAGCCACGCCTGGCAAGTTCGCGCACCAGATCAATGCCTCCTTCTATTTCGGGCGCAAGCGTCATCATGCACACGACGTTCGGAACTTCAGGCGACGGCAGAGAATCAATGTCAGAAAGTCCTGAATAGGTTTTGAAATGTTCTGCGCGCAGCGCCCCACACTGTGAGGCATTCACGAATGGACCCTCATAGTGGACGCCAAGGACCCGAGCTCCACTAGGGCGATCCAGTAGGCGCCGCTGTGAGCACATCTGTTTCCCAATCGAATCAATCGCGCGCCTATAGTGTTCCGGCGGTGCCGGAACCAGGGTCGGCAGCCAGCCGGTCACACCCTGGGTAGAAAGGAACTCTGAAACGCCGGCCAGGTCATGCTCAGTGGCGTCCATCGTGTCGATCCCCACGGAACCATGAATGTGAGCATCGATGAAACCGGGAAATAATGTTAGTCCCTTCAAATCGAGCGCTGAGCCAGCGACAGTCGACTCTGGCTCGGTAACAATTCTGAGAATGCGATCCTTTTCAATGACCACATTCGCCTGCTCAACGACCCGTCCCGGAAGCACCAGACGTGCATTACTAAGAAGAAGTGAGTTTTCTGCTACGCTCATATACTTGGACGAAAGAAGTGATCGGTATGCTAAAAACCAATCATCGCCAAAAACGCGTACGCCCCCAAACGCTGATTAAACGCATGCGGGCGTCCTTTGCAGTGCCAAGCTAAACTTAAGAAGTTGAACTTCACTCCGAGTTGAAGCGGGCGCGATCCTGAAATCGACGGATAGAGTATTCAACTTTGATGAGTGGCAATTGGATACGCCGCTGGGGACCCACATTTATACACCTGCCCCCACTCACTTAACAAGATCCGATTGTATTCCGCGCTGTCTTTGTAAGCCGTCCGGTCATTGCGTATGTGCAGAGACCCGTGAGAAAGGAGGCACGACTGGGAGCGCAAAGCTATTTGGTGAAGAACATCTCGGTGAAACGGATTCTGTCGGCGCCAATGCGATCCAGGTTCGGGGTCTTCAAGATCGTATTGCCGTAGGCGCTCATTGCGCACTGCTGCTGGTCGTCAGTCATGATGAAGATTATGCGGGGCGCTTCAGTTGGCATCGGTTTCGTTTGCGCAAAGCTTCGTGGTTGGCGAGTCGCGCCAGCGACAAACCGGCTGCCCTCTTACATGATAGTTCCGGTAAATTCAAGAAGAATGCTCTGCGTCAATGCTGGCTTCGCGCCCACGAGCAGAAAGAAGCAGCAATAATCAACTTGGGTTGTTCATCTCGTCACCCAGAGCGTCGAAAAAGATTTCTGGCTGATATGGCCGGGAAAGTTATAGGCGCACCTCACCTATTCTTCTTAGAAATAGAACTTCAAAGCTAACTCCAATCGGCGCGGATCGCCGAGTGTGTTGTTGATTCTGCCGAAGGTGGCCTGGGCGAGGTCTCTCACCGGCTGCGTAAAGTTAGGATGGTTTAGGGTGTTGAAGAACTCTGTGCGAAAGTCAAAGTATCTCTGTTCCGTCCAATAAAACTTCTTGCCGACGCTGAAATCCCAATCAGTGAAGCTCGGTCCCCGCAGGATGCCAACTCCGGAATTGCCAAATTTTCCTAGCGGGGGCTGCTCGAATGCGCTGCGGTCAATCCACTGGTCAATACTAGGGTGGGAAACCTGTCCGCTGCCAATGCGATTCGGGCGCGGGAATGCGCCAGCACGCGGTGCTTGCAAAGAGGAAGCCGTTACCCGCGTGTCAATCACGGTAATGGGGAAGCCTGTGCGCGCTTGAACAATGCTGCTTATGTTCCAGCCACCCAAGAGCGCATGTGCTGCAGGATGCCAATTGTTGCCCCACGCTCTGCCTTTACCGATCGGCAGCTCATAGGTTCCCGACAAAACGAAGTTATGTTTGACATCGAAGAACGCCGGTCCGTAATCCGCTTCACGATTGTAAGCGTTGGAAGCGTAAGCACCTTGATCGCCGCCGAACACGCCGCTGCCGTAAAAGCCTCGATTGTCGGTGAGCACTTTACCAAACGTGTAAGAGGCCAAGAATTGCAGGCCACGCGTGAAGCGTTGCCGCGCGCTGAATTGGCCGGAGTGGTAGTTACTAATGGACCCCGAGTCTGTGCCGCTGATGGCCGTCACCAGCGGCAGCGCAGAAAAGAGCGGACGGCGTTGCTGCGCCACAAGCCATGTCGAAGGCGGACCTGTGCCAGGCAACGGTTGATTCCAGTCTGTTGGCGCAATCAAGTGTGTGGCTTTATGTCCAACGTAAGCCGCTGAAATTGACATCGTATTTGTCATCTGGTATTCGAGCGTCATATTCCACTGCTGCGTGAACTGCGGACGCAGCTTTGGATTCCAGATGCGAATCAACCCGGCGGGCTGATCGCGCACGATCACGTCTGTGAAACCTAAGGCGATGCGGCCCGGCCCGGTGGTTGTATCGAAAGGTCTGTCAGCTTCCGAGAAAAGAGGCGGGTTGAGCGGCAAACGCAGATTGGAGCCCGTGCCTTCCTGGAACTGCACTATACCGTAACCGGCGCGCACCACTAATTTGCTCTTGAGCCTATCCGGCGTCCAAGCGAAGCCGATGCGCGGCTCGAAGGCTTTGTAGAATGGGTCGTACAAGGCGCGACTGTTGCCGTCACGCCCGGCGAAGAGTTGCCGCCCCGTTGTGATGTCGAAGTTGGATTGTCGATCCTTGACCTCATAAATGGGCGATGCGTACTCCCAACGCATTCCTAGATTAAGTGTCAAATTAGGTCTAACTTTGTAATCGTCCTGGAAGAATATGCCGAGGCGATTCTGGCGATGTCCCCAGGTGCCGGATCTGCTTCCGATGCCTTTCTGCGAAACGGTATCGAGCAGGAAGTCCGCGAAGGCATGGCCGGTAAATGTCGAACCGTAATTGAAGAAGCCCAGCAGTCCGTTATTGCCCGGATAGAAGCGGTTCTGCTGATAACGTTGCAATTGACCGCCCATCTTTAAGGTGTGGCGGCCTTTAATCATCGTCAAGTTGTCGCCATAATGAAAAGTGTTAGTGACGTTATCCTCGGTTACTGCCAGCGTTCCAATGTCGCTAAGACCTGTGATTCTGATCGCGCTTAGACCCGGAATAACTTGCCCGCCCGGAATGCCGAGCGTGGCGTTTGCATCGCCTATGCCGGCCCAGTCTAAGGCGTCCACGATGAACAAGGCCCGATTAAAACCGACGCGGGCTTCGTTTATCAGGGTGGGGCTAAATGTATGCGTCCAATTCAGCGCGACGTTTTGCGGACGACCGAGACGCTTGCCCGTCAACTCGGTCGGCAGGGGGCCTTGCGCGCCTAACTCTGTGAAGCGGCCCAGCGAGTAACGACCTGAAAAAATGTCCTTTTCTGAGAGCCGGGCATCCATCTTGATGTCAAACTGAAATCCGTCGATTCGATTCGCAAAAGTAGTCGCGTAGTTATTGGTATTCCCGGCTCGGTTTGGAAGCGGGTATAACGCCGGATTTGACAACAAAGCTCTCGCCACCGAACTGAATCGACTGGGATCAATGCGGTTGCCCGTGAACGGCTGTCGTGTTTGCGGGTCACGAATCGTCGCCGATACTCCGGAGAAGTCCCCTTCACGCCAAGCCAACGGGGCAACGCTGCGAATGGCCCCACCACCGGTACGTTGTTTCGTTCCTTGATAGGCCACGAAGAAGAACCATTTATTCGTCATGACGGGGCCGCCAATTGTTCCGCCGAAAATGTTCTGCCGCAATTTTTGTTTGGCCGCGCCAACTCGATTGTTTTCCCATAGATTGGCATCCAACGCGTCGTTGCGGAAGAATTCGAACAAATTGCCGTGAAACTCATTCGTGCCTGACTTAACAGTGGCGTTTACTATTGCTCCCGCCACATTGCCGAATTCCGCGGATGAGTTGCTGGTTTCAACCTTGAACTCGGCCAAGGCATCCACATTCGGTTTGTAGCCGATGCGGTTGTCAATTGTTTCGTCTACCGAGATGCCGTCTAAGAGAAAGGCATTGGTCTGTTCGCGGTTCCCGTTCACGTAAGGACGTCCGCCGAAAGCGCCCGGCGATAAACTCGTGAAACTGCTTGGGGCCGGTGTGACTGCTCCCGGCACGAGCAAAGTAAGCTGTTGAAAGTTGCGCCCGTTCAATGGCAGGCTGGTCACTGTCGCACCAGTAATGACCTGACCCACGGTCGTAGATTCGGTTTGCAGCACGGCCGCGACATCTTGAACGGTGACTTGCTGCGTGATCTCGCCGACTTCCAGTTGCAGATTGACACGGGCAACTTGGTTAACTTCAAGCCGAATCGAATTAGAGACCAACTTTTTGAAACCGGCGGCTTCAAGGGAGACAATGTAGGCTCCTACTGGCAGGAACGGAATTGTATAAATGCCCGAATCGCTCGTCGGGGCCTCGTATTCAAGCTTTGTTCCCTGATTGACAGCTAAGACCTTGACGTTTGGCACACTTGCGCCGTTCGGATCAGTTACCCTCCCGGTTAAAGTGGCGGTATAGGTCTGGGCTGATGACGTTGCTGTGAAGACAGTAAATAAACCTGTTAGCAACAAGCAATGACATACGCGTTTCGCTAAGTTACTCATTCTCGATCTCTCCTTTGGGAATCTCAGACACAATTTTGTACCAACATAAAATCCGTGCTTTTTGCAACCGACGCTCTTGTTCCGGGCGAAGTCCTATTTTCCCAATGTACGCTTAGACTCAAGTTTGTGCGCCGAAGTAGAACTTCTAGTTGCTTTGAGCAAGATATTGATCTGCGCCCGGCCACTCCCAGTTCCGTCCTGCCACTCACCAGCAAGATTATTAAGGGCTTGTCTTGTTCAGGGAGTGAAGGCTGCTTGACGGACGCGTTCAAGATAGGCGCCGTCGGGGTTGAGGTCGCCTGGTCTGATGGTGAAGTCATAAGAGAAGAGAATTATGCCTTCGGCGCCGAGTCCGCGTGCCACGTTGATCTTTTCGACGGTCGACTCCACGGGGATTCGATATGCTCCGATTCCCGCCCAAACGCGACGACCGGCTGCGTGGGCGGTGCTGGTTGCAACTTCGATCTGCTTCTGAAAAACAGCGGTATCGGTCGAATACGCCATTGGACACGCAACATCCAGAATGCCCATTGCAAGCCAGCGCCGCCAATCCTGGAACCTGCGTTTATAAGCGTTCTCATCGTTTGCAAAGACTGCGGCCGAAACTGTGACCTGTGGTTTCCGTTTCTTCACACCCCGATAGATTCGCTCGACCAGCATAGTGATCTGCTCACGCTGAAAGTCGCCGAACTTTTCCGC
>JBDUAQ010000211.1:0-5395 GCA_040004575.1 bacterium
GCTGACTTAAATGCTTACTTAGGAAAGCTCGGTCCTGGTTCCTCGGTTCATTCGCTGAAAGATGTGATCGACTTTAACGAGAAAAACCGCGATCGCGAACTGACTTACTTTGGCCAGGACCTTTTGATTAAGTCCCAGGCCAAAGGGCCGCTCACCGAAAAGAAATACCTTCAGGCGCTGGCAAAAAATCATTTGCTCTCCCGCACGCAGGGCATCGACTTTGTTATGGCCAAAAACAAGCTCGACGCGATGATTGCGCCGACCGGTGGGCCGGCCTGGCCAACGGACTGGATCAATGGCGACCACTTCACCGGCGGCTACTCATCGGCTTCGGCAGTTGCAGGCTATCCGCACATTACGGTTCCAGCCGGTTATGTTTTTGGTTTGCCAGTAGGCATTTCGTTTTTCGGTGGTGCATGGAGCGAGGAGAAGTTAATTAAATATGCCTACGCTTTTGAGCAGGCGACCAAAGCCAGGCGGCCACCGAAATTCCTGGGAACGATCAATTTCGGTTGAAAAGCAATTTCGGAGAAGCTTCGAAAGCAGTTTCGGAGTAATTTGGAGATTGCAGGTAGAGCGGGGGCAAGCCGCCCTTCCTGGCCACGAGCTACTCCCGACTTAAAGAGTTTTCCCAACTTGTGAGGCTCTCAAACTCCACGGAAGGAAGCATGATATGGAGTCTCAGGGTTGGGAAGGGCGGCTTGCCCCCGCTCTTTCGGTGATATTCAAGCTTGAAAGAAACCGTATCTATGCCGGCGACCCAACCCAAAAAGAAATCGATCTACGGCGTTCATCCCGGCGTGGCTATGACGCAGAAATGGATTGCCGAACTCAAGCAGAAAACCGGACACACGCTCGATGAATGGCTCCGACTGATCAAGAAGTCGGGACCAAAAGATGAGAAGGCGCGGCGCGAGTGGTTGAAGACAGAGCATGGACTCGGCACGAATTCCGCGTGGTGGCTTGCCGAACGCGCTGACGGCAAGGGAGCTGAACTCGGCGATCCCGATGAATACCTTAAAGCCGCCGAAGGCTACGTTGAAACGATGTTCTCCGGCTCCAAGGCTGGGTTGCGGCCAATGTATGATGCGCTGCTTAAAGTGGGTCTCAAGATCGCCAAAGACGTCAAGGCTTGTCCCTGCCAGACTATTGTTCCCTTGTATCGCAATCACGTCTTCGCGCAGATCAAACCCACCACGACGAAACGAGTCGACATAGGATTCGCGCTGGGAGATATGAAACCGAAAGGCAGGTTGATTGACACCGGCGGCTTCGCGAAAAAGGATCGCATCACGCACCGCATTCCACTTGAGTCAGCCAGCGATATCGACGACGAAGTAAAGCATTGGCTGAAAGTCGCCTACGACCGCGACGCTTAGAACAGGGGCAGGCGGCAGGAGCAGGACGCAGGAAGACGCGTCGAAGTTGGATAGGTTTCAAGGGCACACAGTATGAAAGCCACAAAAGACAAACAGGCTCCGCGGATGAGCGACGATGCCGTCCAGGCAAAGACGGGCAAGACCTGGAAAGAGTGGTTCGCCATTCTCGACAAAGCCGGCGCGAAGAAGATGAGCCACCAGGAGATCGTCAAGTATCTACACACGAAGCAGCGCGTGGGCCCATGGTGGCAGCAAATGGTGACCGTCACTTATGAAGAAGCGCGCGGCCTGCGTGAGCGGCATCAGAAGCCTGGCGGTTTTCAAATCAGCGTCAGCCGGACGATCAACGCTCCTGTTGGCAAACTCTACAACGCCTTTGCAAACGATAAAGCTCGCAATGCCTGGCTGGCTGAAGACGGACTTGCGGTGCGCAAAGCAACCGCTAACAAGTCGATGCGCGTCACCTGGAACGATGTGAAGACGAGTTTGGAGATCAGCTTCATTGCGAAAGGTGACGACAAGAGCCAGGTCGTGGTCCAACACAGCAAACTTCCCAACGCCCGGGCTTCCGCGACCATGAAGACCTACTGGGGCAAAGCTCTCGATCGCCTGCGCGCGTCGCTGGAAAAGTAAGAACGCGAATTACTGGGACCGCGGGCGTCCCGCCCGCAACGCGCCGAAGGCGCGCAGATTATTATTCCCTAAGTCGCTTGTTCGCGCTTCGCGCTCATTGCGGGCGGGACGCCCGCGGTCCCAGTAAAGAGAATCCCATAACCTTTATGCAAGCAAACTCCCAAGCTAAACTAACCGATAGCCCCTTACGTCGTCTCGAGCTCGGCCGTCGCGGTGAAGAGTTGGCAGCCGCTTATCTTCTGCAAGCCGGTTATCGCATCGTGGCCGCCAACTTCTCAGTCCCTGTCGGGAGAAACAGGGCGGACGCGGTTATCAATGTCGAGATTGATTTGGTCGCTTACGAAGGTGCGACGCTCTGCTTTGTTGAAGTGAAGTCGCGCGCGTCGGACTGGTATGCGCCGCCTGAGGCCAACGTTGACCGGCGTAAACAACGCCAAATCGCCCGCGCCGCGAGGATGTATCGACGCATGTTTGACCTTGCCGGCGAGCCTCATCGCTACGACGTAGTCACCGTCGTGTTGCCTGCCGAAGAAGAACGCGCTACGGAGTTTGAGATTCAACTGCTTCGCAACTACTGGACTGAAGACAAGCTTCGGAAGCGAACGTGGTCAGGAACATACTACGAATGAGTTAGTCCATTGCGTATCGCACTCGCGAGAAAAGCCTAACGCAAAGTCTAATTCCGAGCCGTAGGTTGTTTGCCACGTGGCGGCGCATTCTTCACATACTTATCAAACCAACTAATCATCTCGAAGAGCACGTGCTCGACTGATTCGCGAGCCGAATAGCCATGCGCTTCGAGCGGGAGCATAACGAGGCGAACGGTGCCGCCCGTGCCGCGAATCGCCGCATACATGCGCTCGGATTGGATCGGGAACGTACCCGAGTTGTTATCTGCTTCTCCGTGAATCAAAAGAATCGGGACTTTGATCTTGTCCGCGTAGAGGAAGGGCGACACCTTGAGATAGAGTTCCGGCGCTTCCCAGAGGATGCGGCGCTCGCTCTGGAATCCGAAGGGCGTGAGCGTGCGGTTATACGCGCCGCTCCGCGCAACGCCGGCGCGGAATATATCCGAGTGGGCCAACAGGTTTGCGGTCATGAAGGCGCCGTAAGAATGCCCGCCAACCCCCACGCGATCACGATCTGTCACGCCCAACTCAACTGCTTTATCAATCGCCGCCTGCGCGCTCATCACGATCTGTTCAATGTATGTGTCGTTCACTTTCTCCGGATCGATGCCGACTACCGGCATGGTCGTATTGTCCAGAACAGCGTAGCCTTCCAACAGGAAGAAAAGCTCCGACGGCCCGAGGATTGTTGTGTAACGCTGCGTCGAGCCGGAGACCTGACCGGCCGTAGCGGCGTCGCTGAACTCGAGCGGATAGGCCCAGACGACCGTCGGCAGTCGAGTGCCCTCTTTGTAATTCGGAGGCAGGTAAAGCGTGAATGAACACTGCACGCCGTCCTTGCGCTGATAGGTAACGAGCCGCTTAGTAATGCCGCGCAGTTGCGGCGTCGGATCAGAAAAATTTGTTATCGGTACTGAGAGCGATGCGTACAGCGACTCTTTCATGCCGCTCTGCGGAGGCTGCACATCCTGAACCGCCGTCGTTGTCGTGCGAATAAAGTAGTTCGGCGGGTCGCTTGGAGACTCACGGCGTGTAATGAACTGCGTGCCGTTGTCTTGCAAAAGCGCGATCGGCACTTCATAGCCTTTTTTCTCGCTACGAAAGAGGCGTACCGTCTGAAGAGACTTTAAATTCATTGCATCGAGGAACGGGCGGTCGCCTTCAGACGATGCGCCAGTGCCGGAGAGATATATCCCGTCGCCATTCTGTACGATCGCGCGTTGACCGTTCGGCAGCAGCCGCGTCATGGGTGTCCCGGGATCGTTGTAGCGATCCTGCACATTGCGATACCAGACTGTGCGCGGCTGTTCTGTGCGATTGTCCGCATGCAGCAGGACGGTGCGCGACTTGCGCGTGTCGCGATCGTAATCGGTAATGAAGACATTATCGTCGCGCTCGGTCCACTGAATGTTGGCGAGCCGCTGCTCGGTCTGCATCAACTCAACCGGTGGATCTTTGAAAGGAGCTGGATCCATCAGGACACGATCACGGTGCGGCACTTTCAGCTTTGGGTTGCCCTTGTCGAGGGCCATGACCCAAACGAGCGTGGCCGGCGCGGTCGGTCGCCAGGCGTATTCGCGCGCGCCTTCAGGAACGCCGCCAATCGGCACTTGGTCTGCCAATGGCAAACTCGCGAGTTTAGAAACGACTTTCCCGTTCAAGTCCCACACTTGGACCTCTTTCGGAAACGATTCGGCAGTAAACAAGTAGGAGAAGGGGCGATGCAAGGTGGCGTTTAATACCAGTTGACCGTTTGGCGACGGATCGACTGTCTCAAAGATCGCGGGCTGGCCGAGGTTCGTCACTTTGCCGCTCGTCGTATCAACGAGCGCAAGCTGCGCGGTTGCGTAGTATTCAAACAGCTCTTCGTCGTAAGGAGTCTTTAGCAAGTCCTCGAAAGTCGGCAGTGGGCCGGCCTTGCCCGCGCTTTCCTGTATCACCGGTTCGCGCGGGACGCTCGGGGCCGATGCGATCTTTGGGCGATTCATTGGCACGAGTTGCACGAGGAGCGTGCGATTGTCAGGCAGCCACTGATAAGGCTCGCCATACACGGCGTTGATCCGCACGCCCCTTAGTTGTTTGATCTGGCCCGTTCCGCTGTCGCCCAACCATAACTCGATCCCGGTTGGCGTTGTGTTCATAAAAGCGAAGTGTTTGCCGTCAAGACTCCAGCGGGGAAAGTCAGTGTGGGCTCCGGCTGGAAGGAGGACGTTGGTGTCTGCGCCGTCAGCAATGCGCTTCAAAGCTAGCGCGACGTAGTAGGCTCCGCGATGAGGTCCATTTGTGTTGGGGTTGATGCGCAGGCCTGCGAGCCTGAGCATCGGTTGCGCGAGATCGGAGATCGGCGGGTAGCGCACGCCCGTCGCAAGCAACAACTTATCGCGGGTAGGACTGATCGAAACCAGCGGCGTAACCGGCGCGTTAAGAACATCGAGCACCTCTTTCGGGGGCTTCTTATAAGCATCCTGGGCCGCTGCGAAATTGGAGAGCAGCAGCAACAGCGCCAAAGAGGTGAATCTGGTTAACAGTGATTGAGAGATTCTCATTGTGCGCGACTCCTCTTAACTAGAAAGCAGAATTGGCTCAGCGGCGTGTTAGTGCGTGTTAGTGGAAGCAGGCGGAACTTATGCGAGATGCCGTACGGAAGTCAACTGAAAGCGCTTAACTTGACAACAATGATCGAATCGTTAGAATCGTCGGTGCTCTAAAGCGGGAGTAGCTCAGTGGTAGAGCATCGCCTTGCCAAGGCGAGGG
>JBDUAQ010000052.1:0-18142 GCA_040004575.1 bacterium
CAGTCAATGTTCGTTTTGAGCGGCTACGGCCGCGGCGAGTGGGAACATCAACGCGCAAGCTGGACCGAGCAACCAGATCTGGTTGCCGATAATTTGCTGGAAGCGGTGCGCGTCATTGTCGCGCAGGAGTCTTTGGAGTGCGCCGGCAAACCGTAGCGATTTGGAGTGCGCCGGCAGAGCGAAGCGGCGACGGCGCTTTGGCGTCTAGAGTTCCTCTGAAATATCAAAAGCGGTGTCTCCCGATAAATCGGGATTGCCACCGCACTCCAAAATTGGGAGGAAGCATTTGACCATTGAGCGAACATTGTTACAAGAGCGCCTGATAAATATCGTCAAGCGCTTTTCTCAGCGCCGAATTCTGGTCATTGGCGATGCGGTTGCCGATCAGTTTATCTATGGCGCCATCAACCGCGTTTCGCGCGAAGCGCCGGTGTTTATTCTTCATCACGAACATACCGAGACGTTGCCCGGAGGCGCGGCAAACTGCGCCTTGAATCTGGCGTCACTCGGCGCACGAGTTTCGTTAATCAGCGTAGCGGGTGAAGACGAGGCCGGTCGCGCGCTGCTGGAAAAGTTGAACGCTGCAGGCGTGGATTGTAGTGGCGTCTTAACCTCACCCGCATTGAGAACAACCAGGAAGGTGCGAATACTCGCCGGACAGTTACACTCCACGCGCCAACAAGTAATCCGAATCGACTATGAAGGCGAACCGCTCAGCGATCCCAAACTACGGGCGCGGCTGCGGGATAGCGTACAAGAACATGTGCAGGAGGCGGATGCTGTGATCATCTCTGATTACAACTACGGTGTTGCTGACGGCGAGATGGCTTCGTTTACACAACCCGCGGCGGCCGCTCGCAAGATTCCCGTGTTAGCTGATTCGCGCTTCCGGCTCGCAGAGTTTGTTGGCTTTACTTCGGCAACGCCAAACCAGGATGAAGTCGAACAACTGTTGGGGAAGGGTTTTGCCAAAGTCGCAGCATTGGAAACTGCCGGCGAGGAGTTGCGCGAGCGTCTGGGATATCGCGCTTTACTTGTGACTCGCGGCAGTAACGGAATGATGTTGCTTGAAGACGGCGTGGACCCGGTTCATCTGGATGCCGTTGGCGCGCGTGAGCCGGTTGATGTCACCGGCGCGGGCGACACCGTGATGGCTGCTTACACACTTGCCCTCGCGTCCGACTCCTCTTTTCCAGATGCAGCGCGCCTGGCCAACTATGCCGGCGGCCTGGTGGTCATGAAACGTGGCACGGCGTCCGTCACGCAAGAAGAGCTTGAAAACTCTGTATTACATTCCGACTTCCCTTAATCCACGACCGTCAAACGAGTCAGATGATTGATTCCATCTCCCTAATACTTGATCGAGACGCACTCCTCACCCGCATAACCGAAGAGAGGGTTCGAGGCTGCCGCATTGTGTTGGCCAATGGGTGCTTCGACATCTTGCATGCCGGCCACGTGCGTTATCTCGAGGGTGCGTGCGCTCTTGGTGACATGCTGGTGGTTGGGGTTAATTCAGATGCACAAGTAGCACGACTGAAAGGTGCAGGTCGCCCGATTCTGCCTGAGCGCGAACGCGCCGAACTGGTCGCTTCGTTGCAGGCGGTTGATCTGGTCACAATCTTTGCGGAGCCAACTGTTAGCGAATTGCTCCTCGCCCTAAAGCCGGACGTCCACGCCAAGGGTACGGACTACACCGAGGAGACGGTACCCGAGCGCGATGTGGTACGATCTTATGGTGGCAGAGTGGCGATTGTGGGCGATCCGAAAGATCATTCAACTTCCGAGATATTGAAGAAAGTAGGCGGTGAGCAGTAAGCAGGAGAATATCAAGCAGCTAGTCCCGAGTCACTAATCGCGGAGGCCCATATACTGCTCAGCGCTCACTGGTTACTGCTCACGACGAAAATGCGTATCCTTATCGTAAAACTTGGCAGCATCGGCGACATCGTGCACACGCTTCCCTCGCTGGCTGCGATTCGGAGGGCAATGCCCGACGCCGAAATCTCCTGGGTGGTAGAACGTCGCGCAGCGGAAATTTTAAGAGACAACCCGATTTTAGATCGGCTCATCGAAGTCGACACGAAGGCCCTGAGGCGCGGGTTGGTGTCTGGGGAGACGCTGCGGGCACCGCGCCAGCAGTTACGTCAGCTTCGCGCCTCAGCCTTCGAGTTAGCCATAGATTTTCAAGGATTACTCAAATCCGCCTTAATCGCGCGCCTTTCGGGCGCGCGTCGTGTTTTCGGTTTCTCATCTAAATCTCTTCGTGAGCCCGCCAGTCGCGTCCTGTTATCTAAGTCGATCCTGATATCCAAAAATTTGCATGTCATCCGAAAAAACTTAGCACTCGCAGGTGGTGCGTTAGGAATTTCGGTTCCCGAGAATGCTGACGACCTGGAATTTCCGATAGCAACCAACGCCGCTCACCAGGCTGAGGCTCGCAGCGCCGAACTCCTGACCAATGGGAACTTCGCGATATTGAATCCGGGCGGAGGTTGGCCGACAAAACTTTGGAGCGCCGAACGGTTCGGTCGGCTCGCCGATGAACTCTGGTCACATCATGGTCTGGATTCCTTGGTTACATACGGACCCGGCGAAGCACAATTGGCGGAGACGGTGCTTCAGTCAAGTAAATCCGGCAAAGCTCACGCTGTCAGTCTTTCCTTGAAGGGATTCTATGAACTGGCGAAACGAGCGCAAGTCTACGTTGGCGGAGACACTGGCCCCACGCATCTGGCGATCGCGGCGGGCACTCGTATGGTGGGCCTATTTGGTCCAACCGAATGGTGGCGCAATGGCAGCCCGCGCGCGGCCGATATCTGCGTTGAGCGAGTTGACATTGATTGCCGCACAGACTGCCATCGGCGCGCGTGTAACAAATGGATCTGCATGGACATCGAGGTTTCGCGGGTGCTCGAGGCAGTGGGTGAAAGATTGAAAGTAGGACAGGCATTCCTGCCTGTCCTCGGTTAAGCTTCCGATGCTCGTTAGCAACGAAAGCAAAAAGCAGATGTTCCATTTCTCATTTCACATTTGTCATTTGTCATTTACTGTGGCGGCAGCCCCTTAAGGGCGCACGCTGTGTTATCTGACAAATAGCAAATGAGAAATGACAAATGATAAATGGAAAATCGCCTCTTCCTCTTGATACCAAGGTAGGAGCGTCGTATTGCGTAGGGGCGGAACCTGGATTCAACGTTGGCGCGTGCCGCTCGGTTTTTTGTGTGCCGCGCTATTTATCTTGTTTGCACGACCGCGTCCAGTCACGCTGGCGGTCGGTGCACCAATTTCTTTCCTCGGACTTGTGATACGCGCCTGGGGCTCCGGCCATTTGAGAAAAAACGACGCGCTCGCAACGTCCGGTCCCTACGCCCACACGCGCAACCCACTTTATCTCGGCAGCTTTATCATGGGCCTCGGATTCACTGTAGCGTCCGGCAGATGGTGGCTTGGACTTCTCTTTGTCGCGCTGTTCCTTGGCATCTATTTGCCGGTGATGCGCGTCGAATCGGCTACGCTGGCACGCCTATTCGGCGATAGTTTTCAGAAATATGCGGGGGCGGTGCCGGTGTTCTTGCCGCGCTTGACGCCTTACCAAAGCGGTCAGGCGAGAGCAGGGTTCGACAAGAGTCTTTACCTGCGATATCGAGAATATCGAGCGGCTTTGGGTTTAATGATCGCCTGGGGTTTCCTGGTGTTCAAGGCTTACTATTTGAAATGAAACTAAGAAATAAAATCCTTTTCGCTCGCGCTCGCGTCGCCATCTTTGCGCTGATCCTTGCCACCGGGTTCTCCTGGCAGCCAACTCTCGTAAGCGCTCAGAAGACGCACGAGCCGGCGACGCCTGGTTCCAGCCCTCGTGCGAGTCAAACTCCCGCCCATCCGTTTGAGCCCACTGAAGAACTTGTCTATGTTGCTGAGTTCTCGCGCGCTCTGCTGAAGAGAGTGGATGTCGCTGACTTTCGCTTCACTGCCAGCAAACAGCCGGCGCTCGAGAAGGTTTCGGATCGGGTCCCCGCCCGGGACAAAAGCGGAGCATCTTACTTACTAAAATTCACAGGAGACGTTTCCAGCAAGGGCTTCTTCGCTAAGCTTTTCAATTTGCGCTTTCGCGAACAGATCGAGTCAATCGTTGACCCTGCCTCATTCACCGTCACAAGAACAAACAAAGTAGACGAGCAGGGTAAGCGCGCGCGGATCAGCGAGACCGTTTATCGTGATGGCAGGGTGATCTGGATCGAAAGAGATCCTAACAATCCTTCGCGACCGCCTCGCGAAGTCGTGGCCACGTTTGCCGGCCAGGTGCAGGATGTGTTATCCGCAATTTACTTCCTCAGGACTCAGCCACTGGAAGTTGGCAGGAGCTTTGATATAACGGTCAGCGATTCTGGAGTGGTTTATCAGATTCCGGTGCAGGTGATCGAGAAGAAACGCAAGAAAACTGCTCTCGGTCGCGTCGAGGCCTTTCGAGTTGACCCGCAGGTTTTTGGTCCCAATCGGCTGATTTCGGAGGAGGGACAGTTCTCAATCTGGATTACTAACGACACCAGACGGGTCCCAGTGAGCGCTCGCATCAAGCTGAAATACGGGACGTTCGATATCACACTACGAAAGGTTATCAGGAACGCGGTCCCGGAATCTGTGGCCGGCACTAGTAATGACAATTGAGAGAGGAAGAGTATTCCAATCTCTCAACTCGCATGTCTTCCCCTCCCTTCATTCTCGGTCATCGCGGCGCTTCGGCCCTCGCTCCTGAAAATACGTTAGCAGCATTTTCGCGCGCAATTAGCGATGGCTCGGACGGGATAGAGTTTGACGTGAGGCTCTCACGGGACGGCGTGCCGGTGGTTATTCACGACGCCGATCTGAAGCGCACCGGCCGAATTGATCGTCTGGTATCCGACCTGACTGCGGGCGAACTGCGAAATGTCGACGTCGGCAGTTGGTTCGTTGAGCGCACGCAGAGTGCAGACGAGTCGTTTCGCGGCGAGAAGCTGCCCAACCTGTCTCAGGTGATCGAGCTCTTCAGTACGACGGGCGGCCTGCTCTACATCGAAATGAAATGCGACGCGGACGAGGGGCCTTTGCTGGCTGCCGAGGTTGCCAGGTTGACGCGCGAATCTCGCATGGCGGAGCGGATAGTAGTGGAAAGTTTCGATCATTCTGCTATCGCTGCAGTTAAAAAGTTCGATTCAGGGATTCGTACCGCGGCGCTATTTGAACCCAGATTGACGCGGCCAATTTCAATGGTTCGCCGATTCAAGATGATCGATACCGCCCTTGATGCCGGCGCTGACGAGATCGCTCTTCACCACACGCTCGCCGGCATCCGAGTCGTCGAAAAGGCAAAGCAAGCAGGCTTGGACATTGTTGTTTGGACGGTTGATGACCCAATCTGGATCACGCGCGCTCGTATGTTGGGTATCAAAGCGCTGATCGCCAACGATCCTGGATCAATGCTGCGCCAACGAGACCGAATAGCCCTCAACTAACACGCACCCAAAATGCCTCCAGATGACAGCAGCCACGCGCATCTGTATCATTCGCAGCACAAACCGTTAAAGTTACCTAGGAGACTAGATAATGCCAGTGAGAAAAGACGCCGAGATTATTGAGCCTAAAGGCAGACTGGGAGTGCTGTTGGTTGGTCTCGGCGCAGTTAGCACCACATTCATCGCGGGCGTGGAGGCCGTTAAGAAAGGTATTGGGCAACCGGTTGGTAGTTTGACGCAGATGGGGACGATTCGCCTCGGCAAACGAACCGACAATCGCGTACCGCTGATTAAGGATTTTGTCCCCTTGGCAAAGTTGGAAGACCTGGTCTTCGGCGCCTGGGATATTTTTGAAGACTCCGCTTTCGAAGCGGCAATGCACGCCGGCGTCCTCGAAAAAGATCTATTGAAAAAACTGAAGACACCGCTCCAGAAGATTAAGCCAATGAAGGCGGTCTTCGATCAGAACTACGTAAAACGACTCAATGGCACAAACGTTAAGACCGGCGCCAACAAGTTCAAGCTGGCCCAACAACTCATCGCCGAAATAGCGGAATGGAAGAAGAAGAACCGCTGCTCGAGAGTAGTAATGATTTGGGCGGCGTCCACGGAAATCTTTCTCAAACAGCATCCGGTTCACAAGACGCTGGAAACTTTTGAGCAGGCGATGCGCGAAAACCACCGTTCGATCGCGCCGTCGATGGTTTACGCCTACGCGGCACTGAAGTCGGGAATTCCTTTTGCGAACGGCGCTCCGAACCTGACGGTTGATATTCCAGCGCTAAGAACTCTTGCCGAGGAAAACGGCCTGGCGATTTGTGGTAAGGATTTCAAGACCGGACAAACCTTGATGAAGACCATTATCGCGCCCGGCTTGAAAGCCAGGATGCTCGGGCTGCACGGCTGGTATTCGACAAACATTCTTGGCAATCGCGACGGCGAGGTCCTGGACGATCCGGAGTCGTTTAAGACAAAGGAAGAGTCGAAGTTGTCAGTACTCGAGTACATTCTTCAACCCGAAGTTTATCCTAACCTCTACAAGGATTTTTCCCACGTCGTCCGCATCAACTACTACCCGCCGCGCGGCGACAATAAAGAGGGCTGGGACAATATCGATATCTTCGGCTGGCTGGGATATCCAATGCAGATCAAAATCGATTTTCTCTGCCGCGACTCGATTCTCGCGGCGCCAATCGTCCTGGATCTGGCGTTGTTTCTCGACCTGGCTCAGCGTGCCGGTATGAAGGGAATTCAGGAGTGGCTCTCGTTCTACTTCAAATCGCCGCAGACCGCGCCCGGCCTTTATCCGGAACACGATGTCTTTATCCAATTGATGAAACTCAAGAACACGCTGCGTTATCTTCGTGGGGAAGACCTGATCACCCACCTGGGCCTTGAATATTATGACTAACGAAGAATCGCGTCCTGGCTTTCCTGATCCTCACTCAGAAACCATACTAAGCAATATCCTGCTAAGACCTTTTGGTGGGTCTCCGCGCTAAAAGGTGCGATCTGACAACGCCTCACTCACATTCCTTTTCGGAGCGGCCACTTATTGGCAGCCGTGTTCTGCCACGAATTGTCAGACCGTTGGCTGTGGAAATCTTGCGAAAAATAACTTCAATTTCGGATCCGCCTCCATATTTTGTGATGACATTTAAAGCCGTGTCGTATATATAGCTTCGGTCACTTACGCGTCGGCGCCTGCGGTTCCGTGCAAAAGGCGACCGAAGTCCGAGTGTGACGCATCAATACGGTTAGCGGATCGTTCCTTGCATTAACGGAGGCGGGCCAATATCGGCCGAGCCAAAAGAGAGGGCCTCGGGAAGGTTGAGAAGCTCTCGCGCATGCAAGGAGGCCGGGCATGATTTCAGAAATGGAAATAGAAAAATTAAACAAAACCATGGGCACAGTCTTCCTGGATCCTGATCAGAAAAGCCCGCGCGCGCAAGACTTCGAGGAGCGGCTTTACGCTCGCATCGTTGGACAAGAGCGCGCCGTGCGGCGCATGAGCGGCCTTTACCAGATATTTCTCGCCGGCATGAACCCACCCAACCGGCCAATCGGCACGATGCTCTTTTTGGGCCCAACCGGCTCCGGAAAAACTCGCGTCATTGAGGCGGCAGCGGAAGTTTTATACGGCGACGCCAATGCAATCGTGAAGATCGATTGCGCCGAGTTTCAGCATTCGCACGAAATTGCGAAATTGATTGGCTCGCCTCCTGGGTATCTTGGTCACCGCGAGACTTCTCCGATGCTGACGCAGGAGAATCTCGACCGCATGCATACAGACGACCTGAAGCTCTCGCTCATATTGTTCGACGAGATTGAAAAAGCTTCTGACAGCCTGTGGCAGTTGCTGCTCGGCATTCTCGACAAAGCGACCCTGACGCTCGGTGATAACCGGCGTGTGGATTTCTCGCGTTGCATGGTCGTCCTGACGTCCAATCTTGGCGCCAGAGAAATGTCGGAATTGATTTCTGGAGGTATTGGTTTTCAGTCGGGCAAGGCTGCTAAGAATCCCAATGACACGGAAGTGGATCAAAAGATCTACAGAATCTCTGTGGAAGCTGCCCGTCGAAAGTTTTCGCCCGAGTTTATGAACCGCATTGACAAGGTCGTTGTTTTCCGCTCGTTAAAGGAACATCACTTGCGGCAGATTCTCGAACTGGAATTGGCGGCAGTGCAGGATCGGATCATGCAGTCAGCCGGAATCAAGTTTGTTTTCCAATGTTCCGACACTGCCAAAGATACGCTGCTGAAAGAAGGTCTGGACTTCAAATACGGCGCGCGGCATCTGAAGCGTTCGGTCGAGCGCTTCCTCGTTTACCCGCTTTCAAATCTGGTGGCGACTGGACAGATTGGACTTGGGGACCTCGTACACGTCGACCTTGACGAGTACACTCACAAGCTGATCTTTTCGAAGAGTTCCGGTGGTGCGCTTATTCATGACCTGCCCGCCCCGACGGAAGAAGAGCCGGACGCTCAGGAATCACTGTCGGGTGGCGTAGGCTTGCCGATTCCGCAGGCGACGAAGGCAGCCAAGAAGAGCCAGAGTCGCGGCGAAAAAACAGAGAGCTAACGCCTGCTTAATCCGAATTAAACAAAAAGCGCCGTTCACTCGCTAGTGTTCGGCGCTTTTCACTTTTAGGTTGTCGTTTGGTTCAGATGCTACCAGTACGTTGGGACCTTGAAATTTTTCTTATTGCTTCGTGAGTCGCTCCCGCGAGGTATGGATCATGCGCTGTCTCAGCGTCTCGGAGGGCCGGCATCGCTGATACGTCGCCAATTGCTCCAAGCGCGACAGCCGCCTCTCTACGGACATCGTCCGCCGCCTTCTCGTCTTGCAGTACGCTGATGAGAGCCGGTAGGCCCGCGCGACTTCCGATCTGTCCCAACGAACGGGCGGCCGATCTCAAAACAAAGGCATTCTGTTCTCGTTTACTTCTTTTACCCTTCTTTGCCGGCGTCAGTCCCGCTTGCGGATTCAAAACCGACGCGAGAGAAGTCACCGCTGTTGCGTCTGCGATTTGGCCAAGCGCTACTGCCGCTGCGCCACGAACGGAATCTTTCTTGTCGGCAAGTCGTTCAATAAGAGCGTTGACTGCGGAATGGCTGCGCGTTTGCCCAAGCGCATAAGCAGTCTGCTGACGAACGAATTCCTCTTTATCGCTCAGCAACGGGATCAAACTCGCCGCGCTCTCATCCGCTGGCAACCACAAAACCGCCGCGGCCGCTGTAGCCCGGACCATTGGTGCCGGATCATTCAACGCCGATAGCGCTACACGCGACGCTTCGGGATGCTGCATTGCACGCAATTGCATCAGAGCGTCGCGGCGGTCTTCGATCTCTGCGGAATTCAAACGCTGTCTTTGTTTTTCAATTGCATGCTGGAGAGGCGGCAGCGCCTGTTTCGTTTGGTCCTGCGCAGTACGCGCACTAACAACACGTCCGCCGCCAGTGATTAGCGGAAGGATTGCGGTTACCACTATAAGGGCCAAGGGAGCTGACCAGGGTTTTTGGCAGTTTCGCATTTCTTTTTCGGCGCGGGCAGTTTGCCTTGCGCTAGTCCATCCTTGAAGTCAGAGCTTGCATTGAGTCGACAATCAAGACCGCTATGGGAGGATAAACTACCAGGTCTGGAATCAACAGCACGGTGGAGGAGTAAAACAGCATGTTGGAATGGGCGACTTCACGCGGAAGCAGCATAGTTAAGCCGCTCATGAAACCCTGAGCGTGCCATCCGATGATTAGTCCGACCCCAATGCTCAAGGCGTATCCGCCCAAAAGGAACGTATAGGCGGAGAATCGCGTGAAGGGTTGTTCAGGCTTCTCATCGTCTCGCATGATGGAATCCTGAATCGGCTTCGGACGATATGTGTAGTGAGCGAAGTATTCGCGGAGTCGCGTGGCGAGATGCCAGACGCCGATCACAAAAAGAGTAAGAACGATAGCCCGACCCAAATAATTAAACGTTTCCCACAGATGTGGCTTGAGCATCGCAACAAAAAATGTGGAGAGAAATAACGAGACGGTCGTAAACACAGCGCGCTGGCGCTCCCGGCCCTCCTGTCTATCTCTTTCAAGAACTTCATTAACAACTCTGTCCCAGCGCGCCTGCATAGCGCGAGCGCGTTGGGCGTGGAGGTTATCTGAATGAAGAACTGAAGCGCCTCCAGTGGATGGCCCGGACAGTTGCTGATCGTGGTAAGCCCGCTCCTGAGGATCGATTAATACGCGATAGGCTCTGGAAAGTAGCGCAAATTCTCGAGCGGCCGTTTCTGACCCGCCGTTCACGTCCGGGTGCCGCAATCTCGCCAGCTTGCGGTAGGCCGATTTGACTTCCGACCGCGATGCCGAATGCTTGATTCCCAGAACTTTGTAGTAATTAGTCACCACCCGTTTGCGCGCTCCTGATAAGCAAACAGACGAACCAGAGGACGTTTACCTAAGGGCCAAACCGCCAAAATTATAGCACTTCTTGATAGTTCCTTAAGTAATTATGGCGAGGAGCTGAATATTGGGAGAGACCGGCAGAAAATGGTGAGGCCAAAGGAGTGGCTGCGATAATACCTCGAACGGCTGTCGAGGGGGGCGAGGACCTTCTTTATGAGGGGATGCCACTCCTTTGGCGACTAGCTGCACCGTTACAACTCTGGTGCCACGATCTGGATTGGGAAAAGTCGAACGAAATTAAATTTTTCTGATCGTGCGGCGTGGATTAATGTTCACCAATGAGGACAGCCGTTCTCATATACTGACTACAGCTCCGTCTATCGCGCCGTGCTTAACCGCCATTACCTTTCGTTGCGGCTCGCGCCACTATCCTGACAAAGGTTCGCACAGCCACCCCGGTCGGCCCCTTCGCCCGATACGGCTTCGCATCGTCGCTCCAGGCAGTACCGGCAATGTCAAGGTGTGCCCAGGAAACACCGTCGGCAAATTCCTTAAGGAATGCCGCTGCCGTAATAGTGCCCGCTTTTCTGCCGCCCACATTCTTGATATCCGCGATGTCCGACTTGATTTGCTTGGAATATTCTTTGTCGAGCGGCAATTGCCAAAACTTCTCACCGACCTCTTTTCCGGCCGCGACTATTTCGTCAATCAGACCTTGATCAGTGCCCAGCACAGCCGTATTGACATCACCCAGCGCGACCGACACAGCGCCAGTGAGCGTGGCGATATCTACTATCGTTGTAGCTCCAAGTTTTTTGGCGTAGGCGATGGCGTCGGCGAGAATCAATCTGCCTTCAGCGTCGGTGTTGATTATCTCAATGGTTTTGCCGGTCATCGCTTTCACGACATCTCCCGGCTTGGTGGCTTTGCCGGACGGCAGATTCTCGGCACAGGGCACCACACCCAGCACGGGAATTGAAGGCTTGAGCTGCGCGATTGCACGCATCGCTCCCATCACCGTGGCGCCACCAGTCATGTCATACTTCATCAGTTCCATGTTATCGCCGGGCTTGAGCGAAATGCCTCCGGAGTCAAAGGTGATTCCCTTCCCGACAAAAGCCAGCAGCTTGCCCCCCTCCTCGCTCGCGTTTGGCGGGGTGTACTTCAAAACGATCAGCTTCGCGGGTTCGTCTGATCCATGCGACACGCTCAACAACGAACCCATGCCTTCCTGTTCCATTCGAGCTTCATCAAGCACGTCGATGCTAAGTCCAAACTCCGTCGCCACCTCGCGAGCTCGTTCAGACATGTTTGTCGGTGTCATATAAGCGCCCGGCTCATTCGCGAGGTCACGTGTGAAGTTCACCGATTCGCCGATGATTCTGCCGCGTTCGGCTCCGCGCTTGAGACCCGTTTCATCCGCGCCATCCATTACAACCACAAGCTTGCTTATCTCCCTGACTTCTTTGTCCTTCGTTTGGTACTTGTCGGGATCAAACAACGCCATGAACGAACCTTCCGCAACGGCCGAAGCGATCTCTTCGGGATTTCCCTCAAGCCTGGGAACGACGGCAATCGACTTCACATTCTTTCCCCGCAGCGTGCGCACTGCGGTGCCGGCCATGTGTGACGCTTGAGCAGTTGAGTACTTAGTCCGCTCTCCAACTCCCACTAACAGCAGGCGCTGCGCCTTGATCTCACTGTTGCCCACCAGGTGGAGATAAACGGCCTCCGCCTCTTTGCCCTTCAATTCTTCAGAATCGATGATCGACTTAACCACGCCACCCGTGACTGAATCGAGGTCCTTCAGAAATCCGTCATCAGCCTTCTCGCCTTTGAAAACTGCGATAGCGATGGCCTGGACGTCGAGCTCTCGATAGGATCCATTTGTGCTTTCAATTTGCATTCTTATGATTCCCCGCAACAATTTATTTTAAGTCGTTATCTATTCCGTTCCTTGAGTTGTGCGCGCGTCTCTCTCTCCACCGTGCGCCGCATTTCAGTCTCCCGCTTGTCGTACAGCTTCTTTCCACGGGCCACTGCTACTTCAACCTTGATGCGGCGATGCTTCAGGTAGATGCGCAACGCTACCAGGGTCATTCCCTGCTTTACCGCCGCCTGGTCCAACTGTTCGATCTCGCGTTTGTGCAGTAGCAACTTGCGCGTCCGCAGCGGCTCATGGTTCTCCCGGTTTCCATGAGAATAAGGTGAAATGTGGGCATTAAACAACCACACCTCACCATCGCGGACGGCGACATAACCCTCCTTCAATTGCACCCGGCCCGCCAGCACGCTCTTCACTTCCGTTCCGGTCAGGGCAATACCAGCCTCGTATTTGTCGAGGATGTGGTACTCATGAAACGCGGCACGATTCGAGGCGAGCAGTTTTTCTTCGGTTGCCACGGGCATAGCTCTTCACAGTCCACACTCTACACTACCTAATTGCGCTCTTCTCGCAAAGGCCGCGTCATTAGTTCCGTCGCCGCATCCGATGCCAGTTTTCCTTCATAGAGCACCGCATGCACTTCGTTTGTGATTGGCATGTCAACTCCGATGCGCTCGGCGAGTCTCTTGACGGCCAGCGTAGTCTTTACGCCTTCGGCAATCTCATTCATGCCCGCCGCAATGTCGTTCAGGCTACGACCCTTACCCAGCTCCTGACCGACAAAGCGATTGCGCGAGAGTCCGCCGGTGCAAGTTAAAACCAGATCACCCAGGCCCGCGAGACCCATCATCGTTTCCAGTTTGGCGCCTTCGCGCAGCGCCAGCCGCGTCATCTCGGCCAGCCCTCGCGTGATCAACGCCGCAATGCTGTTCGAACCGTAGCCAAGGCCGGCAACCATCCCCGCTGCGATCGCCATGACGTTCTTTACCGAACCGCCGAGTTCAGTACCCACGACATCATCGTTAGTGTAAACACGCAAATTGTCGCAGCTCAATTCTGCCTGGACCATACGGCTCGCCTCGCGATCGTCGCTGGCTGCCACGATCGCGGTCGGATGATTCTCGGCGACTTCCTTCGCGAATGACGGTCCAGACAGACAAACGAACCGCGGACGAGTTTCCCTGGAAACGACTTCAGCGACAACCTGAGACATTCGCTTGCCGGTGTCGATCTCAATTCCCTTCGTCGCGCTGACAACGATCATCTCCGCCCGCAACGCCGGAGCCATGCTAACGAGCAGCTCTCGCATGGCGTGCGAAGGAGCGGCGAGGATCACCAGCTCGGCTCTGCCGACTGCCTCGACGATATTGCCCGTCGCACAAACAGTGTCGGGAATCCGTGCCTCGGTCAGGTAACGCGAATTGCTGTGCTCACGATTGATCGACTCGACCACCGCAGCATTATGTGACCAGAGATGTACCTCATGGCCGGCACGCGCCGCCACGATCCCGAGCGCCGTCCCCCAACTACCTGCACCGATGATTGCAACGCGTTTCATTCAACACTCAATGAACGCCGGAGGCGCGGAAGATAGTAGCCCCGGGCGTAAGCCCGGGGTTAGCAGCCGCTTGAAATAACTAAGCCCGCGAAGCGGGTGACAGAGAGATCACTACCATAGAACTCTACCTAAATTCACTTTCCGTCCCGTCAATCAGTCTGCCAAGGTTTGCACGATGCGCGAATATGATCAGCGCTGCAGCTGCCATCTCGGCAATAAAGAGAGGTGCGAATTCTACAGTGGGTCGAAGTCGGTTCTGAATCAATGTAACCGCCGGTATCATCGTTGCCGCTAAGATCGACCCCAGCGAAACATAACGCGTTCGCCAAACAATCAGGACAAAAACTACCGCCGCAAAAGCAACCGGGATCGGCGCCAGCACGAGAAATACCCCGACTCCTGTCGCAACACCTTTCCCTCCGCGAAACCGCAGCCACACTGGAAAGATGTGTCCCAAAATCACGGCAATCGCTGCCGCCGCCACTCCCCAAGATGGGCTCTCAACAGGTTGAACCAAAACCAACTTCGCGATCACAACGGACGCCGCGCCCTTCAACGCATCGAGCAATAACGTCACCACACCTGCGGCTTTTCCGGCACGCCGCGACACATTCGTCGCACCCGTTCCACCAGAACCCGTTTCCCTTATGTCTGCGCCTTGCGTCGCTCGAACGATCAGATAACCAAACGGTATCGAGCCCAGCAGGTATGCGATGATGATGACAGCCGCAGGTCGCAAGTCAGATCTCCTCCAGCCAGGCGATTCGTTAGGTCATGAAAGAAGTCTGGCACTATAGCAATCAGGCTAGTGAGTCACAAGAGATTGCTTAAGAAGCGCTTCTGCTTCATTTTAGAGCTGACCTGCGAATCCCTGCTCGTGGCGGAGTGGAGTGGTGAGCCCAACAATCTTTCGAGAATTAGGTTTTCGCTTTGCTTTTTATTCAAATGAGGAATCTCGAATGCACGTTCACGTATTTCACGGCGGTGGTCAAGCCAAATTCTGGCTTGAACCGAACATCGAATTGGCAGAGAAATAATGGTCTGAAACCCAGGCAAATCAAAAGAGCGCTGAGGTTAGTTGAGGAGCATGAAAATAAAATCAAAGATCGCTGGGAAAGCTATTTTGGACGTTGAGGTCACCCATATAGACATGCAGGGGATCTGGCTGTTAATGCACGACAAGGAGTTCTTCCTTTCTTTTGAGAGATTTCCTTGGTTTAGAAAAGCGACAGTGGGCGAGATTCACAATGTTCAGGTGGCCAGCGGCGACAAACTCAGCTGGCCAGATCTTGATAAGGAACTACTTATAGAATCAATGGGGAAGCCGGAGATCGTTCCTACACTCGGTCGAAAAGAAGCGAGACGCGTATGAGGCCCGATTGGTTTGTAATTATGCAAGAGTGGGTAAAACACGGCCACGGTGAGCGGGGTGTAACGCTGCCTTTTTTGGTAGGCGCAATTGCACTTCGAAACAGTAACTCTAAACCTACACCGGAAGACGCCAAAGCGCTCTTATCGGAAATGATCGCAAACCCGGTTGACGACCATTCCACGGACATTGGTTGGTGTAGCACTTTGTGTGCGCCGGTCTTGGCGTCTGTCCATTCACCCTCGCCGGCTACTTCCAAGATTGGTTTTGCGCGACCGGGAAAAAATGAATTGTCCGTTATTTTCGGCGATTAGCTGCAGAGGCACTGGAACATCTGGAATGCCCAAAGCTTATTGAATGAATTGATCGATGATGCACGCGATCCAATTTTGGCGGGAACATTCTCTCGTGAATCAGTCTCGAAGAGCTGTAGGGCCTTTCAGCCTTGGGAGATTGGCTTTATTAAAAAGGACATTTGGGATTCAGCCGTAATTCAAATCAACCTTCGGCGCAAGAGGTCCAGCGCCGCTTGCGACGCGCGCCAGCGAATTAAATTGCGGTCGCCGGGAATGATGAACTTGCGATGTTCCGTGTGGGCGTCGTCGGCAAGGGCGATGTAGATGAGGCCGACTGGCTTGTCTTCGCTGCCGCCACCGGGCCCGGCAATTCCGGTTATCGACAAACCAAAATCCGTACGTGCACGTTTGCGAATTCCCTCCGCCATGGCTTCCGCTACCGGAGCACTTACGGCGCCGTGTTCAAGCAGCAACACCGGCTCGACGCCAAGTGTTCTCGTCTTGGCGTCGTTCGAATACGCAACCACGCCTTCGATAAAGTATTTCGATGAACCCGGCACGTCGGTCAGTCGTTGCGCGATCAATCCGCCGGTACAACTCTCAGCAACTGACAGCGTGTAACCACCGATCGTCAACTTCAGCCCAACAACTTCTTCCATCTTCTCCCCCGCAAACGAAAAGACAGCGTTACCCAGCCGTTCCTCCAGTTGCGCTGACACGTCGTCAAGCAATGCCTCAGCTTCCGCTTCAGTTCGGCCGCGCGCAGTTAAGTGAATCTCGATCTCGCTCTGGTTGAAAAGAATCGTGGTCTGTGGATTCTCGTAGCGCGTGTAGATGGGCGCAATCTTTTCATCAACGGCCGACTCGCCCAGGCCCGCGACTCGCAACATCCTCCTTACGATTTTCACAGAACCCGGTCGCGCAGCTAGCTTCGGCAGCACATGATTTTTAAACATCGGCTTCATTTCGCGCGGCGGTCCCGGCAGCAACACGATCGCGACGCCTTCGTTGTCGATGAACAATCCTGGCGCGCTGCCGTTGGGATTAGGCAACACTTCCGACTTCTCGATCACCATCGCCTGGCGTGAGTTTCGCTCCGGCATGACGTGACCAAAGCTGCGAAACTTCTCGCGCAGCTCGGCGAGGATTGTTTCGTCAAGAATCAGGCGACGACCAAGCGCGCGCGCCGCAACTTTGCGCGTGACGTCATCCTCGGTTGGACCAAGCCCGCCGGTTGTAATCACAACTTTCGAGCGCCGGATTGCGTCCTTGATGGCTTCTTCCAGTCGCGCGTCGTCGTCGCCAACGATGGTCTTTAACTTTACTTCAATGCCGATGCTGTTGAGTTTTTCGGTGAGCCAGAGGCTGTTGGTGTCGGTGCGGTCGGGAGCCAGCAACTCCGATCCTATCGCGATGATTTCGGCTGTGAGCGTTTCAAGCAATGGGGTGATTACGCAGGTTCGGGAATCAGGAAGCCTTGGGTTCTTCCTGATAGACTTCGTTTAGGACTTCCGAAATAGTTGGCGGAGCAGTAATCGACTTCAGCGAACGGCTCTTGGATATTGGAAAGTCTCTGCGGGGCGAGCGGATCTGTTCGGACATCTCGCCTTCGTAGGCCTCCACGATTCGCTTCAGTTGCTGCTGGCTCTCTGCCAGTAGTCGCGCGGCACGTTGCTGATGCATTCGCTCCAGGTTCGCAATCGCGGCATTTAGTTTTGCATAACGTTTTGGCCGGCGTTCGATCCGCCGGAGTCTTGCGACGTAGCGCCGCAACAGCCTTGACGGTGTCGAGTGGCGACTCTCCTTCAAGACTTCTTCTTCGGCCGCGAACCCGAGTTGTTCTACCGCGGCATTGTGATCGCCAATTGAATAATACAAAGCGCCTAACGCAAACCGGCTCAACGGCGGCGAATCAGGCATTGACACGACGACCCTTTCGCCGGTCTTTATGACTTCGGCAATCTCAAAGTGATAACGGCTCTTGTCGCCATTAACGAGGATTTCATTGGCCGCAATGTAAAAACCAAAAATCACTTTAGTCTTGCGGTTGGCCCGAATCTTGAAAGCAAGGAGGACTAGCAAGCCTAACGCAACCAGTCCGACGGCAACGATCGGCACGGCGCGCACGATCAACAACACGCCCACAATCGCCGCGACGACAACAACGCCGGCGCCTAACCTTATTGCTAACCTTTTTTGGCTCGTTGTCATAAATCCTGCGATGCGGTTGATATTCAACCAATCTCATTAACACCTGACTTCAGTCAGGTGAACAGTGGATCGTATCAACTAAAACCGTTTTAAACGGTTTCCATCACTCGCAAACTTGAATCGTCACCTGGCTGAAGCCAGGGGCGAATGAGAAGATAGTCACCGACCAGCCGCTTGAAAATCGCGGTTCCCACTTCTTCAATAGACTCGATTGCCTGACCCCGCTGCCTTGTTACCCAAATAGTCTAGCATCATCGCTGAGGTCAGAATAGCACGAGCGGATTCCCGAATCCTGCTCCGCAAGCGGGCGCGCTACCTGAAAGGCGTTCTTGTCGATTCTCTGCCAAGTCGCATATAGTCAGTCTCTTCGAACAAGAACGATGCCACCAAAACAATCCTATAACATCGTAGCGCTGCCCGGTGATGGAATCGGAC